>JAUCGL010000034.1 GCA_030378105.1 Candidatus Halobeggiatoa sp. HSG11 | reverse complement strand
TGATATGTATATTTAATTGTGAATGGTTAACTGTGAATAATTAATTGTTAGTGAAAGTCAAAATCATTAATAATTAACCATTTTTCATTCACCAATTCACAATTAAATAGTACATTTCTGGTAAATCTTGAACACCTATGAATAACCATTATAAAATTTTAGCTCCTAATCTCTTTGTTCACTATATTAAATTTAAGACTTGGAGTTCAAGAGGATGTTGACCGAAATGAAAGAAATCAAAGGTGATATAATAAAATTAGCCATTGAAGGAAAATTAGATGTAATAGTACACGGCTGTAACTGTTTTTGTAACATGGGTGCTGGTATTGCAAAAAGTATCAAGGCAGCTTTTCCAGAAGCTTATCAAGCAGATTTAAAAACTGTTAAAGGTAGTAGAACAAAACTTGGTACTATTGGCTACGCAGAAATTAAGAAAGCAAATCATAAGATTATTATTGTTAACGCATATACTCAGTACAATTACAAAGGTCGTGGCAGACAAGTTGATTATGATGCAATGAAATCATGTTTTAAGGAAATAAAAGAAAAATTTTCAGGTCTTAAAATATGCTTTCCTAAAATTGGAGCTGGTTTAGCTGGTGGTGATTGGGAAACTATTTCAAAAATAATAGAATCAGAACTAGCTGGCGAAGATTGCACTTTAGTAACGTATAAACCATTAAACAATAATAAAATGTTCAATTGGATTCGCTGGTAAATTTGCTGTTAGAATCGCCAGCCCAATTTATTTCATATAGACTTCATTAAGATACATTCGTATGAAACCTGCGAGGTTTTGGAAACCTCGTAGGTTTTAAGTGAAATTATTTATCTGAAAAACTATAATACCATTTTTAATCCTACTAAATTATTAAAAGAAATGTTGATAGAATTTACCGTCCAAAATTATAGCTCCTTTAACTCACTACAAACATTGAATATGTTGGCATCTGATTCCACACATATCAATGAAAAAAATGTATTTCCGGTCAACAAATTCGGTATAAATAATCTGCTGAAATCTGCTGCTATATTTGGAGCTAATGCGAGTGGAAAATCTAATTTTATTAATAGCATCCGTATATTACAAAATATCATTTTAAACTCTTTGACAGAGGCTAATAATTTAGAAACAGTTGTCCCATTTCTATTAAAAAAAGACGTTTTTGATATACCAAGCGAATTTGAAATTACTTTTGTCCAGCAAGGTCAGATGTACCGATACGGTATATCAATATTGAAAGGTAAAATAGATGAGGAGTGGCTGTATTGGACTAAAACCTCAAAAGAAATTTTTTTATTTCAACGAACTGGGCAGACAATAAAAATAAATAAGCGTTCTTTTACCGAAGCTAAGGATTTTATTAAAGAAAAAAATGGAAAACTATATCTTGAAAAAACTAGAGAAAATGTGCCATTTGTTTCAGTTTTATCTCAATTTAATGGAGAAAAATCCCATCATATCATTGAATGGTTTAGAAAACTCCATGTTGTCTCTGGCATCAATGAAGAAGGCTTCAAAAAATTCACGATTAATCTATTAGACCAAAATCCAGCTTTTCTGACTTGGGCATTAAATATTCTTGGCTCTCTACAAATTAAAAATATTCATATTGTTGAATCAAACCAAGAAAATACGACTAAATTGTTCAATGGTGCTGTTTCTATGAAAACTAGAAATAAGTCTAAAAAAGTTGAAATTGTAAAAAAAATAGAAGGGAGTGAGCAAGCTTATAATATTCCATTGATTTTAGAATCACAAGGCACTCAAAAGCTAATTTACTTGTTAGGCCCTATTTTTCATATTATAAATACTGGAGAAATATTGTTGATTGATGAGTTTGATAACAAATTTCATTCTTTACTTTCGCAATTTATTTTAGGGCTTTATCACAAAGAAAACAATAACAAGAGTCAACTAATAGTTACTTGTCATGACACTAATTTATTGACTCGTGATTTATTTAGGAGAGACCAAATTTGGTTTCTTGATAAGAATTCAAAACAGGAGAGTGAGTTATATTCCTTGCTTGAATACAAAGAACATTATACGAGACAAAATAATTCTTACAGTAAAGATTATTTAGCTGGTAAATATGGTGCAATTCCTTTGTTTAAATCTATTGATGAATTGGAGATTGCATTAAATGAGTAAGAATAGAGATAGAAACAAATCGTATTCTAGGCAAGTAAATACAAGGGAAGAGAAAAAAATATCCAGCATAAGAGAATTATTAACTTTTAACTTCAAAGATGTTGATGAAACTCAACCTAAAAAATCACCACAAACCTTTAAATTATGGGATGGAGAAAATATTCTTGCTTCTCTATTGGAAAGAATAAAAGATTTATCAAAATTAACTCGTGACGAAGCAATTAACCAGCAACAGATAAAGATTTATGGAGATTTTCCAGTTAAAACCGACTTTGCTCATCCTTCTTATATTGATAAACATGTTGCATGGGGAGTCATTGAAGGTATTGATGGAAAGAAAAGAGTTGCTGGATATATTGTTGAAAATACATTTTATATCGTTTTTTTGGATAAAGAACATCAATTTTGGCTATCTAAAAAGAAACATACCTAAAAACATAAGGGTGTGGCCGAGATATATGTTTAACAGAATTGACTTAATCTTTATAAGCTCCTTGATTCTTCCAACGCATTTCTGAACTACATAAACGTTGCTTAACCGATTGATATGTATATTTAATTGTGAATGGTTAACTGTGATAATTAATTGTTAATGAAAGTCAAAATCATTAATAATTAACCATTTTTCATTCACCAATTCACAATTAAATAGTACATTTCTGGTAAATCCCAAACACCTATGAAGAGAATTACTAATTATATCCATTTTTTCAATACCCTATCAATTGTTGAATGTGTCACCGTCTGTTCAAAATTATTATTATATTCAGCACATATTTCTTTCAGAATTAAATCTGGTTGCTCTTCTTGCTAATTCTCGTATAAAGTTTTCACCTTCAGCATTTATTGCTGATTATAGCATTTCCCGATTGGATGGACCACAGTTATATTAAGCAAGAATATGACTTTTTTAGAACACTAGATTTCCACTTTCGTGGGAATGACAGTTAATTAGTTTATATTTAACAACTATATGATTTTAATATAATTAACATTTTATTATGTTTGTCAATGCGCACGGCTTTCTCATAAAAAATAACGTGATAAATCAATAAATTACAAAATTTGCCGTAGAGATTCTCATAGAATGAATGTACGTAAATAATAACAAAACAATGACTTACGCATTAAATTTTACTTCAGACGGAGTGGATTTTTTGTAACACATTGAAAAATAAATTATATTTTTATGAGAAAGCCGTGTGTCAATGCGTAAGTCCTAAAACATTAAAAATAGTTATGAAATGAGGTCGAGTACGTTGGCGAATTGAAAACGAAACTTTTAACACAAAATCAATGTTATCATTTTGAACATAACTTTGGTTACGGCAAACCGCATTTATCATCTGTATTTGCACATTTGATGCTGTTAGCTTTTTTAATATTATTGATATTCTTTTTAACGAGAGTACTTGCAGATTTGAAAGAGATATTGACTATATTGTTATTAATTTGTTAAAGTATGCAGAATTAAAAATTATTCAATTTCATTCAGCTTAAGCTCAAAATCATCCTATCACTTTATATCTATTTAAGATTTTAATGAAAAAACGCATATTTGACATATGTTGTGTTATCCCAAGTTTAATTTTATTTGTACCAATATTTATACTTATTGCTTTATGGATAAAATTAGACAGCCATGGCCCGATATTTTTCTTACAAACCAGAATTGGTCAATTTGGAAAACCTTTTAAAATCATAAAATTTCGTACTATGTATGTTAATAATGAAGGTCCAAAATTAACCATAGGTTACGATACTCGCATAACTAAATGCGGATATTTTTTACGCCAGTATAAATTAGACGAATTACCACAATTAATAAATGTTCTAAGAGGTGAAATGAGTATAGTTGGACCACGTCCAGAAGTACCAGAATATGTTGAACTTTATCCAGATGGAATTAAGGAATATGTATTATCGGTACCAGTGGGAATAACCGATTATGCTTCAATAGAATTCCGTAATGAAAGTGAAATGTTAGCAACCTCACAACGACCGGAAGCTGATTATGTTGAAAAAATACTACCTTTGAAATTAGCTTATCATCAGCAATATGTTAGAGATCAATCAGTTTATTTGGATATTAGGTTAATTTTTAGAACCTTGAAGCGAATTTTATTTTCGTAAAACGACATAATTCAAAGAACATATCTGTTAATTGGAAAACTAAAAATATTAAAACTATGCTTAAAAAATCTATACGTCATGATTGGCAATTGACAGAAATACTGGAATTATTTCAACTCCCTTTGAATGATTTAATCTTTATGGCTCAATCCGTTCATAGAGCTAACTTTAATCCTAATCAAGTACAATTAAGCACTTTATTAAATATAAAAGCTGGAGCCTGTTCGGAAGATTGTGGTTATTGTTCACAAAGTGCTAGATTTAAAACTGAACTTGAACGACAACCATTGATGGCAGTTGAAACGATTATTGCAGAAGCTAAACAGGCTAAAGCTAATGGTGCAAGTCGATTTTGTATGGGAGCTGCTTGGCGTAATCCAAAAACTAAAGATTTTGAGAAAATATTAGAAATAATACAACTAGTTAAAGCTGAAGGTTTAGAGACCTGTATGACTTTGGGAATGTTGGATGCTAAACAGGCTCAACAATTGCGGGAAGCAGGTTTAGACTATTATAATCATAATCTTGACACTTCGGCAGCTTATTACGAAAAAATTGTTAGCACTCATACCTATCAAGATCGGCTTGACACCTTAACTAATGTACGCAAGGTCAATTTAAAAATTTGTTGTGGTGGTATTATTGGAATGGGTGAAAGTTTACAAGATCGAGCTGAATTATTACAAACTTTGGCTAATCTTGAAATTCATCCAGAAAGCGTTCCAATCAATCAATTAGTACCAGTGGCAGGAACTCCATTGGAAAATACAGAAAAACTTGATCCATTTGCAATAGTTCGCTGTATAGCGGTAGCAAGAATTTTAATGCCAACTTCTAACGTTCGTTTATCTGCTGGTAGAGCTGGAATGAATGATGAATTGCAGGCATTGTGTTTTTTGGCTGGGGCTAATTCAGTTTTTTATGGAGAAAAGCTATTAACTACTGATAATCAATCAACAAGAAATGATCAGCAATTATTTAAAAGACTTGGAATTGTCACAAGTTATGAATAAATGCTAACTTTAACCCTAACACAATGTTTTTTTGAATGAAGGTCTATTTAAAATTACCTAAGTTTAGGATACTTAAACAATTTAAGGAATATTATACATGTATAAATTGGTATTGCTTAGGCATGGTGAAAGCGTTTGGAATAAAGAGAACCGTTTCACCGGCTGGACTGATGTGGAATTGTCAGAAAAAGGTGAATTTGAGGCATTAGAAGCTGGTAAACGTTTAAAAAAAGACGGTTATACGTTTGATATTGCTTTCACTTCAGTGTTAAAAAGAGCAATCAAAACTTTATGGATTGTGTTGGACGAAATGAATTTAATGTGGATTCCAGTTCAACGTGAATGGCGATTAAATGAGCGTCATTATGGGGCATTGCAAGGTTTAAATAAAACTGAAACAGCTAAAAAACATAGCGAAGAACAGGTTAAAATTTGGCGAAGAAGTTGTGATGTACCACCACCACCTGTAGATAAAACGGATGAAAGGTATCCGGGTCATGACCCACGCTATAAAAATCTTAGCAAAGATGAATTACCGGTAACAGAATGTTTAGATTATACTATTGAGCGAGTTTTACAAGTGTGGCATGATGATATAGCACCACAAGTCAAACAAGGTAAAAAAGTTATCATTGCAGCACATGGCAATAGCTTGAGAGCATTGGTAAAATATCTTGATAAAATTTCTGATGATGATATTGTCGAAATGAATATTCCAACTGGAATGCCTTTAGTGTATGAATTAGATGAAAATTTAGAGCCAATCAGACATTATTACCTTGGCAACGAAGAAGCAGTTAAAGCTGCAATGGATGCAGTTGCTAAACAAGGTAAAGCTTAAATGTAATTCAATTAACCTGATAGTTTTTTTAAATTCTGTCAGGTTGCAAAAATAACATATCAACAAACTGTTTGCTTTCAATTTACAATTCTTACTCGTTCCCAACGTCCAGGTCTCATCGTTACATACAAGTATATAAGCACTTGAAATTAAAATATATTATATAGAGTTACTGCCATTTGCATTAAGGGCAACCATAAAGGATTGCCCCTACGACAAGATAATGATTTGTAGGGGTAATCCCTTTAAATAGACTACAGTTATATTAAGAAATCCACCATTTTGAAGGTTCGGTGGGTTTCCACTTTGTTCCTACCCACCCTACATAATATATTTTCATTTCAACTACTTAAATATTTGTGTATAACGATGAGCATAGCATGTGGGAACGAGATAACGAGGTAATATCACTACGCCATTAAAGTAATTTGTTGTTTTTTCATAATTTTATAATTAATAATTTAACCATTAGTAACTAGTTTAATTTCAAATATATTAACATATTTAGACTTGCCTTTAACTTTCACTCGGTCAAGTTTCTGAATAGAATATTTTGTTTTAGTTGATAATTCTAAATAACTAGCTTCTGAAATTAATAAAGGAGTATGATAAGTTTTTGTTAAATTTTCAATTCGTGCAGCGATATTTACTGCATCAGAAATAACTGTACTATCCATACGATTTTGTCCACCTATCGTACCAAGCATCAATGGTCCGGTATGGATTCCGATTCCAATTTGCAAAGCAGGTAAATCAGCTCTCTGTAAAATTTTATTATACTCATCTAGCATTTTTAATATGGCAATGGCAGCATCAATAGCATTATCCACACTGTATGGAAACAAAGCCATAACAGCATCACCAATATATTTATCAATAATACCTTGATATTGGAGAATAATAGGTTCTATTTGTCCAAAATAGTTATTAATAAAATCAAAATTATCCTGCGGTGTCATATTCTCTGAAATTGAAGTAAACCCTCGAATATCAGTAAATAAAATTGTCATTTTCTTTTCAATTTGATCACCTAGATTAATATCGGTAATACTTTTTTTACTTAATAAACTTAAAAATGCATGAGGTACAAATCGTTCATAAGCTTTATTTATTTTAAATAATTTATCCTTTTGAGCTTCTTTCAATTCCTGTGTTAGCTGTTCCAATTTTAAATTTTTGGTATGTAATTCATCGTTTTGTTTGGCAAGTGTGGCAAGTGTATCCCGAAGTTCTTTCTTAGTTGCTTGCAATTCAAGATGTGTGTTGATACGAGTAATTAATTCCTTTTCATTGAAAGGTTTAGTGACATAATCAACTGCCCCTAATTCGAGACCAGCAACTATATCATCTTTTTCTATTTTAGCAGTTAGGAAAATGATAGGAATATCTGCTAATTTAGTATCTTGTTTTAACTGTTTGCATACTTCAAAACCGTCAATATCTGGCATCATAATATCCAATAAAATAAGATCAGGATGTTTTTTTTGAGCAATAGCTAATGCTGTTATACCATTTAATGCAAAACCAGAATTATATCCATTTTTAGTCATAATATTACCTAAAAGAGCTAAATTTTCTGGATTATCATCTACAATTAAAATAGTTTGTTTTCTCTTCATAAATTTTTTATTAATTGTTAATTATCAACACTTAATAATAAAAGATTACCATAATTATTTAATCATTAATCATTAATCATTAACCATTAATAATTGGTTTCAGTAAATCTGGCAATTCTTCGAGTGCTTTTTGAATATAAGGTATATTAAAGCTTTCGGTGCTTTCTTGGAGTTGTTCACCATAATTGATTAAAATTGGGATATTATGTTCGTTGCCTAACTGTAACATTTTTTCGGCTAATTCAGTAATTATATCCATTTCTAACATAACATTTGCGTCTTCCAAAAGTGGTATGACTTCTTGCTTGAGTCGGTTTTGTAATTCTGGAAGGTTGACAATTTCTTCTAAGTTAAGTGTAAGCTTAGTTTCTACAGTTTGAGGAACAACAGCTTCATTAGTAGTGTGTTTAAGATAATGAGATAATTCACTTAACAGATCAGAAATATTGACTGGTTTGGATAAATAACCATCAAAGCCATGTGTCTTAATCTTAGCTTTTTCATTCAAAGCTACTGAGGCGGTTATGGCAATAACTGGAATATCAGCAGTAGTTGGGTTGTTTTTTAAATTCTCAGTAGCCTCATAACCATCCATTTCTGGCATCCTAATATCCATTAAAATCAAGGCGGGCTGGTATTCTTTCACAAACAACAATGCCTGTTGACCATTTTCCGCACAAACAACTTCTAAATTAACTTGTGATAAATATTCCTTTATTAAATCACGATTTGATTCAATATCATCTACTACTAATACACATGTTTTTTCAAATATGATCTGATTGGGGTCGAAAGTATTGTCTTGCACGGCATTTGATTGAGTGGCAGCTACTTTGACTTCATGCAAAGCAATTTCAAACCGACTGCCTTTGCCGGGATTGCTTTCGACGAAAATATGCCCATTCATCATTTCAACCAGACGTTTAGTGATGGCAAGTCCTAATCCAGTTCCTCCATATTTGCGAGTACTTTGTCCTTCTTGTTGCCTGAACGATTCAAAAATAAGAGCCTGTTGTCCAGCTGGAACACCAATACCTGAATCTTCCACTGCCATAACTAAGTCTACTTTACTATGATCATCTTCAGTGTATTTTTTACTGGCACAGAGTTTAATGTAGCCACTATCAGTAAATTTAATCGCATTGCCAATCAGGTTAAGTAACATCTGCCGCAAACGAGTTTCATCTAAAAATAAAGCCAATGGCAAGTCTTCATCAATTTCCATTATCAATTCAAGATTTTTTTCTGCTATCTTGAGACTGAAAATCTGTTGTAATTCGGTGAAAATTTGTTGTGGATTCACTGGTTCATACTGAATTTCTAGTCGCCCAGCTTCAATCTTGGACAAGTCAAGTATGTCATTGATTAATGTTAGGAGAGCTTTACCTCCGGTTTGAATAGAATCAAGATAATTTTTATGTTTTTTGTCAGTGATTTGGGAAGCAAGTATATCGCTAAAACCAATAACTGCATTCATAGGTGTACGAATTTCATGGCTCATGTTAGCGAGGAATTCACTTTTGGCACGGTTGGCAGTATCGGCGGATTCTTTGGCTACTATTAATTGGGCTTCCATACGTTTACGTTCCGTTATATCGTGCAGTGTGCAATGAGAACGTATAAATTTGCCTTTACTGTCATATTGAACTCGACCGTTAATAATAATGGTAACTTTTTCGCCATTTTTTTTCAGAAGGTGCAGCTCATTATTAGCAATTCCACATTCCTTGAATTGGCAAAAAGCATTCGGAAACATGGTGCTGGTTTCTTGGTCCCAAAAATCACCAAAGGGTTTACCCAGCATTTCATCTGCATTATAGCCAAGTAGTTGTTCCATTTCTGGATTAACGTCAATAAAACATCCATTTTCATCAAGCGATTGGTATGCCACTGGAAATTTTTCAAATAAAGCCCGGAAACGTTTTTCACTCTTTTCTAATACTATTTCAACCTGTTTACGGTCTGTTATATTTGTCGCAATTTCCATTCTCACCAGCCGTCCATCCGGCCACTGAATTGCTTGATCTCGACAAAGATACCATTCATTATTGACTGTATTTTGGAATTCCCAAGCATAAGCATTATTGGGTTCTCCTTCTTTATTCAACAACTTATTATTGGTGCAAAAAGAACAAGGACCAGTTTGTCCAGTTTGTAATACTTGCCAACAGATTTTTCCAACCACATCACTTCCACAAATATCTGTTCCATATTGATTAACAAATAACAGTTCATAAGTCTCAATATCACTCACATAAATGAATGCGTCTAAGCTATTGGTTACGATGGTAAATCTCTTGTGTGATTCCTGTAAGGCTTGTTCTGCTTGTTTACGTTCCGTTATATCTCTGTCGATACCACGATAACCCATCAATTTTCCTGATTCATCAAAGAATGGGCGGCCACTAGACTCCATTATCACTTGCTTCCCATTTTTGTGAAGGTTCACATTAATCATATGTTCAAAAGACATAGCAGTTAATATATACGATGCATATTCTACTTGGAATTTTTGAGCTTCTTCAAGAGGCATAAGATCAAAACCAGTCATTTTTCCTATAATTTCATCAGGTGTATAACCAAGAATATCTTTTATCCTAGGACTAACATAAGTAAAGTTGCCCTGCTCATCAATTTCCCAAATCCAGTCCGATGTTGATTCAACTAAAGACCTGAAACGCTCTTCACTTGCTTGCAAAGTTTCTTCCATTCGCTTACGGTCACTTATATCTGAGTGAGTACCAACAAATCGTAGTGGTTTACCCTCTTTTGTAAATTCAATGACTTTACCTCGATCTAAAATCCATTTGTAAATGCCGTTTTTGCATAATAATCTTTGTTCATTATGGTAATACTCAGTTTTTCCAGCCAAATGATTATTAACATCAATATAAGCCTGTTCCTTATCGTCGGGATGTATTAGTTTTTCCCATTCTTTTAAATCGTTATTGATTTCGTCATCTGCAAAACCCAGCATCTTTTTCCACATAGAAGAAAAGTAAACTTTATTAGTAACGACATTCCAATCCCAGATACCATCTTGACTACCTTCAAGAGCAAATTGCCATCTTTGCTCGCTTGTTTTCAAACTTTCTTCTGCTCGTTTGCGTTCAGTTATATCACTGGCAGTGCCTTGAACACCACAAATATTTCCAGCTAAATCTCTTTGAACCCGAGCATTAACTAATAGATTAAGTGCTTGCCCATATTTGGAAAAAACTATAGAATCGTAATTAACCAGTTCTATACCAGTTGTCAAAATTTCTTTAACTTTTACAATATCTTTGGCTGCCTGTTCTGGTGGTTGAAAATCGGTAAAAAGTTTACCAAGCATTTCTTCAGGTGTGTAGCCCAACTGACTTTCCCAAGTGGCATTCAAGAATGTGAAAATCCCGTTCACATCAAATTTCCATATCAGATCGTTCGAGGTTTCAACCAGATCACGATATTTTATTTCACTTTCCTTGAGAATGTTTTCCATTTTTTTGCGTTTAGTTATGTTACGAACTGAAGCAATCAGCAAATAACCATCATCAAATTTGAGTGATTGTAGCAAAATTTCAACCGGAAATTCAGTACCATCTTTTCGTTGATGTACTGTTTCAAGGATTCCTTGGTGTTGGCTATGAATTATTTCATCAAATTTAGCTACTATTTGTGCTTTGGTAAAATGAGGGTCAATATTTTGCGGTTCCATAGATAATAATTCATCATGCGAGTAGTCAACACTTTCACAAGCCATTTTATTCATATCAACAAATTTCATGGTTTGCCAATCAATGATAAAAATAGCATCAGCAGAATTATCAAGGGCAGCACGAAAACGGCGTGACGCTTCTTCTGCTTGCTTGCGTTCAGTGATGTCTTGAACAGTTCCAATCAATTTAACAACATCACCAGATTCATTAGTGATAACCTCACCAATGGCGTGTACCCATTTCTTTTTACCATCCGAACAAATAAGTCTATGTTCGATATCCCAACTTTCACCATATTTTGCACCACGCTGGATGGCAGTAGCAACCATTTCTCTATTATCGGGATGGACAACTTCTAAGAATGAATTGAGTACCGCATCTTCACTAGATAAACCAAAGATACGGAATAGTTCATTAGAACCAGTTACTATACCTGTTGCAGGAATCAAACTCCAGTGACCAATATTGGTCAGTTCCTGGGCTTTTTCGAGAAACATTTTACTTTCTTTCAGAGCTTCTTCAGCCTGTTTGCGTGCTGTAATGTCATGAGCAATACCTTCGACTGAAGTAACATTACCTTGTTCATCAAATACTGGCACTTCAAATACTTCGAGAGTTTTAATCCTTTCATCTTTACAACAAATTTCCACCCTATACGAAGGTTGAGCAATGCCTTGTATACTTTGTTCAGAATAACGTTCAACTGCTTCATTAATGGGGTTATCTGCCAAATACTCTGTATAATGAGCTATGAATTCTTCTGGTGTGTAACCCAATACATCTTGAACAGAATTACTAACAAACGTAAATACACCATCGGCATTATGGCTATAAAAAAAGAACTCATCTGATATATTTTCTACAAGTCGCCGATATTTTTCTTCACTCTTCTGCAATGCGAATTCAGCCTGTTTGCGTTCAGTGATATCGCTCATCACAGATAGCAGACATTTTTGATCTTGTAATTCAATAAACTCAATTGAGAATAAGCCATAACGTAAATGTCCTTTTTTAGATCGCACAGACATTTCAAGATCATATATAAAGCCTTCTGTTTTTATTCGCTGCTTAAGTTTGTTACGATATTCTTTCGTGATAAAACCCAATTCAACAGACGTTTTTCCAATCACTTCCTCCTTTTTATAGCCTAAGATTTTAAAAAAACTGTTATTAACATCTAAAAAACGTCCATCTTCTAAAGTGTTGATGGCCATTAGTGATGGACTCATTTGGAAAGCTGCGGCAAACTTTTCTTCCGAAATTTTTATTGCAGAAATATCTTTGCAAACACCGAATAAAACATCTTTGCCACTCCATTTTCCGCGTTGCACATGCGTTTCAACGGGTAGATATTTACCATCTTTTGTGATAAGAGGAATAGGACAATATTTCTCTTTTCCGGCAAGCATATTTTGTACTTTTTGAGTGACTAGCTGCCATTTTTCTTTTGGGTGAACAATCAATACATTTTGACCAATTAACTCATCTTCACTGTAACCCAGTCGATTCACAACAGTATCATTTATTTTGGTTATATTACCCTCTATATCCAGTACAAAAAGCAAATCATTGATAGTATTAAAAAATGTATGTAAATTTTCTTCACTTTCATGCACAGCTTGTTCAGCTTGTTTGCGTTCGGTGGTATCATGTAACATCTTAAATTTGGAAAGACTACCATCTGTATTTTGGATAGGCATATCAAATACATCATAGTATTTATTCTGTTTGGATGAATACCACTCCCATCGAATTGATTTTCCTGCAAATACTTGCTTATTTTTACACCAAGGACAAACCTTAGTTCTATCATGAAAATATGAATAACACTTGCGTCCATCAATCGAACCATATTCCTGTTCAATAACTGGATTAACGTATTCAATATCAAACTGTTTACTAACAATATAAACACCATTTGGTATAGCATTTAAAATACTGTGTAATTTATCACGTTCTTTCTGGATAATTTCTTCATGTCGTTTATGTTGACTAATATCAATAATTATACCCAATAATAATAAAGAATCTTCAACAGTTTCAAAAATGGTCTTATGGATCGTAACATCATGTTTATTACCATTGACTTGTTTTAATTTAGTGTTATAAATATGTTCTCCTTTAGTTTGAAAAAGCTCTGCATTTTTTATATTATCATCAGGAATTTCAATATCTTCAGTAACAAAATCTCCATTTTCAGATACCATATAACTTTCTACAAAACTAGAGTTGTAGCCCAAAAAGTTACCAGCTTGGTCTTTCAAAAAAATGGGAATTGGAATGCTACTCACGATTGCTTGTAAAAAAGATAAAGCTTTTCGATGTTGAGATTCCATTATTTGAGCTAATTTTTTTTCTGCTTGTTTGCGTTCAGTCATGTCACGGACTGAGGCAATCAATAAATAATCCTCATTAAATTTATATGACTGTAGCAAAATTTCAGTTGGAAACTTGGTGCTGTCTTTCCGTTGATGAGTTGTTTCAATGCTTTCCTGATTTTGACTGTTAATTATTTCATCAAATTTGGCGACTAATTGTGCTTCAGTAAAATGCGGCATAATATCTTGTGGGCCAACAGATAATAATTCATCATGTGAGTAACCAGTACTTTCACAAGCCATTTTATTCATATCAACAAATTTCATAGTTTGCCGATCAATGATAAAAATAGCATCGACAGAATTATCAAGGGCAGCACGAAAACGATGCAAGGATTCTTCGGCCTTCGTCATTCCAACTTTTTGTTGTTCAATTTCTTGAATGCGTTGAGATAATTCAGATGTTCTTTCAGCAACCTGTTTTTCCAGTCCATCTTGGGCATCTTTAAGCAGTGCTGTCATATTATTGAAAGTATTTGATAATTCTCCAATTTCATCTTTTGTGTCAATAGTTTCTTGATAATTCCAGTTGCCTTTTCCTATTTCTTTGGCTTGACGTTGTAATTTTTGAATAGGATGAGTTATGTTTTTAGCTATAAAAAAAGCCACGATACTGCTTGCTGCGAATAACAACAGAAAAAATTGCAGCATCAGTTGTACTAATTTATTAACCGGTACAAAAGCTTCTTCAACATCTATCTCTGCTAATAAACACCAATCCATATTTTTAAGAGTTAGATGGGTTCCCATCACTTGAATACCGCGATAATCTTCGTAAATATCCATTTTAGCGTGTTCAATTTCATGTTTTTCAGCAGACAATGTAAAACATTCTTTGGCTTCTGATGAATTGACTTTTTGACTTAGGAAGGTATTTTCCTGAAACCGTGAGGGCGAAATCATATATCCATCTTTATTGATAAGGTATATTTCTTCAGTTTTTTTATGCTTTTGTAACAATATTTTATACAATTCCTTTTCAATTTCCACATTGACAATCACAATACCGGCAAATTCATTCTTGATTAATATTGGGACAGAGATACTGATAACTTTAGTCCCTGTCATAGTGGAAATATGTACATCACGGATATAAATACCTTTTTTACCATGAGCGAATATTTCAGCATTGCCAACATGGTTAATTTTGCTATGACTAGATACCACTACATTACCCAGCTTATCTAAAACTCTTATCCGCGATATATCGTCAGACAATGCAATGAAAGTTTTGATTTTTTGAATAGCTGGAGCTTGATTTTTGGTGGTGAATATCTCTATAAAAGCTGTATCCATAGCAAATGTTTTAACCAATTTCACCTCTTCATCTAACAAGGTCTCAATGTGGTATGCTTTTGCTATGGCATTACTTTCTAAATGATGATAAATCTCAAGTTCAATCATCTGCTTAGAAACAAAATAACTAGTGGCAGTCGTTATGACACCGGTAAGTAGAATAAGGGTAAAAATAATACTGGATATTTTGGATTGGATTTTCATGTTAATTGTTAATTATTTTATTTAATAAAATCAAGATATTGTTAGTTATTATCTCGTTCCCACATGCAATGTGGTAACGCCATAACACCGCACTGGCGGTGCGTACCAAATAGTATTAATCTTGATATATCAGTAAGTTCATAGTTGTATTCGCACCGCAGTGCGGTGCTTCTGCATTCCCACATAGCATGTGGGAACGAGATAAATCCGATTTTTCCTGCAATAATTGAATATTTTTGTGGACAATGTACTGTAAATCAATGACTAGTGGATTAATTTGTATATTACCAGTTTAATAAATCATGGCCTTTTATGGAGAAAAGCTGTTTTTTTGTAGCAAGCACTTCTCGCAATTCTTTTTTTGTCGCTTGGAGTTCAAGATGGGTATTGACACGAGTGTTCAATTCTGTAGAGCCGATTTTTTGGGTTATCGTCTACAAATAAAATTTCAATATGTAGGGGCGAACCTATGTGTTCGCCCTGCTTAACGCAAATGGTAGTGATGCCTACGTAGAAACAAGGCATGCCTTGTCTCTACAGTGGAAACTATCACTACTTTCTATAGGACTACCAACAATTAAACATTAACCATAGATAACAAAGCAGGTAATCTTTCAAATGCTGTTTGAATATAATCTATTTCAAAAGTTTCACTGCTTTCTTTGAGCGGTTCACCATATTGGATAAAAGCCGGAATGTTGTATTCCTTTCCAAGCTGGATCATTTTTTCAGCTAATTCGGCAACCATACCCATTTCTATTGCAGTTTCTACTTCTTCCAAAAGTGGTATTACTTCTTGTCTGAGTCGGTTTTGCAATTCTGAGAGCTTGGCAATTTCTGCTGGATTAATGGTATAGTCAATTTCCGTAGTTTGAGGAACAACAACTTCATTGATGGTATGTTTAAGATAATTAGATAGCTCATTTAGCAGATCAGAAATATTGACTGGTTTGGCTAAATAACCATTAAAACCGCGTGTCTCAATCTTATGTTTTTCATCCAAAGCAACAACTGAGGCAGTTAGGGCAATAACTGGAATATTGGCAGTATTTGGATTATCTTTCAAACGCTTAGTAGCTTCATAACCATCCATTTCTGGCATCCGAATATCCATTAAAATCAAAGCTGGGTGGTATTCTTCCACAAATAATAACGCTTGTTGGCCATTTTCTGCACAAATAATTTCTAAATTAACTTGTGATAAATATTCTTTTATTAAATCACGATTGGATTCAATATCATCTACTACCAATACACATGTTTTTTCAAATGTTATCTGATTGGGATCGAAAGTATTATCTTGTACGACTGTTGGTTGAGTGTTAGCTACTTTAACTTCATGCAGTACTATTTCAAATCGACTACCTTTGCCGGGGTTGTTTTCAACGAAAATATGCCCGTTCATCATTTCAACAAGGCGTTTAGTTATGGTAAGTCCAAGTCCAGTTCCTCCATATTTGCGAGTACTTTGTCCTTCTTGTTGTTTAAACGATTCAAAAATAAGGGCCTGTTGTTCGGCTGGAACACCAATACCACTGTCTTCTACTGCCATGATTAAGTCTACTTTGCTATGATCATCTTCAGTGTATATTTTATTGGCACAAAGTTTAATATACCCACTCTCAGTAAATTTAATTGCATTGCCAATTAGGTTAAGTAGTACCTGTCGCAAACGGGTTTCATCTAAATACAAAGCCAATGGCAAGTTTTCATCAATTTCCATTATTAATCCAAGATTTTTTTCTGCTATCTTGAGACTGAAAATCTGTTGTAACTCAGTGAAAATAATTTGTGGATTCATTGGTTCATACTGAATTTCTAGCCGCCCGGCCTCAATTTTGGACAGGTCCAGTATATCGTTGATTAAAGTTAGGAGAGCTTTACCGCCGGTTTGAATGGAACTGAGATAACTTTTGTGCTTTTTATCAGTGATTTTGGAAGCAAGTATATCGCTAAAACCAATCACTGCATTCATGGGGGTACGGATTTCATGGCTCATGTTGGCGAGAAATTCACTCTTGGCACGATTGGCATGATCGGCGGCTTCTTTGGCTGATATTAATTGTGCTTCCATACGTTTGTGTTCCGTTATATCGTGCAGTGTGCAATGAGAACGTACATAGTTGCCCTTACTATCGTATTGAACTCGACCGTTAATAATAATGGTGATTTCCTCACCATTTTTTTTCAGAAGATACAGTTCATTATTGGCAATTCCACATTCCTTGAATTGGCAAAAAGCGTTCGGAAACCTGCTGCTGGTTTCTTCAGTCCAAAAATCACCAAAGGATTTGCCAAGCATTTCATCTGCGTGATAGCCCAGTAGTTGTTCCATTTCTGGGTTGACATCCAAAAAGCACCCATTTTCATCAAGTGATTGGTATGCCACCGGAAATTTCTCAAATAAAGCACGGAAGCGTTTTTCACTGCTTTCTAATACCATTTCTGCTTGTTTGCGTTCAGTGATATCCAGTGTTGTTCCAACTATACCTATAACAACACCTTTAGCATCTCGGTAAGGAGCTTTCGTTGTTAGCACATATTTTTTTTGTCCATCTGGAGCAATAACTGTTTCTTCAAAATTATGGATTGGTATGCCAGATTCCATAACCTGTGAATCCCATTTGCGGTAAGATTCAGCATCCTCTTTTGAAAAGAAGTCGTAATCAGTTTTACCTGCAAAATCGTCTATATTAACGTTTAGCATGTTAGCCAATGCTTGATTTACTGCTACATAGTTTAACTGACGATCCTTAAAATAGACAAAAGCTGGAATGGAACTCAACAGTGCTTTTTGGCGTTCTGTCTGTTCCAATAGTGCTATCTCAGCCTGTTTGTGTTCAGTAGTATCATGTAACATCTTAAATTTGGAAAGACTACCATCTGCATTTTGGATAGGCATATCAAATACATCGTAGTATTTATTTTGTTTGGATGAATACCACTCCCATCGAACTGAGTTTCCTGCAAATACTGGCTCATTTTTACACCAAGGACAAACCTCAGTTCTATCATGAAAATATGAATAACACTTGCGTCCATTAATCTGGCCAAATTCTTGTTCAATAACTGGGTTGATATATTCTACATTAAATTGTTTATCTACAATATAAACACCATTGGGTATAGCATTGAAAATGCTGATTAATTTATTTTGCTCTTTTTGGACAGCCGCCTCTGCTAACTTTTGAACTGTAATGTCAAAAATTATACCATCAAGCCATAGCAATTTGCCTTGTTCATCAAATATTCCTTTTCCTCTTTCAGAAAACCATTTGGTATTGCCATTTTTGTGATTTATCCTATACGTTATGGTATAAGCAGTTTTGTTATTTACACTTTTTTGAATGTTTTGGTCAACCAGTTCTTGATCTTCCGGGTAGATAATACTGCCAAAACTACGAACATTATTGTTGATGAAGTCATCAACTGGGTAACCAGACAATTTTTCTATTTCATCATTTACGTATAGCATTGTCCAGTCTTTGTCATTAGCACAACGATAAATAACGCCCGGAATATTGCTGACAAGCGTTCTAAAACGTTCTTCACTTTTCTGTAATGCTTGTTCAGCTTGTTTGCTTTCGGTAATGTCAGGATAAACAATAATGCTTGCTATAGTTTTTCCTTTATTATTGTGGATTGGAGTTGCATTGCAGAGGATCGTATGTTCTATTCCATCAGCACGCTTTATTATCATTTCTGCATTTTTGGTTACTTTACCTTGAGACATTGCTATCGGTAAAGGTGCATCTTGTGGTGGCCATAACGAACCATCCGGATATAACATCTGCCAAGTCAATTTTTCTGGATGGATAATTTCCCCATAAGAAATGCCCAATCCTCTTTGTTGTTCTTCAGTGGCTCCAGTTATGCGTTGAGCCTCTTTGTTAGTAGTAGTTATCCGCCAATTGTTTGTTGTGCCTTCACAAATTTGGATAGCAAAAGGGGCCTGTTCAATAACTGCTTCAAGTAAAGCATTTGATTTAGCTAAGGCTTGTTCAACTTGTTCACGTTTTTCAATATCATTGTTACGTTCAATAACTTGTTTTTCCAATTGTGAGTTAAGAACGAATAATTTCACTTGTTGTTCAGATATTTGCTGTGCCATGTTATTAAATTCATTACTCATCGCACCAAATTCTCCTTTAAATTCAACTACACGTTGGCTATAGTCCCCTTGTGCAAATTTTTGCATACAATTAGAAATATAATTTAATGGATAAATAACATTACGTCGTACCACTATGATAACAACAATAAAAATAACAACAAAAATAACAAGATGTGAAATAATTCCTCGTTTAAAAGAGTACCAAGCTTTTTCTGCAATAGTAGATGCGGGTAGTTTAATACTCAAAATTCCACGTAAATCACCAACTTGATAATTCCAAGCAGTATCATATAGTCTTCGAATAGTTTCTGGTGCTTCTTCACGTTTGCCGTGACATTTTAGACAATATTTTTCTACCCAAATTGGGCGTGCATAAAGGTAAAATGGTTCACCATCATTTTTTGTAAACGGTTTAAATAATATTTTCTCGTCTGGATATTTCTGAAAGTGGCCCATAGCTTCCAATTCAACATTATTAGCGGCATGTTTCGGGTTGCGAGGTTGATCAGAAACATTGTTAAAACTTATCCCAGAATTATCCCAATTAGAGAAATCTTCCGAAATTTTACTCAAAGCGTAAGCTGGTAAAAAACCAAGCGTTTTGTCAGTTAACGGTACACCACTGTTGATAAATTGTTTGTGATAAACGCGCCGGGTCGCCATCAAAGTATTTCGCAAATTTTCGGCTTGTTCAAGTAAACTGTTCTCAATATCTTGTTTTGTAGTTTGGTAATTAATTAACTCAAGCCCAATAAAGGAAAAGATTAAAATAATACCTATAGATATTAATAATTTAGTTTGAATAGTCATATTTATATAATATTTGTTAGGAAAGTAGGCTTCCAACTTAAAGCGTGACAAAAACCAGTCTTCAAAACCTGTCAAGTTTGTTTCTCAAAGGTGTAGCGACTAATTTCGTTGTAGAGACAAGGCATGCCTTGTTTCTACATGTAAATTTGTGAATTTATTTTTCTGAATATCTATAAAAAACTTTATGGTTTCATTTTTTAGTCCCATTAGGAAGGCGAACATAAAACCTGCTCCCTTCCCCAACTTTGCTTTCAACACCAATTGTGCCGTCACATTTTTCAATCAATTCTTTACACAACACTAAACCCAAACCATTGCCTTTTTCGCCAGCAGTGCCAAAAGTACGAGTGAGGTTGACTTGAAATAGCTTGTCAAGGTCTTCGGGTTTGATACCAATACCAGTATCTGCTACTGATATTTCAACTTGGTTGTTCTCTACTTGTTCAACAGTTACTCGTATTACGCCAGTTTTTTGCGTGAACTTGATCGCATTTGAGATTAAATTTCTGAGGACAGTATCAAGCATATTTTTATCAGCAAAAACTGCTATGTTTTCATCAACAACTGCAAAAATATTAATCTCTTTACAATCAGCTTTGTTGCGTTGCAATTCAACATTTCGATAAATTAAATCTTGCAAAACTAATATTATTGAATAGGTTTGCAATCTGCCAGTTTGTGATTTTGACCAATTTAGCAAATTTGTTAGCAAGTCATAACCACCATCAGTTATTTGTGAGAGCTGTTGTAGGAAATTTTCTTTTTCTTTAACAGTATTTTCATTCATTTTTAACAATTCCGTGTAACCCTGTAATCCACAAAATACGTTACCTAAATCATGGCCAATAATGGAGAAAAGCATATCTTTTGTAGCAATGGATTCTTGCAGTTCTTCTTTTGTCGCTTGAAGTTCAAGGTGGGTGTTGACACGAGTGAGCAACTCCTTTTTATTAAAAGGTTTGGTGACATAATCTACAGCCCCCAATTCTAGCCCAGCAACCACATCCTCTTTTTCTGTTTTGGCAGTTAGGAAAATGATTGGAATTTCTGCCGATAAAGGGTCTTGCTTTAACCGCCGACACACTTCAAAACCATCCATATCTGGCATCATAATATCCAACAAAATTAAGTCAGGACGTTTATTTTTGACAATATCCAATGCTAAAGTACCATTTTTAGCAAAGTACAAACTATGTTCACTTTCAGCTAGCACAGTGCCTAATATACCCAAATTTTTTGGGTTATCGTCTACCAATAAAATTGTTCGTTGTTTTTTCATAATTTAATTAAATAGTGGTTAATGGTTAATGAATTTTTCTAGTTCCACATGCTAGCGGAGCACCAGAAAATTAACCATTTATCATTTATCATTTATCATTTATCATTAACAATTGATAACAAAGCAGGTAATTTTTCGAGTGCTGTTTGAATATAGTCTATTTCAAAAGTTTCACTGCTTTCTTTGAGTCGTTCACCATATTGGATAAAAGCCGGAATGTTATATTCCTTGCCAAGTTGGATCATTTTTTCAGATAATTCGGCAACCATACCCATTTCCATCATAACACTTGATTCTTCCAAAAGTGGCATTAGTTCTTGTTTAATACGGTTTTGTAATTCTGGCAGATTGGCAATTTCTGCCGGATTAATGGTATTGTCAACTTTCTCAATCACAACTTTAGGAGTGTCGGTGTCAGCTTTTTTGGTATGTTTGAGATAGTGAGAGAGTTTACCTAGTAGCTCAAAAATATTAACTGGCTTGGATAAATAACCATCAAAGCCATGTGTTTCAATCAAAGCTTTTTCACCCAAAGCAACTGAGGCAGTTAGGGCAATAATTGGAATATTAGCAGTAGTTGGGTTGTTTTTTAAACTCTCAGTAGCCTCATAACCATCCATTTCTGGCATTCGAATATCCATTAAAATCAGGGCTGGGTGGTATTCTTTCACAAACAACAATGCCTGTTGACCATTTTCCGCACAAATAATTTCTAAATTAACTTGTGATAAGTATTCCTTTATTAAATCACGATTAGATTCAATATCATCTACTACTAATACACATGTTTTTTCAAATGTTATCTGATTGGGGTCAAAAGTATTGTCTTGCACGGCATTTGATTGAGTGGCAGCTACTTTAACATCATGAAGTATTATTTCAAATCTACTACCTTTGTCGGGGTTGCTTTCGACGAAAATATTCCCGTTCATCATTTCAACCAGACGTTTGGTGATGGCTAATCCTAATCCAGTTCCGCCATATTGACGAGTACTTTGCCCATCTTGTTGCTTAAACGACTCAAAAATAAGGGCCTGTTGTCCGGCTGGAACACCAATACCTGAATCTTCCACCGCCATAACTAAGTCTACTTTGCTATAATCATCCTCAGTGTATATTTTATTGGCACAGAGTTTAATATAGCCACTCTCAGTAAATTTAATTGCATTACCAATCAGATTGAGTAATATCTGTCGCAAACGAGTTTCATCTAAAAACAAAGCTGAAGGCAAGTTTTCATCAATTTCCAATATTAATTCAAGATGTTTTTCCGCTATCTTGAGACTGAAAATCTGCTGCAACTCGGTGAAAATCTGTTGTGGATTCACTGGTTCATATTGAATATCCAACCGCCCAGCCTCAATCTTGGACAAGTCCAGTATATCATTTATTAAGGTCAAGAGAGTTTTACCGCCAGTTTGAATGGAGTTAAGGTAACTTTTGTACTTTTTATCAGTGATTTTGGAGGCAAGTATATCACTAAAACCAATCACTGCATTCATGGGAGTACGGATTTCATGGCTCATGTTAGCGAGAAATTCACTCTTGGCACGATTGGCAGCCTCGGCTGATTCTTTGGCTTGACAAAGATGTTCTTCCATCTTTTTACGCTCGGTTATATCTCTGTCGATACCACGATAACCCATCAATTTTCCTGATTCGTCAAAGAATGGACTACCGCTAGACTCCATTATCACTAGCTCCCCATTTTTGTGAAGATTCATATTAACCATATGCTCAAAAGGCATAACAGTTGATACATACGATTCATATTCTGCTTGGATTTTTTGAGCTTCTTCTGGAGGCATAAGATCAAAACCAGTCATTTTTCCAACAATTTCATCAGGTGTATAACCAAGAATATCTTTTATCCGAGGACTGACATAAGTAAAGTTGCCTTGATCATCAATTTCCCAAATCCAGTCCGATGTCGATTCAACTAAAGACCTGAAACGCTCCTCACTTGCTTGCAAAGTTTCTTCCATTCGCTTACGGTCACTTATATCCGAGTGAGTACCAACAAATCGTAGTGGTTTACCCTCTTTTGTAAATTCAATGACTTTGCCCCGATCTAAAATCCATTTGTAAGTGCCGTCTTTGCATAACAATCTTTGTTCATTATGGTAATACTCAGTTTCTCCAGCCAGATGATTATTAACATCAATATAAGCCTGTTCCTTATCGTCGGGATGTATTAGTTTTTCCCATTCTCTTAAATCGCTATTGATTTCGTCATCTGCAAAACCCAGCATCTTTTTCCACATAGAAGAAAAGTAAACTTCATTAGTAACGATATTCCAATCCCAGATACCATCTTGACTACCTTCAAGAGCAAATTGCCATCTTCGCTCACTTATTTTCAAATTTTCTTCTGCTTGTTTGCGTTCAGTTATATCACTGGCAGTACCTTGAACACCACAAACATTTCCAGCCAAATCTCTTTGAATTCGGGCATTTACCAATATATTTATGGTTTGTCCAGATTTAGAGAAAACTATAGAATCGTAATTAATCAGTTCTATACCAGTTGTTAAAATTTCTTTAACTTTTACAATATCTTTGGCTGCCTGTTCTGGTGGTTGAAAATCGGTAAAAGGTTTGCCAAGCATTTCTTCAAGTTTGTAACCCAACTGACTTTCCCAACTAGCATTTAAAAATGTGAAAATCCCGTTCACATCAAATTTCCATATCAGATCGTTCGAGGTTTCAACCAAATCACGATATTTTATTTCACTTTCCTTGAGAATATTTTCCATCTGTTTGCGTTTAGTTATGTCACGAACTGAGGAAATCAATAAATAGCCGTCATTAAATTTAAGTGATTGTAGCAAAATTTCAACAGGAAATTCAGTACCATCTTTTCGTCGATGGATTGTTTCAATGATTCCTTGATGTTGGCTATGAATTATTTTATCAAATTTAGCGGCTAATTGTGTTTTAGTAAAATAAGGCTTAATATCTTGTGACTCCATAGATAGTAATTCATCATGCGAGTAGCCAACACCTTTACAAGCCATTTTATTCATATCAACAAATTTCATGGTTTGCCGATCAGTGATAAAAATAGCATCGGCAGAGTTATCAAGGGCAGCACGAAAACGGCGTGAGGCTTCTTCTGCGTGTTTGCGTTTAGTGATGTCGTGAAAAATCTCGAACTTAGAAATACTACCATCTGCGTTCTGAATAGGTGTATCAAATAAATCATAGTACTTATTATTCTTAGATGAATACCATTCCCATCGAACTGATTCTCCCGCAAACACTTGCTCATTTTTACACCAAGGGCAGACATTCTCTCTTTCGTGAAAATAGGAATAACATTTTTGTCCGTCAATTGAACCAAATTCCTTTATAACCGCAGGATTAGTGTATTCAATATCATATTGTTTATTAACAATATAAATACCGTTAGGCATAGCATTTAGAATGTTAATTAATTTATCACGCTCTTTTTGAACAGCTTCTTCAGCCTGTTTGCGTTCAGTGATGTCACTCATCACAGATAGCAGGCATTTTTGATTTTGCAATTCAATAAACTCAATTGAGAATAAGCCGTAGCGTAAATTTCCTTCTTTAGTTTGTACAGACATTTCAATATCATGTATAAAGCCTTCTGTTTTTATTCGCTGCTTAAGTTCGTCACGATATTCTTTTGTGATAACACCCAACTCAGTAGATGTTTTTCCAATCACTTCCTCTTTTTCATAGCCTAAGATTTTAGAAAAACTGTTATTAATATCTAAATAACATCCATCTTCTAAAGTGCTGATAGCCATCAATGATGGACTCATTTGGAAAGCGGCGGCAAACTTTTCTTCCGAAATCTTTATTGCAGAAATATCTTTGCAAACACCGAATAAAACATCTTTGCCACTCCATTTTCCGCATTGCACATACGTTTCAACTGGCAGATATTTACCATCTTTTGTGATAAGTGGAATAGGGCAATACTCCTCTTTTCCGGCAAGCATATTTTGTACTTTTTGAGTTACTTGGTGCCATTTTTCTTTTGGGTGAACCACCAATACATTTTGACCAATTAACTCATCTTCACTGTAACCCAGTCGATTCACAACAGTATCATTTACTTTGGTTATATTGCCCTCTATATCCAGTACAAAAAGCAAATCATTGATAGTATTAAAAAATGTATGTAAATTTTCTTCACTTTCATGCACGGCTTGTTCAGCTCGTTTGCGTTCGGTTATATCAAACATCACACCGTAAAGTTTCACAGCTTGCTCATTCTCAACCACAACTGTCGCCAAGTCCCTTAACCAAACAATTTGATTATCCACAGTTATCATACGATATTCAAAACTATGATTTTGTAAATATTTAGTTTCATTAACACAATATTCTATTACCTTTTCTCGATCATCAGGATGAATGTGATCAGCCCAAAATGTGGGTTGATTTAACCAATCGGTCAAAGGATAACCCAAAATACGTTGGGCATGTTGACTAACAAATTGAAATTGAAAAGTTTTAGCATCAGCTTCCCACACCACGCCATCAATAGAATTAACCAAATTTTCATAGCGTTGTTGACTTTTTTCTAGATTCATAGTCAAATTTGTCATTCCCAATTTTTGTCGTTTAATTTCTTGAAAACGTTGGGATAATTCAGTTGTTCTTTCAGCAACTTGTCTTTCCAGTCCATCTTGGGCATTTTTAAGCAGTGCTGTCATATTATTGAAAATATTTGATAATTCTCCAATTTCATCTTTTGTGTCAATAGTTTCTTGATAATTCCAATTGCCTTTTCCTATTTCTTTAGCTTGACGTTGTAATTTTTGAATAGGATGAGTTATGTTTTTAGCTATAAAAAAAGCCACGATACTGCTTGCTGCGAATAACAACAGAAAAAATTGCAGCATCAGTTGTACTAATTTATTAACCGGTACAAAAGCTTCTTCAGCATCTATCTCTACTAATAAACACCAGTCCATACTTTTAAGAGTATGATGGGTTCCCATCACTTGAATACCGCGATAATCTTCATAAATATCCATTTTAGCGTGTTCAATTTCATGTTTTTCAGCAGATAGTGTAAAACATTCTTTAGCTTCCGATGAATTGACTTTTTGACTAAGAAAGGTATTTTCCTGAAACCGTGAGGGCGAAATCATATATCCATCTTTATTGATAAGGTATATTTCTTCAGTTTTTTTATGCTTTTGTAACAATATTTTATACAATTCCTTTTCAATTTCCACATTGACAATCACAATCCCAGCAAATTCATTCTTGATTAATATTGGGACAGAGATACTGATAACTTTAGTCCCAGTCATAGTGGAAATATGTACATCACGGATATAAATACCTTTTTTACCATGAGCGAATATTTCAGCATTACCAACAAAGTCAATTTTGGTATGACTTGATACCATCACATTGCCCTGCTTATCTAAAACCCTTATCTGCGAAATATCGTCAGACGATAAGATGAAAGTTTTGATTTTTTGAAGAGCTGGAGTAAGATTTTTTGTGGTAAATATGTCTATAAAAGCTGTATCCATAGCAAATGTTTTAACCAATTTAACCTCTTCATCTAACAAGGTTTCAATGTGGTATGCTTTTGCTATAGCATTACTTTCTAAATGATGATAAATTTCAAGTTCAATCATCTGTTTAGAAACAAAATAACTGGTGGTAGTTGCTATGACACCAGTAATTAGAATAAGGATAAAAATAATGCTGGAGATTTTGGATTGGATTTTCATATTAATTGTTAGTTTAATGAATTAAATTATTATTGGGGCAGTAAACTTGGATTATTCTGAAATTTATAAATTTATTTAAATATCAGTAAGTTATATTAATAAAATATCTAACTAATTTATATTTAGCATTTTTTAGTTTTTCTCAATAGTCGACACTTAGTACCTTGAGTTATGGATAATAAATAAAGACGTGAATGTTAAGTTATGTTTACAATTAACAATTAAATGACGTGGCAGTGAGTTTAAATCAAAATTACCTCCAATAACTACTTCCGGCGGTTAAGTGGTAGTAGGCTTGGACTATTTTTAAATTTACTAACATGCTTGAATATCAATATGTTATACAAAATCAATAATATTTGTAATTAGTTGATATTTAGCAAGTTTTAGTTTTTTCTTAATAGTCGACACCCAATACCTTATTTTTCATTCATAAATTAATTAAACTCATTTGTTTTCTAATTCGATAGGAAGACGCACATAAAATCGACTGCCTTTCCCAATTTCACTTTCAACCCCTATCACGCCACCATTTTTTTCAATAAACTCCTTACACAACATCAAGCCTAAACCATTACCTGTTTCTTTATCTGTTCCAATAGTTGAATGACTTATATCCATACGAAATAATTTATCAATGTCATCAAACTCTATACCAACTCCATCATCTATAATTGACAGTTCAACCATATTGTCTGATTTTTCAGAAGTTACTTTAATCACTCCATAAGGATTTGTAAACTTAACTGCATTAGAAAGCAAGTTTCTTATCACTGTGTCCAACATACTAACATCAGCAAACATTGACAAAGCATCTTCATCTAATTGAGAAAATAAATTGATATTTTTTACTTTGGCTTTTTCCTGCAACAACTGAACATTTTTGTGAACGATGTACTGTAAACTAATGACTACTGGATTAATTTGTATACTACCAGTTTGTGATCTTGACCATTGTAATAAATTCGTCAATAAATTGTAGCCTTTCTCAGCAGCTTGATGTAGATATTGAATATATTCATCTTTTCTTTCTGCTGTATGTTGAATATTATTATCAGTTAAAGCAGACGTTAAACCTATCAATCCAGAGAATGCATTATTTAAATCATGGGCAACAATGGAGAAAAATTTATCTTTTGTAGCAAGAGATTCTCGGAGTTCTTTCTTAGTTGCTTGGAGTTCAAGATGTGTATTGACACGAGTGAGCAATTCCATTTCATTGAAAGGTTTGGTAACATAATCAACTGCCCCCAATTTGAGTCCAGCAATTACATCATCTTTCTCTGTTTTAGCAGTGAGAAAAATAATAGGAATATCTGCCAACATAGTATCTTGTTTTAATTGTTTACATACTTCAAAACCATCTACATCCGGCATCATAACATCCAATAAAACAAGATCAGGACATTTTTTATGAGCAATGTTTAATGCTGTGGTACCATTCGATGCAAAACCTAAAATATAGTCTTTTTTCGTCAATATATTACCCAAAAGAGCTAAATTTTCTGGATTGTCATCTACTATTAAGATAGTTTGTTGTTTATTCATAATTTTTAATGATGGTTGATAAAATAAGTTGTGACCAGATTTTTATCATTAATAGTTAACTATTAGCAACTAGTTTGATTTCAAATATACTAACATATTTAGATTTGCCTTTCACTTTAACCTTATTAAATTTTTGAATAGAATATTTTGTTTTAGTTGATAATTCTAAATAACTGGCTTCTGAAATTAACAAAGGAGTATGATAGGTTTTTGTTAGATTTTCAATTCGTGTAGCAATATTTACTGCATCAAAAATAACTGTACTATCCATACGATTTTGTCCACCTATCATACCAAGCATCAATGGTCCAGTATGGATTCCAAAATACCATCTTGTTCTATTTTAGGAAATTATTAATTATCAATGGTTAATGATAAAAATCTGGTAAGGTCGGTGCAATGAAATGAAACCTCCCAAATATACTCGACTTCGGATTCACCTCTCCATGTCTCGCAGCAAGAAAATGAAATACTTCAGAAAATTTTGAATGCAATTCTCCTTAAAAGAGTTACATTCTACATTTATCTATCATCTTTTTGCAAAGTCAGCTTCTGATCCATTTTTTTAATATGATAAATAAACCAATTAACTATCTCGTCTTGAATTAACAATGATAAATATATAGATTCACCATTTTTTTGATAATAGTTTTTTATATAACAAAAATTCTTTTTAAAATGTTCATGGGCGGCTTTATGTTTGGCATAGTCAGGATGATTATGCTGTTGCATATAGTTTTCTTCAATTGTAAAATGGTGAATAATATAATCCTCTAAAAATCTAATCGCTATCTCAACTTCTTTTGTATTTTCACTACCTATAGACATAATTAAGTTTTTAATCTGATTAAATAATTCTTTATGCTGTTCATCAATAATAGGATGGTTGATTGATAGATCAGATGTCCATTGAACTGTTTGAGCAATTTCAATCCAATCACTACTCTGCTTGACTTTCAAGAAATTTTGACAACGTTTAACATAAGTTCTCGCAACTTTATCTTGTGAATTAACTTGTAAACATTCTGTCATCAATCTTTTTACAGTAGTAAAATCATATTTTTGATACAAATTAACAGCTTGTTCAAACTTCGTAAGGGTAGCCAATTTATTTATTTTAAGCTTTGGTTCATCAGCATCAAAAACTTCAAAAACCTTAACCTTTTCAGAACGACCTTTAACCTTAACATTATCCAAAAAACGTATGGAATATTTACTAGGATTATCCAATTGTTCCAAAGTATTTTGGCTAATAATTAATGAATTGCCATAAACTTTGGTAGTATGTTCTAATCGTGAGGCCAGATTAACCGCATCGGAAATAACTGTACCATCCATACGATTTTTACTGCCAATTGTGCCTAACATTAACTTGCCAGTATGAATCCCAATTCCAATTTTAATTTTAGGCTGCTTCTTATGAATGGAATTGTATGTATTCAAAGCAAATAACATATCAATGCCAGCTTGCACAGCTTTATCAGCTTTTTTGGGAAACAGGGCCATAATAGAATCACCAATATATTTATCAATAAATCCACCATGTTTACTTATAATTGGCTCCATGTATTTCAAATAGTTATTAATAAAATCAAAGTTATTTTGTGGAGTCATTTGTTCTGACAAGGTAGTAAAATCACGAACATCAGAAAATAAAATGCTCATTTCTTGTTCAAGATTATCTCCTAATTGAATATCAACAATACTCTCTTTGTTCAAAGACTTAAGAAATTCATGGGGTACAAAACGGCTATATGCTGTACTCAAATTATATAAATTTAAGTGCATTTTCACTCTTGCCAATAATTCATTTTTAGAAATTGGTTTAGTTAAATAATCGTTAGCACCAGCTTCTAAACCAGTCACTAGATCAGAAGTTTGATTTTTAGCAGTCACCATTAAAATCGGCAATTCATTAATTAAAAACTGTTTTCTTATTTCTTGTACAACTTCATAACCGGTCATATTTGGCATCATAACATCCAATAAAACTAGGTCTGGTTTAACTCCTTGTTCAATTAATGCACAGACTTCTATTCCAGAATTAGCTTGGATAATATTGTAATTTTGCAATGATAAATGATTGATTAATACCTGAATATTGACTGGTTCATCATCAACTATCATTATATTAAAAAATCCTTCATGTTTGGTTGGCAAAATTATATCAATCGGTTTTTCTAGTGATGACTCCTTAGCATGTTTTAGTTCGGATGGTGTTGCTACTGACTTAGATATTGGTAAAGTAAAACTGAATTTTGAGCCAACTCCGACTTGTGATTCAATCCAAATTTTACCTCCGTGCAATTCAACTAATTGTTTAGTTATAGTAAGACCTAATCCAGTTCCCCCATATTTCCTTTCTGTTGAACCATCTTCTTGTTCAAAAGATTGAAAAATTTTAGTCAATTTATCTTTTGCGATGCCAATTCCAGTATCAGAAATAGTGATTTGCATCCACTCATCTTGAATTAACTCGGCAGTAATTTCTATCTTGCCATATTCGGTAAATTTAATTGCATTGCCAATGAGATTATATAAAATTTGCTCCAAACGATTTTCATCTGCATGAACTGATGGTAATTCTTTCGGAATAGAATTAATAAGTTGCAACTTTCCGAGTGAGGTTTTGCTTAAAAATATTACTACTTTTGCCATTGCTTGTAAGCTAACTGGTTTTAACTGTAATTCGATTTCTCTATGTTTTAATTTGGAAAAATCTAAAATATCATTGATTAAAGTGGATAAACGCTTGCCACTATTAGCTATCATGGTCAAATTATTTTGAGTAAGCTGGTTTAATTCTCCGGCGACTCCATCCAATAAAGATTCAGCAATTCCAATAATTCCATTTAATGGGGTACGCAATTCATGAGAGGTATTGGCTAAAAATTCATCTTTTAATTTATTTAATTCTTCCAATTTGATGTTTTTAGTTTCCAAGCTTTGAGCTTTTCCTTCCATACTAATTGCTTGTTGGAATAGAGAAAAAGTACCACTTTGAGCATTCATATTATGCTCTACTTGACGCATCAACACCGCATTAGTTTTGCGTAATTTAACAATTTCTTGTTCTAATTCTGTTATTTTAGTGACTTTCATATTATTTTATAATTTTTGGATTGTTAGCTTTTCATATAAATTAATACCTTCGCCAATTGACAGGTTGTTTCGGGAATGGAGCAAAATGGATTTCCAGAAACAAATATTCAACTGGCGATGGTATTGATAAAAACATATTATAGGACTTAACGCATTGACGAATATAGTAAAGTGTGAATTATATTAAAATCATACATTTGTTAAATATAAACTAATTAATTGTCATTCCCGTGAAAACGGGAAACTAGGGTTCTTGAGATTACTAGATTCCCACTTTCGTGGGAATGACAGAGATATATAAATATAGTTTATATACAAATTATATAAATGATATGATTTTTTATAACTATTTGTATCTTAACAAATTCATAAAATGATTGCTTTGTCAATGCGTAAGTCCTATATTATTTAAAATCATACCTTTTTTCCTATAGCAACACCGGTAAAGGTTTGATTAATGTGCATGGCGTTAAACTGTTCTCCATAAGTACTAAAACCAATAACATTGTTTTTACACATAATATCATTAATTGCTGGAAATAATCCTTTTTCTTCTATCTCTTTATAGCGAAATAAGCAATCACAACCAAGCACCAAAACTGGTTCACCCATATCATTACGGATACGGTCAAATAATTGTGTTAAATCAGTTACTAAATCTCCAACTGTAGCAATTGAGACCACCAAACCTTCATCTATAGTACTAGCAAAAGTTAAACTATAATCCTCATTAGCAAACATAACGGAACGTACATAATAATGTCCACCAACTTTAATCACCAATGGATGTTTAGCATAAATAGCTGGATTTAATTCTGTTACATCAACTCCTATTAAATCAGCATATTCCAAAGCAGCTGAGGTTCCATTGATTTCTTGCACTAAACGCTGTTCTGGTATTACTGCCGTTATAACTGCTTTTTTATCAGAGCCAGTAAAATGCTCAGTTTTAAAGGTTGTAAATGGATATTCAGTTTGAATTAATGTTAATAAAGCACAATCACGGTGAAAAGCTCCTTCGTGATAGATAAAAGTCTGTTGAAAATTGAAACCATCACCAGCAGAACCACCAAATAAAGAAATACCATCCAGTGCATTATATAAAACTGAGGATACAATTTCTTCTTTCATAGATAAGCCATCTACTAATAAAAATGCAAAAGTTTTTGCTTTATCTAATGCCAAAAACTGTGCCAAGAATTTATGAGTTAGAGCTTGACCTTGTTCAATATGAAAATCTTGCAAGTTGTCAATACGCATAGTCATGGCAGTAAAATCTTCTGCTGCTAAACTCACACCAGTTATACTACCATTTAAATATCCTACTGGTGTTATTTCCCCGGCTGTTGTACAACCAATAATATTTATTCCAGTAAAGCTTTCATGCAAAGCAGTGGCAAGTTGTTCAAGATTATATTTGGGTGAGCAATAAAAAATAATAAGGGAAATATTTGGTTGATAAATTGCCTGATAAAGTTCATTGACAGCTTGTGCTGGTTCTAAAGAACAAGAATAACCTCTTTTTATTTGTAAAGAATTTTGATTAGACATATTTTTTTTAAGAGTGATTAGCAGTGGTTTGGACAGTTTTGAAATAATAGTATGGTTACGAGCTATCATCTACATTCTAACAATAATGGTGTAACTTAATATACACTACATTTTAATTAAATACAGCTTTAAGTCAGGTAGGATCGGAGCAATGAAACCAACCAAATATAATCTAATTAATATTTATTATCAATATTATACATATCAAACTATCTGTTAGGCAAAAATTGCACCTTAATAGATAATCCAATATTTTTAATTAATTATTGAGCTACGTCATTTTGCTATGCTAAATAGTCAATATTATAACGTATTGATTAATAATTGTTATTTTCTTAACTTGATGACAGTTACCCGGCTGGGCAAGAAGGGTTAATTAATATTGATGTACTTGATTTTATTGTAGGGTGTATTGTGCGGTAGCGTCATACACCAAACCACATATAACAGGTGGATGACGCTTTGCTTATACATCCTATATTCTAGTAATTTTATTTAAAATGAATGTGTTTGGTGGGCAACGAAAGGACGTTGTATAGCCTACATGACTTGTTCAAACAATTAATAACGACATTTCTCTACTTCATCATAATACCATTCACCAGTACCATATTCTCCATAATCAAATTGTACAGTAACATCAGCACCATCAATAAGAATAGTTTGTTTTCTAACTTGGTAAGTGGTTTGGTCTTCTGCGGTGATTAGGTATAGTCCGGGATTGGGTAACATAACATGATATATATAACCATCGGAATCAATTTTGAAAGTACAGGAATACATATCTTTTAGGTTATTTTTATTCATTACTTTCTTGGGAGTTTCTAAGTCATCATCGTAAATAATGAGAGCTTGTAATTTTACTTTTAATTCATGACTATGTTGAAAAATTTTGAAGAAACCAAGATGCCCAAATTTAAAATTATTGGGGAAACTAGTATTTCCCTCAGTTGAAGCAGAAGCCATCAAACGTTTTCCTTCATTTGAAGCAACAAAAATACGTTTAATACTATCGGCCAAATCTCTTGGATCGACTGAATATAAACTAGCTTTTTCTAGTAAGCTACCAAGTATATAAACTCCAAACAACATATCACGTTGATTAATATTTATTTGTCCAGTATTAGCTGCTGCCGAAAAATCCATGTAAGCAATTCCAGCTCCAGAAATATCGTTAAGAATACCATTGGCTCTTTTGAACATTTTTAAGCCACGATGATCTAAGGTGGCAATCATTAAGTCAAGGGTAGTGTCTGCTCCTAATTTAGCTATTTCTTTGGCTTCTTCACTATCATCATCATTTTTTTCTAATAAATAGGTTTCTAGCTCTGTAGTTATTGTATGTTCAGGGTTATTGGGTAACTCTGATTTTGGTGTAGGGATTCTGGCAACACCGCCTTCCATGCCGGGATAGTAATAAGTTTTTGGGTCAGGATTGTAATTAACTTCTACTCGGTCTTCGGCTACTAGTTCACCATTTTCTGTATCCATTAAGCCAACATGTATGAAGTAATTACCCGGTGGAACTTGTTTGTCGAAGAAGTAAGTGAAAATTGTTTGCCATTCACCATCAGTTGGAGTTATTAGTTGATTTTTTGCATATGGGGTTTGGGTGGTTTGGAAACCAGTTTGTTTGTTGTGAAATAGCATTGATTCTATTGAAGAACCAACTGCACCGACAACTACATAGACATCATAAGTTTTTTCAAGTAATTCATCGCCTTCAAAATCCATCCGAATGTTGACATCTATTGTGGGTCTTTTGGCAGTGAATTGGGTAGCGTTGGTGCTGACATAAATATGTGGATTTGGGTCGTAAGGAGTGGCAGTAAAATTTATGTTTTCAATTGGTTGTTCGGTTTTGGGGTAAATTTTAATGGTTCGGAAGTTTGTGGAGTGATGAGGTAGAGTCCATTGCGGAATTCACGAGTTAGGGTGAAGTTTCCTGTGGTATCTGTATTTGTTTCACAGTTGTTGTTTATGCAAAGGGAAATGTTAGCTTGTGGTTGGTTATTTGGGGAGTTTATCTTGCCTGAGATGGTTATGGTGGAGCCGGCTCCCATGTTGTAGACGAAGATGTCAGCTACATTATTGGTGTCATTTTCTACTAAGTATGGAGATTCGGATACGAAAGCTATATAACGTCCGTCTTTACTAAACGATGTATCTGCTTCAAAACTAATACTACCATGTATTGGTAAAAAAATGTTTTCGCCAGTTTGCCAATTATGAATAATAGAGGTATGATATTTGGAATTATAGTATTTATTTTTCTCAGCTTTTTCAATAATTTTGGAATTATTAGAATCGTTAGTAATAAATTTCACATAACGACCATCTCCACTTATAGAAGTCCAAGGAGTTCCAGTATATTCTAATGGATCGTTCTTGTCTAAAGTTATTCTAGTTGTTGTTTTTTCTTGTAAATCATAGATAAAAGTATCTTCCTTTTCATTCAAATCGTTATACACCAAATTAGAAGCACCAGAATAAAATACAACATATCTACCATTTGTACTTATTTTAGGCCAATAACTGTGGTTATTAGGATCATCTCCTTTACTACCATAGGACTTACGCATTGACAAACGTAATAAAGTATAAATTTTATTAAAATTATATAGTTATTACAATATAAACTAATTAATTGTCATTCCCACGAAAGCATGTCCTCATGAAAATGGGGATGGGAAT
>JAUCGL010000259.1 GCA_030378105.1 Candidatus Halobeggiatoa sp. HSG11 | reverse complement strand
AAAGTGGTATTCAATATTGTAAACAGTGTGACTTCCGTAACGATATTCCATGCCTTATTGTAAAGCATTGGAGATAAATCTGTTCGCCTGAAAGGCGAAGGTTTTAACCTTGTGCATGGAAAATAAAGAACTATGAATTGCCCAACTTGTCATTCAGAAAATGTTGTAAAAAATGGTAGTACGCATAATGGAAAACAAAAATATGCTTGCAAAGATTGTTCGAGACAATTTGTTTTGAACCCGACAAACCGTATATCTCAAGAAAAGAAAGATTTAATTGATAAATTATTGTTGGAAAAAATTCCTTTGGCCGGTATTGCAAGAGTTGTCGGTGTATCCGAACGTTGGTTACAAAAATATGTCAATGAAAAATATGACTTAATCATAAAATTTATTAATGTTATAGCCAAAAAGAAAGGAAAACTTGTTATTCAATGTGATGAGATGTGGTCTTTTGTCATGAACAAAAATAACAAGATATGGATATGGATGGCTATTGATATAGAAACAGGAGAAATTGTTGGTGCCTATATTGGTAGTCGTGATGCAAAAGGGGCTCAAGGTCTATGGGATTCATTGCCACCTGTTTATCGTCAATGTGCTGTTTCTTATACAGATTTTTGGGCTGCATACGATGTTATTTTTCCGAAAAAACGTCATAAATCAGTTGGAAAAGAAACAGGCTTAACAAATCGTATTGAACGGTTTAATTGTACTATGAGACAACGGATTTCTCGCTTGGTTCGGAAAACTCTTTCTTTTTCCAAAAAGCTGTCAAATCATATTGGAGCTATTTGGTATTTTATACATCACTACTTTGTTCAGGACTACCTATTTTTTCAGCATTAATTGTAATTGTGCCACTTTTTCCGTTAGCTCTTATCTGAGAACCATCAGTAACTTTTAGATGATTTGCTTTTATTGTAATATTACCTATATCAACGTCACCACTAGTTTTCATTGTTATTTGCGAATTATCAGAAATTTGCAGTTGCCCCTTAGATATAATTGTAATATCACCAGTGCCAGCATCCCCCAATGTTTGGATATAACTTTGTTCTGTCAGAAAAAACTGTCCACCCAATATGAAAATAGAACCACTTTTACCTTGTTCAGCAGTTTGAGCATTAACATCTAATGAAGTTCTTTTTTCTAATTTTATATTTCCAAGTTGTGTTAAGGTATTATTCATAATATCAAGAGGTTTAACTTCTCCTTTTGATAGAGAGCTTACCAATTTGATATTACCTCTTGGTGCATATAAATCACCTGAATTTATCTGTATGTCACCACCTACTATTACTAAGTTTTTTTCTTCAGCAACTCTTAAACTACTATTTGAGCTACCATTAATAGTAATGTTACCAAAATGTTTGTCTAAAAAACCAAATGCACTTGGTTCAGCAACAGTTAAAGAATTCTGATTTGTAATATTTGTATTAAATTGTAAACCATCCTCAAAATGTAAGTAATCCGCACTACTCAAATACAAAGAACCCTGAATATCTAATTGTGCATTTGCTCCAAATAAAATCCCAGCCGGATTAAGAAAATAAAAATCTGCATTAGACATATTAGAACTAAAAGTACCGTCAATATTAGAAACATCACCGCCAGTAACACTGGCTGATAACATTTCTGATATTGGAAGTACCTAAAAAATTAGCAGTTTCGTTACTATCAAGATTAAAAGTGCTAAAACTATGAAATAGATTGTTATCTTCCAATTTGCCCAAAGAAGCTTCAATAGCAAAGTTAGGTCCTGATAAAGTAACTTCAGAACCAAGCGTACCATCTAATACTATTTCTGCTACAGTAGTTGAAGCTGACAGCCTGACAAAAGTATAAAAAAAGAGCATAATAGGTTTAATTAACAACCTAAAACAGACATAAATAAAAAATGAAAATCCTTGACCCATTATTAACAACTTTATCAAATTTTCTATCTTCA
>JAUCGL010000299.1 GCA_030378105.1 Candidatus Halobeggiatoa sp. HSG11 | reverse complement strand
TATTATCTTTATTTCTGAACTTCTACAACAGGGACAGTTTTCTGATTGGTTAAGTTTTTTCATTATACTATTTTAAACTATTAATTAATATTTTGCTAGTATTAATTTTACTTGGAGCCCAGTACCACCAGTTGCGAATTTTAGTTATTTTGGGTAATAGTGAAGGTATTAATCTTGATAAAGACCGTGAAGCATTAGAAAAACTTATTTCGCCAGAAGTATATATAGAATTTTTGGATGAACCTAAACGGACTGAAATCAGTGATAGTTTATGGCAGCAAAATTGGGATATGCTGTTTTTTTCTGGACATAGTTCCAGTGAAGGTGGACAAGGGCGAATATTTATTAATCGCACCGATAGTTTGACTATTGATGAGTTGAAATATGGTTTAAGGAAAGCGATAAGGCATGGATTACAATTGGCGGTGTTTAATTCGTGTGATGGTTTGGGACTGGCTGAAGATTTGGCGGATTTAAATCTTCCACAAGTCATTTTTATGCGTGAGCCAATTATTGATCAAGTTGCCCAGAGCTTTTTAAAAATTTTTCTTGAACGATTTTCTCAAGGCGAATCTCTTTATCTATCAGTACGTCATACCAGAGAACAGCTTATTGAAAATGATTATGATGAAAAGTTTCCGGGCAGTTGTTGGTTGCCAGTTATTTTTCAAAATCCAACTGTTGTACCGCCTGATTGGAAGAAGTTAAAAGGTTTTCCTAAGCCCTCTAATCCTTATCGTGCTTTGTTCTCTTTCCGTGAGGAGGATAGCGAATATTTTTTTGGTCGGGAAAATTTTGTAACTAAATTGCAGAATATTGTTGAAAAACAAAACTTTGCTATGGTATTAGGTGCAAGTGGAAGTGGTAAATCATCTTTGGTTAATGCTGGGTTAGTGCCAAAATTACGTGAGCAATGGACTATTGTTCAATTTCGTCCTTGGGATAATCCTTTTTATCAATTGGCTTCGGCCTTAGCTCCATTTATATATCCAAAAGAATTAAAAACTGTTGATAAGAAATTTGTTGAGGAACTTGCCAAAAATTTGTATGAAGGTAAGAAAGATTTGTTTGAGATTATAAAATCTATTGATGTTAATTCAAATCTATTGCTTATTGTTGATCAGTTTGAAGAGCTTTATACATCAAATTCTACGGAGGTACAGAATCGTTTTATAGGTCAATTGCTGCAAGTTGTTAATGCTGATTCTCAATCGAATACATATGAAAATTTACCTCAGTTTACTTTGCTTATAACATTACGTGTGGATTTTTATGGGAAAGTATTAGCTAACGCACTGTTTAACGAAATTTTAAATGATTATTCTGAAATAAAATTGGGACCTATGGCGGAAACTGATCTTAAAGATGCTATTGAGAAGCCAGCTAAAAAGCAAGGTGTGGAAATAGAAACTGGTTTGACAGATAGAATTTTGCAGGATTTAGGGGCGGCTCCGGGTAATTTGTCGTTGTTGGAGTTTGCTCTTGATAAGTTATGGGATAGTATGAGTGATGGTGTGATTGGGCATAAGGATTATGAGGCTATTGGTGGGGTTGAAAAGGCTATTGGTCAATATGCTGATGATTTTTATAATGTTGAATCAAGAGAGCAGACGAATTTACGGCGTATTATGGTGCAGTTGGTACGGCCGGGTGAAGGTACGGATGATGTGCGTCAGGTGGCAACTCGTAGTCAGGTAGGGGAGGATAATTGGCGGTTGGCTGTTCGTTTGGCTGGTGAGCGGTTGGTGGTTATTGGGCAAAATGAGGATAAACAGGATACGGTTGAGTTAGTGCATGAGGCTTTGATTCGTCATTGGCCGTTGTTGAGGAAGTGGATGAATGAGGATCGTGATATTTTGAGAAAAAAACATAAAATAGAAACTGCTGCTAGAGAATGGAAAGTATGTAGATACACAAAAGTATTTTAACATTTATAAGGTGTACTCAATAATGTATTCATCACCAATATTTTTTAAAATATTAAATAATTCATTTTGGAGGGACTCAAAAGAAGTGTATGCAGAAAAA
>JAUCGL010000298.1 GCA_030378105.1 Candidatus Halobeggiatoa sp. HSG11 | reverse complement strand
CGATATGGATTAGATTATTTGCGTAAGATTTTATTCAATCTGGATTCTTCTAAAGAACTGTTTTTACATACTCTATGCTTTTTCAACCAAAATCAACTAGTTACTTAACTTTGTCCTGTACAAAGATTTTTGGAGATTAATTATGAGATTTAAAATTGGTAGTATGGTGTTGGGGTTGTGTTTGGCAAGCTCAGGTTGGGCGGAGCCGACTATATCTCAGGATGTACTTGATGCTGTTGCTTCGGATGGTTCGGCTCGGATTATGGTGCGGTTGGATGTGCCATTTACACCGGAAGGTGAGTTATCGGAGGCGGAGATTGCGGCTCAACGGTCGCTGATTGCGGATACTCAGGATAGTTTTGAGAGTGAGTTGAAGAGTAGTATTAATAATAGTGGGATTGATGACCCAAGTGGTATTGGTGGTGCTATTTCGTTGATTAATAAGGCGATTAAGTTTGAAACTGTGGCTTATGTGGCGATGCAGGTGACTGGTGTGTCGTTGAGTGCGATGTTGAATGATGATTCTGTGGCTAGGATAAGTTTGGATCGGCCGGATGATGCAAGTTTGACTAGTGGTCTGAAGGTGATTGGGGCTGATGTGGTTCATGCTGATGGCAATACTGGGGCTGGTCAGACTGTTGCTGTGGTTGGCAGTGGTGTGGATAGTTTGCCTAATGTGTTGGGTGAGCATGAGGCTTGTTTTTCTACGGCTAATGATAGTCTGGTTAATAAGGTGAGTTCGGTTTGTCCGAGTGGTGAGCTTGAGCAGACTGGGACTGGGGCAGGTGCGGCTTGTGATGTGTTTAATTGTGATCATGAGAGTAAGGTTGCTCAGGTGTTGACTGCGGTTGCTCCTGATGTGAGTTTGATTCCGGTGCAGGTGTATTCTGAGTTTGCGTTGGCTTGTAGTGGGCCGATGCCTTGTGGTCGGAGTTATCAGAGTGATCAGGTTCGGGCTTTGGAGTATTTGTTGAAGTTGAAGCAGGATGGGGTTGATATTTCTGCGGTTAATTTGAGTCTGAATGGTGGTGTGAAGCAGGCTGGTAGTTGTGATGATGATAGTCGGAAGGAGTCGGTGGATAATTTGTTGTCGGTTGGTGTGGTGACGATTGCTTCGGCTGGGAATCAGGGTTTTGCTGATGGTGTACAGGCTCCGGCTTGTATTTCTTCGGTGGTTGCGGTTGGGGCGACTGATGCTTCTGGTGGTATTGCGGAGTTTTCTAATCGGGGTGGTGAGTTGGATTTGTTGGCTCCGGGTGTGATGTCTGTTGGTGGTGAGGATTTACAGGGTACTTCTTATGCGGCTCCGATGGTTGTGGGGAGTTATGCTTTGGTTAGGGCTGCTAAACCTGATGCTGATATTGCTGAGGTTATGGGTTTGTTGAGGGATTCGGGGCAGGAAGTTGATGGTATGACTCGGATTCGGGTTGATAAGGTTATTTCTAATACTGAGTTTTGTGAAAGTGGAAATATTAATGTTAATAATGTAGTTAAAATTTGTATCAATGGCAACTGTAATTCTTCTGGTGTAAAAATTACTTGTAATAGTGAAAATTGCCAATGGTGTAATGCAAATAATAATTGTGATAATATTTTATATAATAATGTTACTTCTATTTCTGGTGGTTCTATCAGTTGTATTAAAGGTCAATGTAACTATAACGTTAAAATAGGTAATGGTGGTAGTTCAAGTGGTAGTTTTTCTTGTGCTTCAAAAGTTGCAGGTTTTGAAAAATTAACTTTAACTGTAACCAAACCTGCCAACGGTACAATAACCACCACTGACAACACCATAAACTGCGGTGAAACATGTCAAGCTGACTATGAAATTGGATAGTACAGTTACCTTAACAGCTACTCCAGAAACAGGCTATACATTTACTAATTGGACTGGTGATTGTTCTGGTAATTCTGGATAGTCCCTACAGACCAATGCAGTTCTAATTAAATCAATATTTTACAGGTATAGGGACAGTCAACAAAAATCTCCAATTAAGTTGTTTATGAGTTAAACCCATTTTCATAGCAGGGGTATAATG
>JAUCGL010000297.1 GCA_030378105.1 Candidatus Halobeggiatoa sp. HSG11 | reverse complement strand
TTATACCCCTGCTATGAAAATGGGTTTAACTCATAAACAACTTAATTGGAGATTTTTGTTGACTGTCCCTATACCTGTAAAATATTGATTTAATTAGAACTGCATTGGTCTGTAGGGACTATCGAAAAATATTAACAGAAGGAACTCTTATTGGAGGGCTTTTAGCTCAGGGAATTTCCATCGAACTTGTTATTATGAGTGATGATGCAGGTCAGTTTAACTGTTTTTGACCATGTTCTGTGTTGGATTCATGCTGAACAAAGTAATCAATCGACTCATCCCTCTCAATGAAAATCATGAAAAAGCTGTTAATTGGGTTCGAGAACAAATTTGGCAAATATAATGCTGACATCAAGTACTATAAAACTCATCAAGAGCCTGAACTGAAAGAAGATATACAAACCAGATTTGAAGAACTTTGTCACACTGAAACTTGTTATGAAAGTCTTAATCAAGCACTTAAACGAGTAAGGAAAAAATCAGCATGAATTGTTGAGGGTCTTGGAAAAGCCTTGGATTCCAGTAACACAATTATTCTCAGTGAACGAGATATTCGAGATTATGTTAAAAAGCGAAAAATCAGCGGTAGTACTCGTAGTGAAGATGGTTGAAAATGCCGAGATACTTTTGCCAGCTTGAAAAAAACTTGCCAAAAACATGGCATATCATTTTGGCATTATCTTCAAGACCGAATATCTGGCTACTGCACAAATTCCCCCATTACCTGAACTGATTCTTCAGGCTTCTACCTGTGAGTAATGAGAAGTTACCAAAGTTATTCTTAATTTGCTTTTAATAAATTAACTCGAATTGGTGCTGTGAACTTGCCAGTTTTCTGTTTGATAAATAAATTTTGTACCTGTTTATATACTTCATCAGATAACCTATACTCAGTATGAGTTGCTTTGATAACCTTGGTCTCAAAATCATTAAAGTTTTCAAAAACTAACGGTAAATTAAAAAAGGTTTCACTAACTAATGCAAACATGCCGATGTTGACAGCTTTCTTAATCGCTAACAATGCTGCTTTTCTTACTTCCTCTTCATCGTGAAATAATCTTAATAGTTCATTAAAATCACCAGCAAATAGCGGCTCAGAAATATATGCGAGGCCATCAGGTTTTAATACTCTCTGTATTTCTTGTAAAGCTTGCCCCATCAATTCAACTGGGACATGGTGTAGTGATTTAAACATAAATACAACATCAAATATATCGTCAGATGCAGGTATTGATTCCGCTCCAGCTAGTTGAAAAGTAACATTGTCTAAATCTGTTATGAGCAAATTTTTATTATGTTGAATTTCATCAACTTCCGCCGCCATAACATGTCGCTCAAATCCTTCAGTTGCTATTGTACGAGTGAGTTCCGCAGCACCACAACCAAGTTCAAGTATATGTTTTCCATCCAACTTTAATAGTTCATTATAAATTTCTTTTTCAGGACAGGTTCTTGTTATTTTTGAAACTTCCATTATTCCAACCACCATGTATGAATACGTTGGCCACCAAAACCAGTATTTTCCCAGCCCTTAACCCAAGGCTTGACTAAAAATTGTGTATTTTCAAAATAAATAGGAATGATTGCAACCTCTTCTTCGTTGAGAATAGTTTCGGCTCGTTGGTATAATTTTTTGCGTTCTTGTGGATCAAAAATTTGTTGAGCCTTTTCTATAGTTTCCACAAACTCTTCGTTATACCAACTAATCCAACTCAAACCTTTATTCGGGTGAAACACATCGTATAACCAATTATTAGCATCTGGGTAATCAGCACACCAAGTTATATCAAACATGTCTAAAGAAGATGGTTGTTTAAGGGCATCGTTATAGGAATCTCTATCGAAAGTTTGTAACCTGACATTAATATTTAAATAATATTTAAGCATTTTGCTGATGCTAGTATAAGTTTTATTTAATGTATCTGAATCGTCATGTCCCAATACGATTAATGGGAAACCTGCACCATTAGGATAGCCAGCTTCGGTTAACCATTTTTGTGCTTGTCTGGGACTAAATTGAATCCCAATTTCTTTATCTGCTTCTACTGCTCCAAAA
>JAUCGL010000033.1 GCA_030378105.1 Candidatus Halobeggiatoa sp. HSG11 | reverse complement strand
CCAATACCAAAATTGTTGTTTCGGGAATGAGGTACGATTTTCCCGAAACCCAAGTTAAGTTGAGAGTTTCGGGAAATCCACTTTGCTCCATTCCCGAAACAAATATCAAATTGGCGAAGGTATTAATAGAATTTTCCTGTTTAATATAATACAGTAATACCAATTAAACAATGGATATTTAAATTAATAACTTAAGTATTCATAATTAAGAATTACTATAGCCTTGCATTTTGATTTTGTTCGATTATAACAGTCTTTTATAGTTACGGCTATACTAACTTTCTTATATTTTAACTTCTTTGAACCTTGTCAAGTCTATAGTTAAACACCAATTATTTTTGGTAGTCCTATAGAAAGTAGTGATAGCTTCAAAAAACCTACTAAGTTTCAAAAACCTAATAGGTTTAACACTACATATTGCAGGACTACCTAATTTTTTACATATTAACTTAAAATAACCCCAACAAGAGGATATTTATGTCTGAAAAGTTACTTTTTACTTCTGAATCTGTTTCCGAAGGTCATCCTGATAAAGTGGCAGATCAAATTTCTGATGCCATTTTAGATGCTTTATTAACTCAAGATATCAAATCACGAGTTGCTTGTGAAACCATGATAAAAACTGGTATGGTTGTAGTAGCTGGTGAAATAACTACCAATGCCAATCTTGATGTAGAACATGTTGTACGCGAAACAGTTAAGAAAATTGGTTATAACAGTTCAGATATGGGATTTGACTGGGAATCATGTGCTGCTGCCGGTCAATTGATGATTCAAGCTATTCAATTGTACTTTGATGAAATTAATCAAAAAGGTGGCATAAATGGTAAAAAAATTGTATTAGATACTTTTGATGATAAAAATGATGCTAAAGTTGCTAAAGAGCAAGCTTTTAAAATAATAGAACAAAATAAAGCGGTAGCAGTTATCGGACATTGGTATAGTTCTGCTTCTATAAGTGCCGGAGCAGTATATAAGCAACATAAAATTCCAGCTATCACTCCCGGTTCAGCCAGTTTAGCAGTTACCAAAGATAACGAATGGTATTTTAGAAATATTTACAATGCCACCGCCTCTGGTAAATTTTTAGCCAATTATGTTAAAAATGTATTTCGTCAAAATAATGTCACTATTATTCGTGAAAAAGCTGCTTACGGTTCTTATCTAGCCGAAATTTTTGAACAAGAATCACATAAATTAGGTATGACGATAAAAAATGATTGGCAATACGATAATAACGATAAAAATTTATCCGATAAGTTTAAAAAAATTGTTGCCGAATTGAAAGCTAACCGTAAAGACGCTGGAGTTATTTTATTAGCAGTGCAAGCAACTGAGGGAGTACAACTAGTTAAATTAATTAAAGATGCTGATATTCGTAATACAATTGTGGGAGCTTCTTCTTTATCTGAAAAAACATTCCGAGACGGTTTTAATGATTTTCCAATTGAAAAAGAATATCCCGGTTTTTATATTAATGACATTTATGTAGCAACACCCTTAATCTTTGATACTGCTAACGAAAAAGCTCAAAAGTTTAAAGAAGATTATCAAACCAAATATCAAGAAGAAGCAGATTGGTCAGCTGCTTATGCTTATGATTCTGCTATGGTAGTTGTTGAAGCTATTAAAAAAGCGGAAATTGGTTATATTGAACAAACTATTGGTGAAGAACGTCAGAAAGTAAGAGATACCTTGGCTAGTTTTAATGATGTTTATGCAGGGATTAAAGGAATAACTGGCTTGAATTATTTTGATGAACAGAGAGATGCTCAAAAACCAGTATCATTAGGAGTATATAAAAATAAAAGATCAGTTTCTGCATTAACCCAATTACAGCCTGTACGTAGTCTTAACGAAATAACTGATATAAAACTTGCTCGTAAAGAGGAACGTGTATTGCTTATTGATGGTAAATACATGTATAAAACTAACGTGGTTTATACTGGAATAGATTTTTTTAATATAACTGATATAGATGTTAAAAATTTGTTAGTTACTTTAGAATTTAAATTATGGTTTCGATTTCAAGGTGATTTCAATCCAGAAGATATAGAATTTTCCAATACAATTGAGCCGGATAGAATTGCCGAGCAACTAAAAAATCCAATTGAAAGTAAAGATAAAAACAAAATTACTTATAAAGTTTATCGAATTAAAGCTAAATTCAAGACTGATTTTATTTCAGATTATTATTTATTTAGACAGCATATTTTGGGGATTAGTTTCCGACATCATTCTTTAACTCGTAATAATTTGGTGTATGTTACCGATGTATTAGGAATGGGGTTAACTAATGAGAAAGAATTAATTCAACGTTTAACCAAAAATAAGGTTATTAATCCAATTACTGGTTGGTTAATGACTAGAGCTTGGTTTGTTTCCCAAATAACTAAAGAATTTTCTGGTGGTGATCCAGATCATCTCAATTCCTCAGATGGCATGATTGAGTATTCTCGTTTTAATGCGGTTGTTCAAATTAAACAGGGACAATTTACTCCACGCGGTATGGTTCCCTATAAATTTGCTTATCATTTGGCAATCATAAGTGGAATATTATTTATAGTATTAGCAATTGTCACCAATAAAAGACAAAAATTTTCTCAGGTTGTTTGGTTTTTTCAAGTTATCTTAGCTTTTATATTTTTATTGTCGGTAGAAGTCATTATATTTTCAGATTGGTTATCAGAAAGTAGTAATATTCATCAAATGCAACTTATTGTCAGAGTTTTTGGCATATTATGGTGGATAATACCAGCCGCTTTAATTAATGTGGCAGCAGAACGTTTTATCTGGTCACCTTTGGAAGAAAAAGTTGGAGCAATTCCAAATATCATCCGCAATTTTTTTGCAATGGCAGTTTATATAATGGCAGTTACTTGTATTGTCGTTTTTGTTTATGAGCAAGAATTTACTTCGTTATTAGCTGCATCGGGTATGTTAGCCATGATTATAGGTTTAGCAATCCAAGTTAATATTTCTAATGTGTTTTCTGGCATAGTTATTAATATGGAACGTCCATTTCGACTTAGTGATTGGGTACAAATATCTGGGCTTGAAGAAGGTGAAGTAGTAGATATTAATTGGCGAGCAACAAGAATAAGGACTAGAGCTGGGTGTACCTTAAGTATTCCAAATAGTATAGCCTCAGAATCCGTTATTCTTAATTTTCATTATCCAGATGAATTATATTGGTTATGGCCTACGGTGTATATTCACCCTCGTCATCATCCAGAAAAAGTCAAAAAAATACTATTGGATGCACTGTTAAATTCAGAAAGAATTTTGCAAAAACCGGAACCAGTAGTTATGTTTGTTGGTATTAATGAATGGGCAGCTATGTATTGGATTGCATTTTGTGCAGATGGTTATGCTGATAAACATTTTATTTTGGAAGATGTTTGGAGTAAAGTCTGGAACCATTTGGATGATGCTAATATTGAACCGGGAGTCATGAGGCAAGAAGTACATATGTTCAAAGGTAATAGTAAAATTCCTGTTGTTAGTGAAGTTGATATACAGTTACCTGATCAAGGAAAACGTAGACCTGGTGTTGGTGGTTAATCTTAAATAATTTATTAAGAAAAGGAAATTGGTTAATTACCATTTTGTAATAAAAATAACAGCCAATTGTTAAAATAGAAAAAAACATAAATTATCTGTTAATATCAAGAATTATTTTTAGAGTAAATAAAACATGAAAGTTAATATTTTTTTAATAGTTACTATTGCCCTATTTGTTGTTCTGTGGTTCTCTCAAAATATTATCACAGAAGATGGAGAGACTATATATGTAGCTTTTGCTGGTCCTATGGAAAAAGGTGCAGGAAAAACTATGACTAATGCTATTAAATTATATATAGAACAAGCTAATGAAAAGAAAATACTGCCTAATAATAAAAAGTTAAAACTATTAGAATTTGATGATAAAAATGATTGTAAAACAGATGGAACAGCTCATAATGAAGCTCGTAGAATAGTTGAAGAAAATAAAGCTCTTGCAGTTATTGGACATTGGTATAGTGGCTGCTCTATAACTGGTGGGCAAGTATATAAAAAATATGGAATTCCAGCTATCACTCCAGGTTCTGTTAGCGTTAAGGTAACTCAAGATAATGAATGGTATTTTAGAAATATTTATAAAGGTAGTGCTTCTGGTCAATTTTTGGCCAATTATGTTAAACAAGTATTTAAACTTAATCAGGTAACTATTATTGATGATAGTAGTGGATACGGTTCTTATTTGGCAGAAATGTTTAAGAATGCCGGTGATGAATTAGGTATGAAAGCTATCAATTATAAATTCAAAGAAGATGATAATAAAGAACAAGAAATTAAAAAAATTGTTCAACAGATAAAACAAAATCAAAAACAAGCTGGAGCTATTTTAGTAGCAGTTCAAGCCACTGATGCAGTTAAAATAGTCAAGCAAATCAAAGATGAAAACATACCAAATGCTATTTTAGGTGGTTCTAGTTTTTCTGAACAAGCTTTTAAAGATGGATTTGATAAATTTCCTCAAGAAAGAATTAATCCCGGCCATTACACTAATGATATTTATGTTGCTACTCCTTTGATATTTGATACTGCGAATCAAACAGCTCAAAAATTTCAAGAACAGTATAAAGCAAAATATCCAAGTACTGAAGAAATGGATTGGTCAGCAGCTTATGCTTATGACACTATGATGGTCCTTGTGAAAGCTATCATAGAGGCAGAAGTTGATGGTAACCAAGAAAAACTTAAAGAAGATCGAGCCAAATTGCGTGATGCTTTGGCCAGTTTTAACGATATTAATCAAGCTATAGAGGGTACGACTGGATTTAATTATTTTGATGATAATCGTGATGCTCAAAAACCAGTAGCCATTGGTGTTTATAAAAATAAAAACATCGTTTCTGCTTTAACTCAATTTCAAGTTATTCGTAATCTCAATGAAATTTCTGATATAGAAGAAGCTAAGAAAAACGAACGAGTATTAATGATTGGTAATAAGCACATGTATAAAACTAATGTAGTTTATACGGGTATTAAAATAAATGAAATAAGTGAACCTGATTTCAAAAATTTGACTGTAATGTTGGATTTTCATCTATGGTTTCGTTCACAAGGTAAATTTAAACCTCAGCAGATTGAATTTTTAAATGCAATCAATCCTAAAGAGCTAGAAATTCAATTAGAAAATCCGATTGAAGGACCAAAAACTAAAGACCAAATAACTTATAGTGTGTATAAAATTAGGGGTAAATTTAAAGCAGATTTTTTAGAAAGTAATTTTGCATATAAACAACATATTATTGGAGTTAGCTTTCATCATAAAAAGCTCACAAGAAATAACTTAATTTATGTTACTGATGTGCTGGGTATGGGTAAAGCTAATACAGTACTGAAAAAATTACAAGATGATCAAGTTCTAAGTCCGGCTAGTGGTTGGAGTGCAGAACAAGTTAGATTTTTCCAAGACGTAGCTAAAAAGTTTTCCTTAGGAGACCCAGAATATCTTAATGTACAAGGTGGAACTATAGATTATTCTAGGTTTAGTGCTACCATTTTAATTAAAAAGAATGAATTTACCTTGCGTGGTAAATTACCTTATAATTATGCTCAAAATATCATTGTATTAAGTGGTATTTTCATTTTATTGCTTAACCTTGCTACCAAAAAATTTCGTAGTCTATCCAAATTAATTTGGTTTTTCCAAACAGTTTTGGCATTTTTACTATTGCTATCTGGAGAAGTGGTTTTTGTCAATATGGAAAATATCGAAACTTATAAAATGGAATTTATTATCAGGGTATTTGACATTCTATGGTGGTTGACTCCAGCTTTTATGGTTAACCTTGCTTCAGAGAGTTTTATTTGGACCCCATTAGAAGAAAGATCAGGCCGTTTAATTCCAAATGTAGTGCGAATATTTTTGGCTTTTCTGATTTATTTCTTCTCAGTAGTTGGAATTGTAGCTTTTGTTTACGATCAACAATTAACCAGTATTCTTGCCACTTCTGGTGTTATTGCTATGATTATTGGTTTGGCGATTCAGATTAACATTTCTAACATTTTTTCTGGGATTGCAATTAATATAGAAAGACCATTTAGAATTGGAGATTGGGTTAAGATTGGTGAGTATGATGAAGGAGAAATTATTGATATAACTTGGCGTACTACAAGGATTAAAACCAGAGCTGAATGTATTTTAAGTATCCCTAATAGTATGGCTTCTGAATCTGCAATTTTAAACTTTTGCTTTCCAGATGATGTTTATTGGTTATGGCCTACAGTATATGTACATCCAATGCACCCACCAACTAGAGTTAGGAAAATATTATTAGATGCACTATTGTCTGCTGATAAAGTACTGAAAGAACCAGCTCCGGTAGTCTTGTTTACTGGTATTAATGAATGGGCAGCCAGTTATTGGATAGCATTTTGTGCTGATGATTATGCTGATAAAAACTTTATTTTAGAGGATGTTTGGACCAGAGTTTGGTTCCATCTTAATCGAGCCGGTATTACTCCAGCAGTACAACGGCAAGAAATTTATATGTTTAAAGGAATCAAAGAAAGAGGTGGTAAGGAAGCCACTAAACCGATTACTTTATTACAAGAAGTTGATATATTTAAACATTTCTCAATGGAAGCTAAAACTTTTCTTAGTGAAAGTATTAAGCGTTATCATTTTAGTCAGGGAGATGTCATTGTTAAACAAGGAGATGAAGGAGATTCACTGTTTATTGTTGTTGAAGGTGTGGTTGGAGTACAAGTACAAACTGATGATGGTAGAACCAAGGAAGTAGCACGATTAGGTGCTGGTGATTTCTTTGGGGAAATGGCATTATTAACTGGGGAAAGCCGGACTGCTACTGTTATTGCATTAGTTGATACTGATGTATTTGAGTTGACAAAAGCGGATATTAAACCTTTAATTGCAGAACAACCAGAGGTATCAAAAATGGTTAGTAGAGTTTTGACTCAACGACAAATGTTGACTCGTTCTCAAATGCATGTACAGCATAATGTTGAAACTGAAAGAGAAGCAGTTTATAAACGATTTTTAAATAAGATTGAAAACTTCTTTGGTTTGAAAGAGGAAGAAAATTAATCTTGATTCTTTGGTAATTTGTGTAATGTGACAATATAGTCATATTCCACACATGGAATTGAAAAATTTGTATTTAACTTTTTTTAATTCTAATACTTAATCTTATTTAGTGTTGTCCTTAAGAAGCTATTTACAAACCTAAATAAATATTATTATAGTAGTTTTGAACCGGTTTAAAAACCGATTAAGTTAAGCTTAATTAAACATGATTTGTAGGGACAATCCTTTGTGATTACCTTTGAAATTGGTAAATTTAACTTATATCTTTCCTCTTAATATCAAAATATGATTTTCTTAAATTATGGACTTAAAAAAACTTTTAGATAGGCAGGCACTACAACCACAGTATGTTGTTGACCAAAATGAGAAAAAAACTGCTGTCCTTGTGTCTTTAGTTAAGTTTAATGAATTATATGATAAAATCGCTAAGGTGATTCAGCTCGCAGAAAGCTTAGAACGCACTGTTACTCAACTTAAGAAGAAAGGAGGAGTTATAGAACCGGTTAAAACAGTAGCTTCTTCAGGAAATATGGCATTAATAAAACAGCATTATGAATTATTAAATAAAATGCTGGAAGATATGCGCGAATATCAAGCGACTGATGTTGTTGTTAAGCGTAAGTTGATGTTACAAAATGTTATTACTACCTTAGAAAAAGAAGTACAAACTCACAAAAGTATGTTAGGGGAAGTTAAAAAACAAACTAAGCCAGCAGTTTTACATGATGTGACTGAACTATCAACTGATATTATAAAAGCTTCTTTATTGTTTAATAGAGTTAAAAAAGAATTATTGGCCAAACCTATTGATGGACAAAAAAAATCGGTAATTATTTCTGCTCCTAGTGGTGCTGGTAAGTCTGTTATGGCAACAGCTATAGCTCACGATGAAGAAGTACGTTTAACATTCCCAGATGGAATTTTTTGGATTAATTTAGGTAATGAAGCAGATATACTATCTCAACAAATAAATCTCCTTAAAAAGCTAAATAAATCTGTTCCAAATATTTTTGATATTGAAGAAGCAACTAAATATTTGAATAAAATATGCGAAACTAAATCATGTTTAATAATTTTAGATGATGTATGTGATTCTCAAGATATTTTGGCATTTAATATTGTCGTTGAACATAGTCAAATACTAGCTACAACTAGTGAAAACAATATGTTAGAAATAATTCAATATTTTATCAGTAATGTTACCAATCATGATTTGACACCATTAACTGAGAAACAGTCCATTGACTTTTTCATGAAATCTGCTAAACAAGGTAGTACAGAAGTTCCAGTTTATTTAGAAGATTTAGTTCATGCCTGTGATTATTTGCCTTTAACCTTGAAATTAGTTGCTAATGTAGCTCACAATATACCTACTTCGGAATGGTCTGAATTAATTGGACGATTAGGTGAAGAGGCTGATTTTGAATTTTCAGATAAGTACCCACAGTCTTTAATGCAGGCATTACATCTTAATATTGAAGATTTAGGGGAGCCAGCTGACTATTACTTAGCACTAGGAGTGTTTGCTGATTATTCTAAAATACCACAGTCAGTAGTTTTGATATTATGGCGATATTTATACCAATTAACAAATGAAGAAGCTAATAATTTTATTAAAGAATTGGCAGATAAAAGTTTATTAAAAACAGATCAAAAAACTTTGAAGTTACATTCCTTCCAACATGAATATTTGTTGTCAGATACATCCGAAATAGAAAAACTCCATGTTCATCTACTGGCGGCTTATCGACGTTTATGTGACCAGCATGGTTGGTTAAGTGGGCCAAATGATGGTTATTTCTTTGAGTATTTATGTATGCATTTACATCATGCCAACCGTTTGAATGAATTAAAATTATTACTGCTAGATTTTGATTGGATACAAAAGAAATTAAACGCAACTTCCGTATATTCATTATTAAATGACTATGAGTGGTTGGAGGATGAAACTCTTGATTTTGTTAAAAAAGCTTTATATGAAGCTGCTGCTGTTTTGAATATTGATAAAAATGATTTAGCTACCCAATTATTAGATCGTTTGTGGGAAGTTAAAGCTTTGAAAAACAATAAAGATATCCAAGCTTTATTAAATCAAGCAAAAGAAGTTGCTCCAAATTGGCAATGGCAACCACGTTTTCCGGATGAAAAACAAAAAACATAACAGGAAAATTTATTGGAGTTCAAAGCTTTGATTTGTATTAAATTAAATATTTCCTAAAGTTGTGAGACATGGATAGACTAACCCTAAAGTCAAGTAGTTCACAACTTGTGTGAGAGTTCAAAAATTTGAACAAACTAGCCATTAAATCATGGTGTAGATGGTGGAACGGAGTTGCCCGATGAGACTGTGCCGGGCAACCATATAACTGTTTCGCTGAAAAATTGAATAATTAATGGAATATGGATGTTCCTCCGTTCACACCATAAAATCTCTGCAAAACTCATCTTAATTAAAATGCTCTCTGCATCAACCATCAGTTATTTAGGAAAGATGTTTAATTTGAAAATCAGGGCAGGTAGATTGGTATTTCATTTTCCTCTTAAACTATCTGAATCAAAATTACAGAATTAGGACTTACGGAATGACAAAACAAACATTTGAATAGTTGTTTCGAGAATGGAGTGAAACGGATTTCCCGAAACCCATATCCAGCAATCATTTCAGGAAATCCACTTCGTTACATTCCCGAAAAGAGATAATTAATGAACAATTTCTTAAGCATCCAAATTAGACACTGATAAAGCATTTTCTTCAATAAACTTGCGTCTTGGCTCAACATGTTCGCCCATCAACGTAGTAAAAATTTCATCACTGGCAACCATGTCTTCAACCCGAACTTGCAACAAACTACGACTATCTATATTCATAGTTGTTTCCCACAACTGGTCTGGGTTCATTTCCCCCAAGCCTTTATAACGTTGAATATGCAAACCACGTTTAGCTTCCGATAATAACCATTCAGTTGCTTCTTTGAAATGATTTACTGGTTGTTTTTTCTCACCACGTTGCACATAAGCATCTTCTTCCAACAAACCAGTTAGCTCTTTACCTAAAGTAACCAAAGCTTTATACTCAGAAGAATTAAAGAAATTTTTCCGTATAATATAGCAATGTTCAACTCCATGAGCAATTAAGGTTATATTAGCAGAAAAATCATCAGTATCTGGAGAATTTTGTACATTAACTTGATAAGTATGTGCAGTTGTTTTCAAAGCCACAGTCAAGTTATCAAACCATTGTTGAATTGTAGCTGGTTCATCTAATTCATTAAGAGCTGGTAAATCAATCATAATTTGTAAAACATCGGCTGGCAAAATTTGCCGAGAAATACGTTTGATAATTGCCATCACCTTGAAATAATGTTGAAATAAATTCTCTAATGCTTCATCCTGCAAAGGCGGTGCTTCTGGATTCACAAATAGTTTGGAATTCTGTAAAGCCAATACCATCAAGTAGTTATTGAGAGCCACATCATCTTTAATATACTGTTCTTGCTTGCCTTTGGAAAGCTTGTATAAGGGAGGTTGAGCTATATAAACATGTCCTCGCTCCACTAATTCTGGCATCTGGCGATAAAAAAATGTCAACAACAAAGTCCTAATATGGCTACCATCCACATCAGCATCGGTGGCAATTATTATTCGATGATATCTTAACTTATCTGGATCATATTCTTCAGTTCCAATTCCACAACCCAAAGCAGTTATCAATGTACCAACTTCTGCGGAAGCTAACATACGGTCAAACCTAGCTCTTTCTACATTGAGAATTTTACCTTTAAGTGGTAGAATTGCTTGATATTTTCGATTACGACCTTGCTTGGCCGAACCTCCGGCTGAATCTCCCTCAACCAAGAATAATTCTGATAAAGCTGGGTCTTTTTCCTGACAATCAGCCAATTTACCCGGCAAACCAGCAATATCCAAAGCCGTCTTACGCCTTGTCATTTCTCGAGCTTTACGAGCCGCTTCTCTAGCTCTAGCAGCATCAACAATTTTACCGGCAACGTTCTTAGCATCAGCCGGATTTTCTAATAAAAATTCTTCTATCTTTTCTCCAACTGTTCCTTCTACCACCGATTTAACTTCACTTGATACCAATTTATGTTTGGATTGTGAAGAAAACTTTGGGTCTTGCATTTTAACTGATAAAACGGCGGTCAAACCTTCACGTACATCATCACCAGAAGTTGAAACTTTAGCTTTCTTTAAAAAACCTTCTCGCTCTAAATAATTATTAAAAGTACGAGTCAACGCTCCCCGAAAACCAGCTAAATGAGTACCACCATCACGTTGCGGAATATTATTAGTAAAACAAAGAATGTTTTCTCGATAAGAATCATTCCATTGCATCGCAACTTCCACTGCAATATTATCCCTACTGGTGTCGATATATAAAATATTGTTATGAAGCAGAGTCTTATTTCGATTCAAGCGTTCAACAAAAGAGTGAATTCCACCTTCATTAGCAAATACACTATCTTTCGCAGTTCTATCATCAATTAAACGAATCCGCACTCCAGCATTTAAAAAAGATAACTCCCGCAACCGATTGGCAAGAATATCATAGTGAAATTCAATGTTGGTAAAAGTTTTATTGCTGGGTTTAAAACGAATTTTAGTACCAGTTTTATCAGTTTCCTCTGTTGCTTCTAAAGGTGCAACTGGAAAGCCTTCTTTATAAATCTGATAATGAATTTTTCCTTCTCGATAAATTGTCAATTCAAGTTCTTCTGATAAGGCATTAACTACTGAAACTCCCACTCCATGCAGACCGCCAGAAACTTTATAGGAATTGTCGTCAAATTTACCACCAGCATGTAATACGGTCATTATCACTTGAGCAGCCGAACAACCTTCTTCTTCGTGCATATCAACTGGGATTCCACGTCCATCATCAATAACGGTGACAGAACCATCTTCATGAATTTGCACCATTATTTCTGAACAATGGCCGGCTAATGCTTCATCTATTGCATTGTCAACTACTTCAAATACCATGTGATGTAAGCCAGTGCCATCATCGGTATCGCCAATATACATGCCGGGACGCTTTCTAACTGCATCTAAGCCTTTTAAAACTTTAATATTACTTGAATTGTAGGTGGTTTCAGTCATTAGTTATCATTGGTAAGCGAACTTTAAGATTACATTATAGCAAAATTTAAGGGATAAGTAAAATTATTTATAGCTCTAAAAAAATTGAATATTTATTTGATATTTCGTAAATTTTTTGATTTATTATTGAAGTTCAAATCTTCAAATTAAGTAGACTTCTTTCCTAAAAAAGAACTGGAATGATTGACTTCATCTTATTCACTGAATATCAACTATTAATTTTTGGAGTACAAGGTTCCCTTGTTCTATTTGCAAGAATATCTTGCAACTCCTCTTTAAAAACTTGATAGTCAAGTATTATAATTAATCAATTGTTTTAATCATTCTATTGTGTTAATCTCATTTCAATATAAATTACTTTCATCAAATCATTAAGTAGATTCGCTTTATAAGAATACTATTTTTATTAATAAATTAATCAGTTAAATGTATAAAATACTTACGTTAAATAATATATCGGTTAAAGGATTAGAACGTTTACCACGCGATCTTTATGAAGTAGCTTCAGAAATTGTCCATCCAGATGCAGTTTTATTGCGTTCTTTCAAAATGCACGATTGGGAGATACCAACAACATTAAAAGCAATTGGACGAGCGGGTGCTGGTGTTAACAATATTCCGGTTGATAAAATGAGCAAACTTGGTATCCCGGTATTTAATGCTCCAGGTGCTAATGCTAATGCGGTAAAAGAATTGGTATTAGCTGGTATGTTATTGGCAGCCAGAAATTTATTACCAGCTTGGCAATATGTGAATGGTTTGCAAGGTGATGATGCTAAAATTTCTAAACAAGTTGAAGCTGGCAAAAAACAGTTTGTTGGTTATGAATTAGCTGGACGTACTTTAGGAGTTATTGGTTTAGGGGCTATTGGAGTTAAAGTGGCCAATGCTGCCAATGCCTTGGGTATGAAAGTGATTGGTTATGATCCTAATATCACTGTTAAAAATGCTTGGCAACTTTCGGCCCATGTGAAGCAAGCTAGTAGCGTTGAAGATATGTTATCACAAGTTGAATTTTTGACTTTGCATGTACCTTTTATAGATGCTACTTGTAATCTTATTAACAAAGAACGGTTACAGAATGCAAAATCTGGTCTGACAATTCTTAATTTTTCTCGCAATGGTATTGTGGATGATGTTGCTGTCAGTGAAGCGATTAAAGCTAAAACTATTAATAATTATATAACTGATTTCCCTAGTAATTTATTAATAGGCCATGAAGGAGTTGTAGCTTTACCACATCTTGGTGCTTCAACTGGGGAAGCTGAAGAAAATTGTGCCATAATGGTGGCAAACCAAGTGCGAGACTATTTGGAAAATGGAACTATTAAAAATTCGGTTAACTTTCCTGAAATGGAGATGCCACGCACTGAAATAGGTAATAGATTGTTAGTTGTCAATGCTAATGTTCCTCATATGATTGAACGTATTTCTTCAACAATTGCTAATAACAATTTAAATATTGTGGATATGTTGAACCGTTCGCGAGGCGATATTGCTTGTACTTTAGTAGATGTCGATAACGAAATACCACAGGAAGTGGTAGATAGTTTGATTGCTACAGAAGGGGTATTGACAGTACGGACAAAGTTGAGTGTCTGAATAATACATATATAGCATTTCCTGATTGGGATAGACAACAGTTATATTAAGCAAGAATCTGATATTTTTATAGATTTTAATTAAGAATTGCTATAGCTTTTCAGATAAATATTCTGGCCAAAAGACCTGTCAGGTTTGCGAAATCTGGCAGGTCTGAGAACTTTTATTTTTCTGAAAATTTATATAACCTAAAAACTTATATAATAAGTTCACAAAATAATATCGTCTTGCTTGGGGTTAAATCATTTGGGATAGAAATTAATTCCTATTAAAAAATATAACATATAAAAATCAATTACATACAAATTTAGGACTTACGCATTGACAAAGCAATCATTTTCTGAATTTGTTAAGTCCTATCAGCTTATTAAACTTCACTCTTCCGTGCTTGGTCACGAAAATCAGAATATAATTCTTTATGAGTTTTAGTAATATTGAAATATTTAGACATAACTTCTTCTAAAGAATGTGGAGTTATTCCCAACTGTTCTAAATGATTATTGTCTTTACAAGAATTTTTCAATGTTGCTGATTTGTAGTTGTCTATGGAATAAGGTTTGCCTGGGATTAACTCCATAAACAGTGCTATTTTATGCGAAATACTATTTCCTAATGGGATAATAAAACGCTTAACTTGTAATAATTTAGCTGTATAAGCAACTAAATCTTGCAATGTGTAAACTGTTGACCCACATAAATTATAAGATTTTCCGTAATGCTCAGGTTTGTAAATAGTTTTCAACATAGCGGCTGCTACATCTTCAATCCATATAGGAGCTAATTTAACGTTAGCAGAAGGTAGCATAAATATTGGTGATGGGACTCGTAATAAAGCTATGAATTTATTCAAAAATGAATCATCTTTCCCAAAAATAACTGATGGTCTAAAAATAGTTACATTCAGTCCTTCAGCAGAATGAAGCAAATTTTCTCCCATCCCTTTAGTACGCAAGTAATGGCTTGGAGCTTCTGTAACATCGGCGTTGATAGCACTTATATGTAATAAATGGTTAACATCATTTGCTTGACAGGCATTAACTATTTTTTGCGGAAGTTCAACATGGACTTTGTGAAAACCACTACCATCATTACCACTTTCATTAAGAATTCCAACTGTATTAATAACTACTTCACAACCATCAATTAAATTATTTAATTGTTCTTGATCATGAATATTTGCTGGTACTAATTCTATATTGGAGTACAATAATAAATCCCGATGTCGTTCTCTCTGTTGAGTAGGTATTCTTACTTGCCAGCCAGCTCGTATCAAATTACTGGCTAAATGTCTACCAACAAATCCAGTTCCTCCTAAGAGGCAAATTTTGTGCATTTTAAATAACTCCTTAAATTTGTAACAGCAATCCTTAATTAAACAATGGTTTTAACATGAATGTTCTGTTGAGTAAATGTCTTTCTGAGATTAAGATATTTCACATTGTTTCTCAATAATAGTATACAGTTAGTAACCTTTAAAAGTCAAATGATAGAAGTCATTATAAAGCACATAATTACCATGAAAATACGGTATTAGGATTTACGCATTGACAAAATATCTATTTTCTGAATTTGTTAAAATACAAATAGTTATAAAAAATCACATCAATTGTTAATTTATATATAATCTATATTTATAGAATTCTGTCATTATTATGTTTGTCGACTAATTTTTATGTATACACTTCGTATCATTTGTTCTGTGATATAATCACTTAGCTTAAACAAAGTACAACGAATAAGCGAAATAAACGAATACAACCAAGATTATATAAAATTAAAAAATAGACAAACATAAATAACATATTAAAACATAATGCTTAATTTAGATAATATCAGTATCGCTTTTGGTCATGTCACTTTATTAGATGGTGTTAACTTACGCATAGAAAAAGGAGAGCGAGTTTGTTTGATTGGACGCAATGGCGAAGGTAAATCAACTTTATTGAAGATTATCAGTAACCAAATTCAACCCGATAATGGTAAATTAGAAAAACGTTCTAACTGCAAAATAACTTTATTAAATCAAGAGCATAATTTCAATCCAGATGATACAGTATTCCATGCTGTTTCCAAAGGTATGGGTAAATTAGGAGAATTGATAGAAAAATATCATGATTTGGTACAAAGAGTTGCTAAAAATGAAACTAAATTATTGCCTCAATTAGAGCAAGTTCAACATCGTTTGGAAGCAGAGGATGGCTGGCGTTTGGAACAAAAAGTAGAAACTATATTGTCAAAATTAAACTTGCCAACTGACCAACCTTTATCTGAATTATCAGGTGGTTGGCGAAGACGAGTTGCTTTAGCTCAGATTTTAGTTACCGAACCAAATTTATTGTTACTGGATGAACCAACTAACCATCTGGATATTGAGGCTATAACTTGGCTAGAAGAAATGCTGTTAGATTTTAACGGCAGTTTGCTATTTGTTAGCCATGATCGGCAATTTATGCAACGTATTGCTACCCGAATTATTGAATTAGATCGAGGAAAAATAACCAGTTATCCCAGTAACTATAATATTTATTTGCGTACTAAAGAAGCCAATTTAGAAGCAGAAATGACTCAAGCTGCCAAATTTGATAAAAATTTAGCTAAAGAAGAAGTTTGGATTCGACAAGGCATTAAAGCTCGCCGTACCCGTAATCAAGGTCGAGTGCGAAATTTACAAAAATTACGAACTGAACGAGCTCAACGCCGTAATCAAATTGGTAATATTAAACTCAATATTGATAGTGGAGAATTATCTGGTCGCATTGTTATTGAAGCTGAAAACATAGGCAAAAATTACCAAGATAAAGTTTTAGTTAAAAATTTTTCTACCATTGTTATGCGTGGAGATCGAGTTGGATTAATTGGGGCTAATGGGACTGGTAAGACAACATTGCTTAAAATGTTACTCAATGAGTTGGAGCCAGATGATGGTGCTGTCAAACACGGCACTAAACTTAGCATTGCATATTTTGACCAGTTACGAACTCAACTTAATCCTGAATCAACAGTTGTGGATGCGGTTAGTCAAGGCCAAGATATGCTGACAATTAATGGCCAAAAAAAACATGTAATGTCATATTTAGCTGACTTTTTGTTTGCTCCGGCTAGAGCTCGTTCACCGGTTAAGTCACTATCTGGTGGAGAACGGAACCGATTATTATTAGCTCGTTTGTTTACTAAACCAGCTAATTTATTGGTGTTAGATGAACCGACTAATGATTTAGACGTGGAATCTTTGGAACTGTTAGAAGAGTTGCTTAATAATTATTCTGGAACTCTGTTATTAGTCAGTCATGACCGTAAATTTTTAGATAATGTTGTTACTTCCACCATTGTATTTGAAGGTCAAGGAAAGGTGACTGAATATGTAGGTGGTTATGCAGATTGGCTACGGCAACGTCCTCAAATAACTAAATCTACTACGGTTTCTAAAAAAACTACTCCCAAACAGATTGAAACTAAGTCAACTAAATCTCGTAAAATAACCTATAATGAGCAGCGTGAATTAGCAGAACTACCTAACCAAATTGAAGCTTTGGAAATTGAATTATCCGAGCTACAGACATTAGTTAGCAGTTCTGAATTCTATCAGCAGGAAACACAACAAGTTAACCAAACTCTTAATCGTATTAAAGCTATTGAAACTAACTTACAAAAAATGTATAAACGTTGGGAAGAGTTGGAAAATATATAGATTATTCGTAAATTAATTCTACTCTTCGATTAAGCTGCCATGATTCTTCTCCATGTCCAGATACTATTGGACTTTCTTCACCATAGCTTAAGGTCTCTATTTGTTCTATTGGAACCTCTAAATTTAATAACTCTTCTTTGGCTGCTTCGGAACGTAATTCTCCTAAAGCTAAGTTATATTCAGTTGAACCACGTTCGTCAGCATGGCCTTCTAAACGAACATTTAAATTTGGATTTTCAATTAGATAATTGGCATGTTTTTTAAGGATAATTTGAGCAGCTACCTTAACATTAGCCATATCATAACCAAAGTAGATGGTTTTTTCTTCTGGAGCTGTTTTTATGTCATCGGTAAGAATTGGTTCTGTACCAGTAGTCATACCAGTAGGAATGTTAGTCGGTTGAGTATCTTGACCAAAAATTGGTGGAGGTGTTTTTGCGGTGGCTTTGTCTGGTTTAGGTGTAATTTCAACTTCAGGTTTGCTGGCACACCCAGTGAACGCTATTAACAATATTAAATAATACCATTTATTCATAAGTAACTCCTATTTTTAAGTTAAGAATTAAACTGTACTATGTCTTATATAGAAAGTCAACAGATGGTTTTTTCAGCACACAAACATATTTAAAATACAATGGTGTTTCGCAGAGGTTTTATGTAGCCTGTCGAAAAACAGCTTTTATTCTGTCTTAAAATTTCCCATTTTTTGATTTTTTTTAAGTATCAACAGTTTCACTATGGTATTCATGTTTCGCCCATTCAGGAGGTAGTCTTGCAATATGTAGCGTTAAAGTTGCTAAGTATTTGAAATGTAAGTATTTTTTTAAGGTCACCACTACTTTTTTAGGACTACCATTTCATGATGTTTACAGACCTCCATTTCACCTCTCAACATCTTGTTGTGCTGGATAAAATACAGCTAACCAAACAACTTCTTCGCTTGTCCATTCAACTTTATGTTTAACATGTGCTTTTATATTGATAAAATCTCCCGCATTGAGACAAATGATTTTGTCATCTAATTCAAATTTTAGTTTTGCTGATCCTCTTAAAACAATTACCCATTCATTTTCAGTTTGGTCATACCAAAATTCTGTTCTATGACCTTGTGAAATAATCCTTTCAATTTTAACTTCATTGGAATTAACCAGAATATTTGTAAGTTCTTCAGGTAGTTGTTTTGGTATGTTGTCGAATATATTAGACATCTTTTCAAAATTATCAAAGTTTTAGTATGTTTATATTGACTAGGAAAGTTATTTGCATAGTTGATAAACTTCAAAGTTATGATTAAAATCATTGCAATTAACTCAAAAATATTTAATATAGCATATAATGATATTAAATATAAAAATTAACCAATTAATATCCTTTAATAGCTAAAGTTAATGGTTGATTTAATACAAATTTAAAATAAACTATGATTCAAGTTTTAACAGCACACACATAAATCTTATATTGTAAGAGGAATTAAACAAATGAATTTCAATATTTTTCAATCAATGCGAAGTAAACTTATCGTTTTGTTTTTAATGGTTACTTTGTTGCCATTACTCATAGTTGGAGTATTACTTTATAACCAATCACAGACTTTATTAACCAAAGAAATAACTAATCGATTAGTTACCATACGCAATATTAAAGCTCAACAAATAAAGGGATATTTTACTCAAGCAGTTAATGATATTAAACTGTTAGCTCAAAATCCAACCACTATTAAAGCTGCCCAAGATTTTGAAGAATTAATCCATAAAACTATGGAAAATAAGGATGAAGTTGTTGGTATGAAGACTTATCGAACCAAGTATTTAAATAAATCCGATTTGATGACTAACGAAAATGCTTATGACAAAATTCATTCTCAATATCATCCAATTTTTAGTAATTATAAAAAAATCCATGATTATTATGACGTTTTTATAATTGAACCACATGTAGGTAATATTTTATATGCTGTTGAAAAGAAGGAAGATTTTGGAACTTCACTGTTAAATGGAGATTATGCAGATACTAATATAGGTCGTGTTTTTAAAGCTGTAGTGGATGCCAAAAATAAAGACGTAACTAGCTTGGAAGATTTTGCATATTATGTCCCCTCTCAATCAGTTGTATCATTTGTTGCAGCTCCAATTTTTAATGCTTCTAAAGTAATAGGTGTAGTTGTATTGCAATTACCTATCCATAAGATTGATGCTATTATGCAAGATAACAGTGGTTTAGGTAGAAATGGAGAAACAGTATTAATTGGAGAAGATGATTATTTATTGCGTTCTAATTCCCGTTTTTTTGAACAAGAAACTTTATTAAGATTAAAACTGGATAATCCGGCTAGTCGAGATAAAGGTAAAACTGATGTCAAAACAATTATTGACTATGACGGTAAAAAAATGTTAGTTGCATACACTCCCTTGCAAATGTCGGGATTAAATTGGTCATTACATGCCAAAGTTGATTGGAATGAAGCCATAAGTGGTTTGCAATTTATGTTGTTGTGGAGCATTTTCATCGTTGGAATAAGCGTTATAATAGTTATTAGCATTGCCATATTAGTCAGTGACTCTTTTATTAGCCCAATCAAAGCGATAACTAATGCAGCAAATAATTTAATAACTGGCAATATGATGGTATCGGTTGAGGTAAATCGAAGTGACGAAATTGGACAATTAGCCAAAACCTTCCAACAAATGGTTAATAATATATTAGAAATAATTGATGATATTGTCCAAGTGTCCACCGGACTAGCGAATGGGAACCTTGGTATTAAACCTAAATTTAATTATCAAGGTGATTTTGTACAAATAAAAAATGTTTTGAACATGGCTTTACATAATCAACAGCAAATAATTGAAGATTTTGTGCAAATTTCTCAAGGAATAGCAGATGGTAATTTACGTTTAAATTCTAAAGCTCAATATAAGGGAGATTTTGTTAAAATAAAAGATTCTTTAGAAATTGCATTGAATAATTTGCATTTAGTGGTGGAAGATATCGTTCAAGTGTCGCAAGGTTTGGCGAATGGGAATTTGAATGTTGTTGCTAAAGGAGAGTATCGTGGAGATTTTATTAAGATAAAACAATCTTTAGAAATGGCTTTATGTAGTTTATGTGCAGTTATTAAAGATATTGTGTTAGTTTCTAAAGGTTTAGCTGCTGGTAATTTAAACACCATACCAAAAACTACCGAATATCACGGTGATTTTGTTCAAATTCAAGCAGCTTTAACAATAGCGTTATCAGATCAACGCAAAGTTATTGAAGATATAGTACGCATATCTGAAGAATTACTGCTAGGGAAATTTGATTCTATTTCTGAAACTGAATATAGAGGTGATTTTGTTAAAATTGAAGGAGTTTTGGCAACTTTATCATCTAATTTAAAATTTTTGGTTACAGATATTGTACATGCTTCACAAGATTTATCTGTCGGTAAAGAGATCACTCCACAGGCTGAATATGTAGGAGATTTTACTCAAATTGAAACTGCCTTAAAAGATGCTTCATTACAATTAGTTAAAGCAACTAAAAGAAATAGTCTGCAAGATTGGCTTAAAACTGGTCAAAATCAACTTAATGATCAAATGAGTGGTGAACAAAATATTGTTGAATTAACTCATAATACAGTTTCTTTTTTAACTTTATATTTAGATGCTCAAATTGGTTTATGTTACTTGGTGGAAAAATCAACTAATCTTAACTTTATTAAGCTAGTTGCAAGTTATGCCCATAATCGACGTAAAAATATTGCGGATGAATTTGAATTTAGTAAAGGATTGGTTGAAAGGTCTGTCAAGGAACAAAAAATTATTGCGATTGAAGTAGATTCTAATTTAAGTGATGCCGTACCTAAATACATAACTATCATACCATTTTTATATGAAAACTCGGTTAAAGGTGTTATTTTATTGGGTAATCTCCAAAAATTAACTAATACTCACTTGGAATTTATCAACCAAGTAATGCCAACTGTTGGAGTCGCTATTAATTCAGTTGAAGCTCGCAATAAAATGCAAGAACTGTTACAACAAACTCAGATTCAAACTCAAGAACTGGAACAGCAACAGGAAGAATTAAAGCATAATAATGAGGAATTACAAAGTCAATCTGAGGAATTACAAAATCAAACTGAAGAATTACAAAGCCAATCGGAAGAATTGCGGCAGTCTAATGAATCTCTGGAAGAACGTACTAATGAGTTAGAACGTCAAAAACAAGAAATAGCTGACAAAAATACTACTTTAGAAAAAGTTAAACATGACATTGAAACCAAAGCTAAAGAAATAGAATTGGCCAGTAAATATAAGTCTGAATTTTTGGCTAATATGTCACATGAATTGCGTACTCCTTTGAATAGTTTGCTTATTTTGGCTCAATTATTGGTTGATAATAAGAATAAAAATTTGACTGATAAGCAGGTTGAGTATGCTAGAACGATTCATAATTCTGGAATTGATTTGCTTAGACTTATTAATGATATTTTGGATTTATCTAAGGTGGAAGCTGGTAAGATTGAAATAAATATTGAAGATATATTACTAACTGATTTAGTTATGAATCTTGAAAAAGAATTTCGCCCATTTGCAGAAAGCAAAGGTTTAGGTTTCCAGATAGCGATTGCGGATGATATTCCACAGATTTTATATACTGATGGCCAACGTTTAAAGCAGATAATCAATAATTTACTTTCTAATGCTTTTAAATTTACTTCTAAAGGTGAGATCAAAATAACCATCCGCCATCCATCAAGACGCAATGACATTATTAAGTATAAGCCAAGTGAAACTATTGTTATTGGAGTTACTGATACTGGAATTGGCATTCCAGAAGAAAAACAGGAATCTATTTTTGCAGCATTCCAACAGGCTGATGGTACAACTAGTCGTAATTATGGTGGTACTGGTCTTGGTTTATCAATTTCACGTCAATTAGCACATTTATTAGGTGGGGAATTAGAATTACGAAGCGAGGAAGGAAAAGGTAGTTCCTTCACTTTATATTTACCTCAAAAACTTGAAGAATCAGGTTCAATAGAAAAAGCAGAAATCAATACTTTTAAAGATGTTCCTAAATCTGATATTCTTAAGCCAACTTCTTCTAAATCCAATATTTTTATTGATGATAGAGATAATTTAACTGATGACGAGAAATCTTTATTAATTATTGAAGATGATTTTGCGTTTGTTAATATTCTGCTAGAAACAGCTCGAGATAAAGAATTCAAATGTTTAGTTGCTGATGATGGTGAAACTGGCTTACAATTAGCTGAACAATATAAACCAGATGCCATTATTCTTGATGTCAACTTGCCAAAAATAGATGGTTTAACAGTTATGGAAAAGCTGAAGGAAAATCCTAATACTAAGGATATTCTGGTCCATTTCATTTCAGCATCTGAATTGAGTGGTGATGTAGCGGATATGGCAGTTGGTTATTTGCGTAAACCAGTTGATATGGAGCAGCTTTCTACAGCATTTAAACAGATAGAACAATTGATAACCAAACAGGTTAAAAACCTTTTAATTATTTCAGATTTGGAACCACATAAACAGCAAATTTTAGATTTGATAAAAAACACTGAGATTGAAATAACTCAGGCAATAACAATAGACGATGCTTTGCATTATATTCAAACTACGGAATATGATTGTATAATTTTGGATATGGATATAGAACATCGTTCAAGCACTAGGCTAATCAAACAGATGCACGATGCTCCAGATTCTTGTAAGACTCCAGTTATTATTTATGCAGAACAAGAATTAACTCCAGATGAAGAGATTTTATTACAAAAATGTGCGGATAATTTGATTTTAAAATCTTCTCGTTCTCCAGCTCGATTATTAGATGAAGCAACTTTATTTTTGCATCAATTGGAAGCTAAACTGCCAGAAGGAAAGCAGGATATGTTGAAAATGGTACATAATAAAACTGCCATTTTGAAGGATAAAAAAGCTTTAGTTGTGGATGATGATATACGTAATGTTTTTGCGTTAGTAACAACATTGGAAGATAAAGATATGGAAGTTGTTGTTGCTCAAAATGGTGAGGAGGCTCTGGACCTATTAGATGAGCATGAGGATATTGCAATTATTTTAATGGATATCATGATGCCAGCAATGGACGGTTATGAAACCATGCAAAAAATTCGTAAACAACCTCGGTACAAAAAATTACCAATTATAGCTTTGACCGCTAAAGCAATGCGAGGTGATAAAACTAAATGTATCGAAGCAGGAGCTAATGATTATTTAGCTAAACCAATTGATTCTAATAAGTTAATTTCATTAATGCGAGTTTGGTTGTATCAATAATAAATAGTTTTCTGATTTGATAGTTGTTTCGAGAATGGGGCGAAACGTATTTCCCGAAATCAGGGTTATATAGGAGTTTTAGGAAATCATACCTCATTCCCGAAACAAAAATTTTTGAGATTGGCGAAGGTATTGAATCAATCAATTAATAAAAAGGGGAAACTTGAAGGCGGTTAAGAGTCAAATATTGTATTAACTATATAAATCAATGTTATATAAATAAAAAACCAAGCCAATAGAAAATACCATTGCATATTTAACAATACTGCCAGCAAAGCTGAAATACAACAAATAGCCATTAAAACATATTCAAATAATACAGTACGTTTATGTCCCCAACCAAGTTCAACTAAACGTTGATAATAATGAGATTTATGGGCTAACCAAATTTTTTCACCAGCAAATAAACGTCTTAATAAAGTAACTGTTGCATCTACGATAAACGGTGAAAAGATTAACAATGCGATCCATAAGGAAAAAATTCCTTCGTGATTACCCCATAAGCTTAAAGCTGCTGCTAAAAATCCTAAACTGGAAGCTCCAACATCACCCATAAAAATTTTTGCTGGAGGAAAATTAAATATTAAAAAACCTCCTACTGCACTGATTATTATTAAGTTAATTAACATAAATAACTGCTGTTCAGCTAATCCACCTAAGATAGCAAAAGTTCCAAAGCCAAAAATTGCCATGCCTCCAGCAAAACCATCCATGCCATCCATAAAGTTATATAGATTAGTCATCCATACAACAAATAAGAATGAAATAATGACTTGTAAAAATTTTGGTATTTCCAAGCTGAATAGAATGCTTAAATCATAGTTCCACAGCAATAAAACAGCAGCAATACAATGAGTTAATAAGCGATAAGGAATAAAAATTTGTTTGCAATCATCAATAAAAGAAATAATAGCAATTAATAAGCAACTGATAAACAACCATAAATATTCATGAATGGATATATAAAATAAATCAACAAGCAATAACGTTATTGCACATGCTAATAATATTGCCACTCCACCAGTTACTGGAGTTGGTTTGTCATGTAAAGAACGTTCGTTCGGTTTATCAAGAATACACAAAGGAGTTTTTGGATGACTAAGATATAAAGTTAAGCCGGCTGATAGCAAAAAAGCTAAACATATAAAAATCATAATCCCAAATCCATAAATTTTCTTGGTTGGTAATCAAAATCATGTTGGGCTGCTGTATGATCGAAACATAAATCTTGGTTGATGCGTGTCACCATTGCAGTTGATAAGTGGGAATATTTAGGTAGCCAAGATATACAACTTATTATAGCTTTAAATAATGATGGTGAAATAGATATAATATGTGGTTTTTTGCCTAAAAATTTGAAAATAGTTATGACCATATCACGATAACTAAGAGTTTGTCCGCCAGTTAAATTATATGTTTTGTTAATTGTGTTTTCGGATGAAGCAACCTGAATACAGGCTTTGGCTAAATCGTCTGCATGAACTGGTTGGCGTAATCCACTACCTTGTCCAACAATAGGAAAAAAACCAAATCGGCGAATAAAATTAGCAATAAAGGTTATGTTTTTATCCAGCCCACAGCCATAAACTAAGGTTGGTCTTAAGATTGTCCAAGCTATATTACGCTGTTGACATTCTTTTATCAACGCTAATTCAGCTTGAATTAACTGATTAGCTATGGCTTGCTCGTTGAAATCAGTTGAATTTTCTTTAGTAAAACAGCTAGTTGAACTTAAGACAATGACTCGCTTTAATAAAGTTGTTTTTGGTAAACGTTCTAACAGTGGTGGTAATAATGGTAAAGGTGCTGAATAGAATAACTTACTTGGTGTTTCAAGTGGCAAAATTTCGGTTTTTAAATCAATTTTTAACCAAGTTATATTATCAGTATTTGGGTATGTTTGGCGGCTTATAGCGATTGCTTTTTGTAATCTTAATAATAAAAAATGACCAATTTGATTGGTGGCACCAGCTACAATTATATTTGACATGTTTTAAAAAATATATGTGATTATCCATTGCTTTGTCGTATTATAGCATTTTTCCGATTCTCGCATTATACAAAAAGAATATTTTATCAATATATGCCAAGTCCTATGTTATTATAGTATGAGAGTATTTTTTTATTATTTGTTCAGAGATTTAGCTTGTTTACCAATGAAATTGCGTTTATAGATATAAATTGGTAAGCTTAAAAAATTACCACAATAATTAAATTTAATTATTAAATAAGGAATATTATGAGTTTTATTACAGTTGGTAACGCATTAGGTTGTACAATTAATTCACATCGTCGTGGTTGGGAAGGTAGTATTTGTAAAAATGCTGAAACTTGGAATTGTTCCGCTAAACAACAATTTCGTACTGATTATTGTCAGCAAGGTGATCCACGTTGTTATCATATTCATATTTTTGAAGAGGCCAATCCTTATTGTTTAATTGATGATTTGGGCATTGGTTGGTTACTTGAGCCATATCCAGAAGTTTTGAATAATCAGATTCTATTATTTTGGGGCAAACGTTTTCAAGAACCAAGAGGAATAAGTGATATAAACGCCAGACCTAAAGATTATGTTTTCGGAGCTTATCGAGTTTTAAATGTTTCGCCTCAAAAAATTAATGAGTTTAAAACCCTGTGGAAAATAGAACCTTATCCGGACGGTTGGGCACGTTTTCAATTGCCGTATATTCTAACTGTATATTACAAAAGTATAATTGGTGGGGTTTATCTTAAAGAAGTTAATCGGGTAGCCGTAGAAAATATGTTTGAAAAAGCGGCTGAACAATCCAAAAATCCAAATCCAAACTGGAGTAATCAAAAGGATATTGAACGATTTGAACATTTTCATTCTAATTTACACGACTGGTTTGAAGTTGCTAGAGAAAGTGCTCAAAAATTACAACAAAATGTAGTACGTCCTTATGCTAAGACTAATTCCTCACCCACAATAAAAAGTCCATTTGATGGTTTAAAAAGTTTAGATGTCAAAAAAACTATTAGCCCAACAACAACCACTACTAAACCAGTAAAAACAACTACAGCTTATCCATTAATTGAAAAAGATTCTGTTAAAGAAAAACTTAAAGCCAACTATAGCAAAGAAGTACTTGATTCTGTATTAGCAGTTTCATTAACTAAAAATATTTTGATTATTACTGGCAATCCCGGGGTCGGTAAAAGTACCTTAGCAATAGACTTAATAGATGATCAAGAGCGTAAATTGATTGTATCGGTTGGCTCTACTTGGCGAGGTAGAGAAGATTTACTTGGTTATGTGAATCCAATCAGTAACGAATTTGAACCAACTGATTTTACTAAGTTTTTATGTAAAGCAGAGACCGCATGGCGTAAAAATGACAAGCGGCCTTATTTGGTTATTTTTGAAGAATTTAACCTAAGTCAACCTGAATATTGGTTTGCTGATATTTTGGTGCGATCTCAATATCCGGATGATCAAGATAAAATGCGAACTATTGAATTAGGTGGTAAAAGCATTCGTGGAATAACTACAAACGGTAGTAAAGTATCAATTTCGCCAGCTTTACGTTTTGTTGCAACTATTAATAATGATCATACAACTTTATCATTATCACCACGAGTTTTAGATCGAGCCTCTATAATTGAATTAACTTTAGAGCCAAGGATAACTTTAGAACGAGCTAGACTGTATGGTGAAATGAATGAACAACAAATAATGGCTATTGAAGAATTAGATGTTTTGCTTAAATATAAAAATGCTATGTTTTCCTTGCGAGCTGCTGATTCTTTAAAGCGTTGTTTAGAAAATTTACAACTTTTAGATATGAACAGCGTGTGGGATGCTTTGGACGTTGTATTATTGCAACAAGTTTTAACAAAAGTGAGATTAATGGTTGGTGATCCAGCTAATGATAGTCTCATGCAGGGATTAGAAGAATGGAGTGAAAACTACGGTAAATACTTGCGTAAATGTGCTGGCCTTATTGGTGGGTGGAGCGAAGCTTTGAAAGATGGACAAGATGTTATACAAGCATAACAATTTGAAAAAATCTAGTTTTGATAATATTTGATATGTTATAATTGCATAATTTAGCAAATCTGTTAAAATTTTTGTACAGGAACTCTTGATTTTTTAAAGATTCGATTTTTAGATTAAATATTCTTAAAATAAACTAAACCTGTAAAAATTAACTTAATTTATTGATATTTTAAAGAGGCAAATATGAGTACCATTGAGGAACGTGTCAAGAAAATTGTAGTTGAACAACTATCCGTTAAAGATGAAGAAGTGAATTTTGATTCTTCTTTTGTTGATGATCTTGGTGCAGATTCTCTTGATACAGTGGAGTTGGTAATGGCACTTGAAGAAGAGTTTGAAACCGAAATTCCTGATGAAGAGGCTGAGAAAATTCAAACTGTTCAACAGGCAATTGATTACATAAAGAAAAATAGCGACGAATAATTTTGTGTTAGGCCATATTTTGTGGCCTTTTTTATTTGGAAAATAATTTGTGACTAAAAGACGTGTTGTTGTTACTGGAGTTGCTGCTGTTTCCCCAGTGGGTTTAACAGCTCAAGAAAGTTGGAATACAGTATTGGCTGGTAAAACTGGTATAACAACTGTTACCGGATTCGATCCAGCTAATTTTGCCAGTCAGATTGCCGGGCAAGTTAAAGGATTTGATGTAAGTAAATACTTGTCTGTTAAAGAAGCAAGAAAAATGGACCCTTTTATCCATTATGGTATAGCAGCCGGGACTCATGCCATTGAAGATGCTGGTTTAGAAATAACTGAAATTAATGCTGAACGGGTAGGTGTGTCAATTGGTTCTGGTATCGGTGGTTTGCCGGGAATTGAAAAGGGACATTCGGCTTATTTAAAAGGTGGGCCAAGAAAAATATCACCATTTTTTGTGCCAAGTAATATTATTAATATGATAGCTGGTAATTTATCAGTTAAATATGGCATAAAAGGCCCAAACTATGCGATAACAACAGCTTGTTCAACCGGAACTCATAGTATCGGTAATGCTGCACGTTTGATTGAGTACGGTGATGCAGATATTATGATTGCTGGTGGGGCAGAAATGGCAAGTAGTCCAATGGGATTGGGTGGTTTTTCTGCAGCCAGAGCTTTATCTACCAGAAATGACTCTCCTGAAACTGCAAGTAGACCTTGGGATAAAGGACGAGATGGTTTCGTACTTGGTGATGGGGCTGGTGTATTAGTTTTAGAAGAATATGAGACTGCTAAACAACGGGGAGCTAAAATATATGCTGAATTGATTGGCTCTGGTATGAGTGGTGATGCTTATCATATGACTTTACCACCTAAAGATGGTGAAGGGGCATGTCGTTGTATGTTAAATGCTATGAAGGATGCTAAAATTAATCCAGAGCAAGTTAATTATGTTAATGCTCATGGGACTTCAACTCAGGCTGGCGATAAAGCGGAATCTTTAGCAGTTAAATCGGCTTTTGCAGACCATGCTAAAAATTTAGTAGTTAGCTCAACTAAATCTATGACTGGGCATCTGTTAGGAGCTGCCGGTGGTTTAGAGGCTGTTTTTACTGTCCTTAGTATTCGAGATCAAGTTGCACCACCAACAATGAATTTGTTTGACCTTGACCCTGAATGTGCTGGTTTGGATTATGCAGCCAATCAAGCTAAAGAAATGTCAATTGACGTGGCAATTTCTAACTCGTTTGGTTTTGGTGGTACTAATGGAACGTTGGTGTTTAAGCGTTTTGAGTGATTATAGTAGATTTTTCTTGATATTGAATTTAAGATTATTAATCAATCAAATGTATTTGTAATACAGAAACTTATTCTTAAGTTCAATATCACAGAAACCATTCACAAAATATTAAAACTATGTTAAGAACCCTATTCCTACTTATCTTATTAATAATCAGTTCTATAGGTGGCTCTGGTTATTGGATTTATAAAACTTATCTTGTTGAACCGTTACCTATATTTGACGATTTGCGTTATGTGGTTAAACCCAATTCAAATTTACGCCAAATAACCATTGATTTAATTGATAAAGAATTGATGAACTATCCAACTGGTTTAACTTGGATATCATTAGCTCGATTTCAAAAAAGAGCCCATTTAATAAAAGCTGGTGAATATTTAATTCCAGTTGGTACAACTCCGCAACAAATGTTAGAAATTATGATTTCTGGTAAGGCAATTAGCCACACTTTAATGATTCCAGAAGGTTGGAATTTTAAACAAATGATGGTTGCAATACGTGGACATCCGGAAATTGTACAAACTTTGGAAGGTATGAATAATAAAGAAATAATGACCGTGCTTGGCTGGCCTGATCAACATCATGAAGGACGTTTTTACCCAGATACTTATCATTTTGCAACTGGCACAACAGATGTTAAATTTTTAAAACGTTCCTATAGAATGATGGAAAAAATATTAGCTAAAACTTGGGAAAAACGTAAAGAGGATTTATTATTAAAAACTCCATACGAAGCATTAATATTAGCATCCATAGTTGAAAAAGAAACAGCAGCAGTTGAAGAACGACCTTTAATTGCTGGAGTCTTTATGAGAAGATTGAAGGAAAATATGCGTTTACAAACGGACCCAACAGTGATTTATGCTTTAGGAGAAAAATTCGATGGTAATTTACGCCGAAAAGATTTAAGAGTAAATAATCCATATAATACTTATAAAAACAAAGGATTACCTCCTACTCCAATCGCTATGCCGGGTCGTGCTGCACTAGAAGCTGCCACAAATCCAACTGGTGGAGATGCGTTATATTTTGTGGCTAAAGGTGGCGGCAAACATTATTTTTCCGTTACTCTTAAAGAACATGAATGTGCAGTTATAGAATATCAAATCAAAAATAAAAATCCTCGCCGTTACAGAAGTCGTTGTAAAAAATATCCAAAATGCTTTGCTTGCTCCTAATATAATAATGAAACTAGGAATTTGTGGCAGTCATAGGACTGGTAAAACAACTTTAGCTCAGGCTATTGCAGATAAAACTGGAATAAACCTACTTAAAACTGATACTAATGCAATATTTGTTCAACAAGGTTTACACCCTTCCCAACCTTTAGATTTTCCTACTCGCTTAAAAATTCAAAAACTGATTATTCAAGCTGCGGTTAAAATTTGGCAAACCGATAACTTTGTTACGGATCGTACTCCTATAGATTTTATGGCTTATACTTTGGCAGATATTCAGGGCAATACTGAAGTTGATTTTATAGAACTAGAAGCTTATTTAACTGAATGTTTTATGGTAACTAACCAGATTTTTTCCAAACTTATAGTTATACAACCAGCTATCCCTCTTGTGTATGAATCTGGCAAGGCTGCATTAAATAAATCTTATATGGAACATCTTAATATTATTGTACAAGGTTTATGTTATGATGAGCGTCTGCAATGTCCGGTAACTGTTATACAACGAAATATTATTGCCCTTAAAGAACGAGTGTCTTTAGGACTGATGTAGCAATGTTATAATTATATTCCCAGCTTTTTAAAAATTGACATAGACGTTAAGAAAAAAGGAGTCTAAACTTTAATCAAGATGTATGTTAATTGGACATTTTTATGCAAGTTAAATAAGCGAAACATATTCAGATTAAATTCATATAAAAAAACGGAATAATATCAATGGATACCTCAGACGAAATAACAGAAGAATCATATCAAAATGTTGAAGAAGCAGAACAATTCAAAAGTGAATGGATTAAACTTGAACTGGAACCAATAATAACTATACCGCAATTAGATGACTTAAAAACACAGCTTGAGCAATATAAAAATTGTAGAGTTCAAATATCAGGACAACAAGTTGAACGGATAGATACTGCTGCTTTTCAGTTATTATTAGCTTTTACCAATAGTCCAGATGTTACTGTTGCATGGGTTGATCCATCACCTGAATTATGTAATGTATCTAAATTATTAGGGCTATCAGCAGTAGTTAGTGTCCCAATGCAAGAAAATTAACGATTTATTATGAGTAATTTCAATGGATGAACGAGAATTTCATTTTACTAAACATGACTTTGAAAAACTACGTCAACTAGTAAATGAACATACTGGTATTAAATTATCTGATCATAAGCAAGAAATGCTTTACAGTCGCTTATCCCGACGTTTACGTTCTTTAGGTTTGAATAGCTTTGCTAGTTATTATGAAATGCTTAAATCAGATGATGAAGAAATAATTAATTTTATTAATGCTATTACTACCAATCTAACTGCTTTTTTTCGTGAATCACATCATTTTACTTTATTAGAACAAGTATTATTGCCACGTTTATTAGCTAAAAATTCTGCTTCTCGAAAAATTCGTATATGGTCGGCTGGTTGTTCTAGTGGGGAAGAAGCATATTCAATTGCAATGGTTATTAAAGAGGCAATGCCAAGTGGTTGGGATGTTAAAATTCTCGCCACTGACTTGGATTCATCGGTAGTTACAACCGGTAAACAAGGAATTTATACCTCAGAAAAAGTCAAAAAAATATCACCAATTCGTTTAAAAAACTGGTTTAAAACTATTCCAAAAACTAATAAATTACAAGTTACTTCAGAAGTGCGTTCTTTGGTTACTTTTAAACATTTAAATTTGATGCACCAGTGGCCAATGCAAGGACCATTTGATATTATTTTTTGTCGCAATGTAGTAATTTATTTTGACAAGCCTACTCAGAAAATATTATTTGATCGATTTGCTAATATCCTTGATAATAACAGTTATTTATTAATTGGACATTCTGAAAATTTATTCCAGTTAACTACCCGTTTTCGCTTGCTTAAACAAACGGTATACGTGAAATGTCAATAAAGCCACCACGTGCTTTACCGGGTTATAAACATATAAAACGCTATTGGGATTATCGTAGTAGTGGTTATGTTGCTAAAATTTTGCCGGGTGAATATTATGTTACTTATCATAATGAAATTTTAATGACGGTACTTGGGTCTTGTGTGGCTGCTTGTATCCGTGATAAAACAATTGGAATTGGTGGTATGAACCATTTTATGTTGCCGCATAATACTAGTGATAAGTGGGAGCATACTCGTGCTAATATAGCCAGTCGCTATGGAAGTGTTGCCATGGAATATTTAATCAATGAAATTTTAAAACATGGTGGTAAGAAAGAAAACCTTGAAGTAAAGTTATTTGGTGGTGGAAGCATTATGCAAAATATAGGTAATATAGGTCAGCAAAATATTAATTTTGTTAAAAATTATGTAAAAATGGAAGGTTTAAAATTATCAGCTGAAGACCTTGGCAGTGTTTACCCACGTAAAATATTGTTTTTCCCTAATACTGGTTTGGCAAAAGTTAAAAAATTACGAGCAACCCAACCGGTAATACTTGAACGTGAAACAGAATATAGACGCAATTTAGAAAATCAGCCTGTTGCTGGTGATGTTGATTTATTTTAGGAGATTAATGTCAAAAATAAAAGTATTAATCATTGATGATTCTGCCTTAATTCGGCAAATGTTAACAAAAATAATTAATTCATCTCATGATATGGAAGTTGTTGGTACTGCTGGAGACCCATATATTGCTAGAAGAAAAATTAAGCAATTAAATCCAGATGTTTTAACTTTAGATATAGAAATGCCACGTATGGATGGTTTGGATTTTCTAAGTAATTTGATGAGATTACGTCCAATGCCGGTCATAATGATATCGGCTTTAACTGAAAAAGGAGCAAATACTACCTTACAAGCTTTGGAATATGGGGCAATAGATTTTATAACCAAACCACAACTTGATATTTCTAATACATTTGGAAATTATGCAGAAGAAATTTTAGCTAAACTCAGACTAGCAGCGAAAATTAAAGTCCATGCTTATTCTGTTAAAAAAAAGCTCACTGTTCCTCCTAAATATTCAGCTGATGTTATTATTAAACATACTTCAATACAACAACATTTTGAAACTACAGATAAAATTATTGCTATAGGAGCTTCTACCGGTGGCACTGAAGCAATTCGAGCCTTACTTAATCAAATACCACCCGATACTGCTGGCATTGTTATTAGTCAACATATACCAATCAATTTTAGTCGTTCATTTGCAATACGCATGAATCAGATTTCTGCTATGACAGTGTGTGAAACTAAAGATAAACAAGCAATTTTACCGGGCCATGTTTATATTGCTCCGGGCGATTCACATTTATTAGTTAAACGCTATGGAGCACGCTATGTTTGTTCTTTAAATCAAGGCGAAGCAGTTAATCGTCACCGGCCTTCAGTTGATGTATTATTCCGTTCTGTCGCTCAAAATGTTGGCCCAAATGCTATTGGGATAATTTTAACAGGCATGGGTGATGATGGTGCTAGAGGTATAAAAGAAATGCACGATGCTGGTGCAGTTACCATAGCTCAAGATAAAAAAACTAGTGTTGTATGGGGTATGCCCGGCGAAGCGGTTAAACGAGGGGGGATAGATCATGTGCTTCCTTTACACGCTATTGCAGATAAATTGATAAATATTTTACAACGTAAAAAATAGAGCAGCCCTAGCCTGTCGAAAAACAGCTATTTTGACTAATTTTTGTATCCCAAACAATTGAAAGTTATGGTAGGACTTAATATATTCCACCGATATTATCGGTGGCTATTCACATTCAATCCTTTCAGGATTTGAACAACCTCAATGGGGTTAAACTTGAATAGCCATAGGTGAAACCTATGGTACTTTTTCTCAAAATAATTGTCCATTATTTTTTTATGGCTAACCAATGTGAACTGCCACAGAACGTTGTCCACCTTGATGACGATGTTCCCACAAAAAAATTCCTTGCCAAGCTCCTAATGCAAGTTGACCATTTATTATAGGAATTGACAAACTAGTTGCAGTTAAAGCAGATTTTATATGAGCAGGCATGTCATCTGTACCCTCAAGTCTGTGAGTATACAATGAGTCACCTTCTGGAACTAAACAACTTAACCAAGCTTCTAAATCTCTTTTCGCTGATGGGTCAGCATTTTCCTGAATTGTTAAACTAGCTGATGTATGTTGAATAAACAATGTACATAAACCTTCTGTTACTTCAGAGTTGTTCACTATAGAGGTAATCTGTTGAGTAAACTCAAATAATCCTTGGCTAGTTGTTTGTACGTATATAATTGGCATAGTATTTTTAATAATTAAGTTAATTTGAAACTTTAAGATTATGAAGCAAAAGATATTATAGCATTTCCAGATTAAATAGATTACAGTAATACAAAATAAATAATTGATATTTTTGTAGAATTTAATTAATAATTAACCATTCATAATTGCTATATATCTCAACTTTATCTTGAGGAAAAAATGGAAAGAAAGTTAAGTTATGAAAAGACAGTAAAGTATTTTAATATAGGTAAAACAACGTTGTATAAGGTGGAATAATAGATTGGAATCTTGTGTTAACAATGGTGGAGTATCCCAATGAAACCTGACGTGTCGGGGCAAATAATAACAGGTTTTGCTGAAAAATTTATTAGTTCACGGAATATGGATGTTCCGGGACATCATGAAATTTCTGCGAAACTCATCTATTTTCTTCATAATTATTGGCTCTTTGGTAATTTGCGTTAGACATAACATATTAATTATATAGCGTATAATTTTCTATCTGAAGTATCCAAAAATATGCGTTGGAACAAATGCCCAACATTAATAATCCCAAAGCAACGTCGTTTTATAAGTTTGATTTTGTTATTAAATCCCTCAACAACCCCACTTGTATGTCGTTCGACAAAATAATTCACAATATCTTCCAAATGAGATTTCAATGTTGAAAGGAATCTGTCATAACAAACCAAACAGCTATTCTCAACTTGAACTATCCAGTTTTTTATTCTACGTTTTCCGCCACTTCTGGATGTTTAGGTATCAAAAATTTTGGTCAAATTATTCTGAAACATATAGGCAATTTCCGATGAGTTTCGCAGAAATTTCATGATGTCCCCGGAACGTCCATGTCCCGTTGACTAATCAATTTTTCAGCGAAACCGGTTATTACTTGCCTCGACACGTCCGGTCTCATCGGGCGACTCCGCACTGAAGCAGCTCCGTCTCACCGACTCCACCATGACTTAACGGTGAGCTTGTTCAAAATTTCAAGAAATACACTCCGTTTAACTATTTCTTCAAATTTAAGAACTCTCACGCAAGTCGCGGACTACTCGACTTCGGCTTCGCCTCTCCATGTCTCGCAGCGGACGAAAAAATCATCAATTTCATAAATGTACTGGGTGAATTGACAGACCCACGTGATGAAAGAGGCAAACGGCATTCGCTTCCTTTCGTTATAGCATCTGTTATTTTGGCAATGCTGGTAGGACGTTCAACAGTATCCAGCATTTTTCGATATATATCCAATAAAATTAAATGGTTGAGAGACATAACAGGAATTCATG
>JAUCGL010000296.1 GCA_030378105.1 Candidatus Halobeggiatoa sp. HSG11 | reverse complement strand
TATTCGTATCCGACTTTTAGTAACAATGTTGAGCTTAATAGTAGCTTTATTAACCATATTAACTTATGTACAAATTAGCTCTCAACAGTCTATTTTGGAAACTGAATTAACACATCGAGAATTATCATTAAAGAAAAAAATGCTACAACTGGGCGAGGTACTTTCTAACAATTTGGCCGATCAAGTTGCAATTGAAATTGCTGCATTTAATTTTTCTAAGGTGACTAAATTAATTAACCTAGCAGTTCAAAAGGATTCCAACTTGGAATATGGAATTTTGATGGATAGCGAACGCACTGCTCATTTACATACCAAAAAACCAGAATTAGAATCAGAAACTTTATCTACTCCAGAAGCTATTTTTGCAGTACAACAACAAAATAAAACTCGCCAAAATTTAAAGATTGAAGGTGTAGAAATTATTGAATTTGTGCTACCAATTCCAGTAAGTACAGATACTTGGTTTTTACGGTTAGGTTTTTCTATGGCTAAAGTTGCAGCAGAAATTTCTGTTTCCAGACAGGAAAAACATGAACAAATTCGTTTAATGATAATTCGTTCTATATTAACAACTGTGTTATTTTTGTTGTTTAGTACAGTTTTTATCGTTATGATTGCAGCAAAAATCTCTAAACCTCTAGTTGAATTAACAAATATTGCTAAAGAACTTGCTAATGGAAATTTTTCGATTAAAATTCCAAGTTATTACAAACAAACGAATAATAGCAAAGATGAAATTACGATTTTGGCTACAACTTTCGCTAACATGACAAATAATTTAGAAATTTCTTATCAGCAACTAGAAAAATATAATAAAGCTTATGAACGTTTTGTGCCACATGAATTTCTTAAATTTCTTAATAAAGACAATATTGTTGATATTAATTTAGGAGACCAAGTCGAAAAAGAAATGACAGTTTTATTTTCTGATATTCGTAACTTTACATATATATCGGAAAAGCTAACTCCAGAGGATAATTTTGATTTTATAAATACTTATCTTGGTCAAATGGAACCAGTTATTCTTAAATATCGAGGTATTATTGATAAATATATCGGTGATGCAATTATGGTTTTATTTCCTACTAATGCTGACGATGCACTCAAATCTGCAATTGCTATGTTAAAAAAACTGACAGAATATAACCAAGTTTTACAGCATACTAAATTTAATAAAATAAATATTGGCATTGGATTACATACTGGGCAATCAATATTGGGTATAATTGGAGGTCAAAGCCGTATGGATAGTACGGTAATTTCAGATGCAGTTAATTTAGCGTCACGCATTGAAGGTTTAACTAAAATTTATGGTGTTTCTTTGCTGATTAGCGAACATACTTATGCAAAATTAGCCAATCCTTCTCAATATCATATTCGGGTAATTGATGAAACTAAGGTAAAAGGGAAATCTGAAATAGTAACTATATACGAAGTTTTTGATGCGGATAAACCGGAAGTTATCGCTTTAAAAAATAAAACTACAGTTGATTTTGGAACTGGATTTGTACTATATCATTGTGATGAAATCGCCGATGCAAAACCATTTTTTGAAGATGTTTTACAAGTTAATCCTAATGATACAGTTGCTCAAATTTATTTAGAACGATGTCAGCATATTTTAAGCATGACCATACCTAAAGAACCAACAATTTTTATCGTTGATGATATGTTAATTAACCTAAAATTATTGTTTAACATCCTAAATGAACACAGCTTTAAAATATTAATCGCTGAAAATGGAGAAACAGCTCTTGAGAAAATTGTTCAAAAAAAACCTCATTTAATTTTATTAGATATAATGATGCCGGGAATGAATGGGTTTGAAGTTTGTGAGCAACTTAAAAAAAATCCAAAAACTAAGGATATTCCAGTGATTTTTATGAGTGCTTTGTCAGAACAAAAGGACAAACTTAAAGGGTTTGAATTAGGAGCAGTTGACTATATAACTAAACCTTTTGCAGAAAAAGAAGTTCTATTACGTATAAGAACTCATTTAAATCTTTATTTTTTACAACAACAATCTCAAATGAAAAATATGGAATTAAAAACTCAAAATAAACAACTTAAAGAAAGGAGTTTTGCAGAGATTTCATGAATATTTTGGATAGATGAATATAT
>JAUCGL010000295.1 GCA_030378105.1 Candidatus Halobeggiatoa sp. HSG11 | reverse complement strand
TTCAATAGGCAATTCGCCATTAAAATAAATAGAACCATTTTCTTTCAGTCGATAACCGAAGTAGATTTGTACTTGAACTGGTTCAATAAAACCATGATATATTTCTATTATTTGACTTTGTGGAAGCATGATGTCTTCCTCAATACCAATCAAAGTATCTAAATCACCATCCCACAATCGTATTTGTTCACGGTCATCAAGCATTAAAAATAATTTATGTAGAGACGCACGGCCGTGCGTCTCTGCCGCATCAAACATACCAGCCACCACAACCAATATATCTGCCACCTGACCAACATGAGCATCGGCAACCTCAATTTCACCCATAATTTTCACCATTTTGGATGGTGTTGTAGACATATTAGTTTGATATTCTTGGTTACTAACGGAAGCACCACCCCAAAAATTAACCGTGATATTTGCCATTTCTGCAAGGGTATTTGCACTAAGAATACTACCGTCTTTGGTGACAGCCATACCTCGTCTTAAATCAGGTAAATTACTGATATGTTTTATATTTGGTTGATTTGAGTAACCAGCAACTTTCTCTTGCGAAGAACTTTCCTGAGATTTAATTGGAAGCTGTCCGTCATTATCAACTACAACTACTGTTGCTCGGTCTGGGGCTCCTAAAGTAGCTCCGCCAGTCGGTTCTGATAAAATCAAAGGAATAGTTTTCAAGTCTTCCACTTTGCTATCATCAAATAACATCAATGCAATTGATTTAGCACTATTATCTCCATCCAACCAAATTAATTTACCAGTACCACCAACATAATCATTATTTAGCTCGGCAGTGCCACTGTCAAGTATGGTATATTGAACAGATACTTCACCTGCACTACTGCCAACACGAATAACATCTATAGTAGTGAGGATACCATCATTTTCTTTGGTGGTATAGAAAGGAGTGGAAAATTGCAATGCACCAGCTTTAGGATTAACCGTTGCTTGGTCTGTCGATGCTAAGGCATTGTCAACAATAATTAAAGTAGTTTGGGCAAGTGAACTTAAAGTTGCTTGGCCAGTTGGATTAGATAACATTAAATTAACAGTTTCTAAACTTTCTGTTTCAGCATCATCTAAAATGTCAACAGGCAGAACTTTAGGCTGCATATCGCCATCAGCCCAATATAAAGTTCCAAAACCTCCAATATAATCTACTTCTGAAGTTGCACTACTATTGGCAGTAGCAAAATATTGAACTGAAACATTGCCTTCTCCATTACCAAGCCGATTGACAGTTATAGCTTGGAAGTCGTTGTCACCTTCATTAGCTAAGTAGGTTGTTAACGCAAATTGCAATGTTCCAGCAGTGCTTGCTGTTCCATTATATATCGTTGATGAACCTGAACTATTTGGAGTTACCACACCGTTTTGATTGGCATTTGGTACAATAATATATTGTGTATCTGGTTCTGATACTGTATTAGGGACTGTTGTATTTGGTTCAGAAGTTGTTGGTTTCTGTGTTTCAACTGGTTTGTCAGATTCATCAGGTTCTTCTGCAACATCATTATCAGTTATGTTAATAGTTGTCTGAGCCGGACTACCCAAAGTTGCTTCACCAGTTGGACTGGAAAGAGTTAATTTAATTATTTCAGTTCCTTCAACTTCTGTATCATCAGTTGTTTTAACTGTGAATGATTTGGTACTTCTATCACCAGTTGCCCACGTTAAAGTGCCACTGGCATTTGAGTAATCACTACTCGTTGCGGTACTTTCACCAGTTGCAGAATATTGTACTGATACCTCTCCACTACTACCACTTGTACGGCTCACGTCAATAATTGTATTAGCACCTTCGGTAACTGTATAGTTTGCAGAGGAAAATTGTAAAATTCCAGCAACTCCAGCTTCATCATTATCAGCTATAGTTAAAGTTGCTTTATCTATACTGCCTAAAGTTGCGTCACCAGTTAGGTTGAACAATGTTAAACTAAGAGTTTCATTTTCTTCAATTTCTGCATCATCAATTAAACTTAAATCCAATGATTTAGCTGTTAAATCACCATCTGCCCAAGTTAAGGTTCCAGTACCACCTGTATAATCAGAATCAAGAGTAGAAGTTCCATTCACAAAATACTGAACTGAGACTTCACCGTCTTGACCATCAATCCGTTCAACATTTAAATTAAGAGTTGTGTCACCTTCAGTAGCTGAATAAGTTGCG
>JAUCGL010000294.1 GCA_030378105.1 Candidatus Halobeggiatoa sp. HSG11 | reverse complement strand
TGAACAATTTTTTAACTCATTGTTTTTAAAAGATACATAATTTTAGCTCTTAATTCACATTTTAATAGTAAATTAATCGGAACAATTCCAATTGAACTAGGTAATTTAATTAATTTGCGAGATTTAGGTTTGGCTGGAAATCAATTAACCGGAACAATCCCAACTGAATTAGGTAATTTAAGCAATTTACAACAATTTTGGCTAAGTAGTAATCAATTAACTGGAACAATTCCAATTGAACTAGGTAATTTGGCTAATTTGCAAATCATTCATTTAGAAGATAATAAGCTATGTGGTGAAATACCAGCTTCATTTAATGCAACTAATTTACCAAAACTAACTAGTTTAGTTTTAAGGAATAACAACTTATATTCTTCTAATACTAATACCCTTTTGGATAAATTAAAACCCGACTGGGAAAATCAGCAAGATAAAACTATACCATGTAACATATTACTAACACCAACTGACTTTGTAACAACTTTTATTTCCCAAACTCAAATTAATCTTGCTTGGACAGATAATAGTGATAATGAAACCAACTTTGTGATTGATCGCAATGGCACTACTATAACAGTTGAAGAAAATGCGATAAGTAAAGAAGATAATGAATTAATTTGTGGTACAACATATAACTATTCAATAAAGGCTATCAATACTGATACAGAATCTGCCACCACAGTGATAACAGCCACAACTCAAGCTTGCTCAATTGCTTCAGTTGTATCACCACTACCTATCCCCACTGGTGGAGAAATTCACGGCAGTCTTAATTTAAATGGCCAGACATTAACCGAACCATCCACTATACACACCAGTATCAGCAACGTAATATTTGCTAATGACGTGGAAAATCAAGGTTTAGTATCTAATGCCACCATCTTACCCGGAGCAACTTTAACCGGCGGCAAATTAACAGGCACTATAATTAATAAAGGCACTATAACTGACATAAGCTTTGTAGGTGCTGAACTTTGTGGCGGTAAACTGAGCGGTACTATAAGCAATGATAGTCAAGTTGGCGGAATTATTTGTAATTTAAACTTGGTTGATGCAATTTTAGCTAATGGCGAATTAGAAGGTTATATCAAAGCTGACGCAAATAGTATTATTCATAATATACAACTTCTTGAAAAGACTAGTATTATCGGCGGTAAATTAAGCGGTGATATTCATGGTAAACAAAATGCCAAAATAGGAGCAGCCGAAATTCTTCCCGGTACTTATATATATCATGTGTGCTTGACCCCTACAGTTAAATATAATCCAGAAGAAGTAACATTTGGTTCCGGAGTTAAACTACCTATAGGCTCTGATAAACCAGAAGATTTTTGTATTGATACTCGCCAAATTCCCAATTGGGATGAAGATTCCATTCATAAAATAGAACCGGCCGCATTTTTTACCTTTAATGATAAACATGTTACGAAAATTCCGATTGAAATTATTAAGTTTATAGATACTGACCAATTACATTATTTCAGCAAAGATGGATTAAGTGGTGTGAAAATAGAACAGTTTGAACAAGTTTCATTAGCTTCTATAAATGGTTTGCATTCCCAAAACATGGGTGGTTTATCGACAGAAATTATTGGTACATTTAACTCTAATCACATAGACATGATTGATAATAAAGAGTTTAAACAAATGCAAAGTGATGATTTTTCCAAAATGCTAACTAATTTTGAGTCTGAATCAGTTACTTCTAAATATGCAGAACAGTTAATACCAGAAGACTGGCAATTTGATATGGAAACCGGAGCTTTAACTCCTCCGCCTAATGCTAAATTAACTTTGCGGGCTTTGCCTAAACCCGAAAATTTACCAAAATTAGTTACTTTATCCAAAAATAACATTGATTTGCACAAAGGTATGGGATTAGCTGGAGCTGGAGAGCCGATTATTGATGGTTTAAAAACTGCAATGATCATGGCAGATTTATCTGATTTGGCAATTTCTCAAGATAAAAATGGAACTTTAAAGGTAAAAAGTGATGATGGTGCTAATGCTTACTTCATTCCCGATGTTAATGATATTAAGCAGGGCAACATTGATGCAGTGGGCGGTTTATCCATAGGCAAAGGTGGATTTTATCAACTAACTACCCCACGGCTTTCTCATAAAAAATTAAGCCGCCTGAGCATTGCTTCAAATTTATCAGAACAGTCAGCAAAAGTTTCAATAGCTGCTTGAAAATTTTTGACTTTTGTTTTGCGTAACAAACTAATTGCCAG
>JAUCGL010000293.1 GCA_030378105.1 Candidatus Halobeggiatoa sp. HSG11 | reverse complement strand
TTCACAAAATTGCAATACATCCCAAAGAGCAATATAGTTGGCTATTAAAGCATGAGTTTTTTTCTGATAATCGGCTTGGTAATCAAAATTAAATAACTTGCCCATAATATACCAAAACGCATTCCTTGGATGAGCGTAGTATTGCTGTTTTTGCAATGATTTTTCACCCGGCATACTACCCAAAATCAGAATTTTGGCAGTTGGATTGACAATTGGTGGAAAACCTACTTTCATTGTTTAGATGCAAGGTCCGCTTATTAAGTAAACCTTGCCATTTCATCTATCGGTCAATCTCTCCAAAAACAATATCTTGGGAACCAATGATAGACACAACATCAGCCAACATATGGCCTCTAGCCATTTCATCCATCGAAGCAAGGTGAGCAAAACCGGGAGCTCTTATCCTCATCCGATACGGCTTATTAGCCCCATCAGAAATCAAATAAATACCAAATTCGCCTTTAGGATGCTCAACTGTTGCATAAACTTCGCCTTCAGGTACACAATACCCTTCACTGAACAGTTTAAAATGGTGGATTAAACCTTCCATATTATCTTTCATTTCAGAACGTTTCGGTGGAGCAACCTTATAATCATCTACCATAACTGGGCCGGGATTATTGCGTAACCAGTCAATACATTGTTTAATTATATGATTAGACTGCCGCATTTCTTCCATTCGCACCAAATATCTAGCGTAAGAATCACCATTTATGCCAATTGGGATGGAAAAATCTAACTTATCATAAGCTGCATAAGGACGTTTTTTACGCAAATCCCATTCTATCCCGGAACCACGTATCATCGGCCCAGAAAAACCTAGTTGCAAAGCTCGTTCTGGTGACACCACTCCTATTCCAACAGTACGTTGCCGCCAAATTCTATTTTCAGTCAATAATGTTTCATATTCATCAACATATTTAGGAAAACGGTTGGTGAAATCTTCCAAAAAATCCAATAATGAACCTTGACGATTTTCATTTAACTTTGTTACTTCGTCTGCATTATGCCATTTAGAAGTTTCATACTGTGGCATTTGGTCTGGCAAATCACGATACACTCCACCAGGTCGATAATATGCAGCGTGCATTCTGGCCCCAGTAACAGCTTCATAGCAATCAACTAAATCTTCTCGTTCCCGAAACGCATACAGGAACATGGTCATTGCCCCAACATCTAAACCATGAGTTGCAATCCAGAGTAAATGATTGAGAATTCGAGTTATTTCATCAAACATAACCCGAATATATTCAGCTCGTTCTGGTACTTTTATATCCAACAGTTTTTCCACTGCCATCACATAGGCGTGTTCGTTACACATCATCGACATGTAATCCAATCGGTCCATGTACGGCACTGTTTGATTAAATGGCTTGGTTTCAGCTAGTTTTTCAGTTCCACGATGCAACAAGCCGATATGTGGGTCAGCTCTTTCAACTGTTTCACCATCTAATTCCAAGATTAATCTTAACACTCCATGAGCGGCTGGATGTTGTGGTCCAAAATTTAATGTATAATTATGAATTTCTGGCATATTTTTATCCTTTAATCAGTATAACGGTTATCTTGGCGAATAACTCTTGGCACAAGAGTGCGTGGTTCGATGCTAACTGGCTCATAAATAACTCGTTTTGTATCTGGGTCATAACGCATTTCAACGTTACCACTGACAGGAAAATCTTTACGTAATGGATGGCCAATAAATCCATAATCTGTTAAAATTCGCCGCAAATCAGGATGTCCATTAAATAAAATTCCGACCATATCAAAAGCTTCACGTTCATACCAGTTAGCAGAATTCCAAATGCTAGTTACTGAATCTATACAAGGAGGTTCACCTTCAGCAAAAGCCCTAACTCGTATACGTTGATTATTTTTTACCGATAACAAATGATAGATAACCGCATATCTTGGTTTATCATTTTCATCTTGATGGATACCTTCATGAACTCCACGACTAAAGCCGGTGCTGCTAGCAGTTTTAGTTTCCCAATCAGCTTGTTTGTATTGAGAATAGTCAACTCCACATAAATCCATTAATTGGGAAAAATCAAAACGGTTATGCAAAGATTCGCATACATAAAAAGAATGTTTTGCTGATATTTCTATGGTTAGCTCGTTATAAGCTATTTTTATTTTAATAGGAATATCGGCAAATCGTTCTTGTAATTCGGTACTTAAAGTTTCAAGATATTTTGTCATAATTTATATTAGGTTAAGTGGCTAAGTAATTAGTTTAGCTTGGTTAAACTTC
>JAUCGL010000292.1 GCA_030378105.1 Candidatus Halobeggiatoa sp. HSG11 | reverse complement strand
ACTAGCTTACTTAATAAAGATTTTGTTACAATACCAAATTGGGCTATATGGTTACAAATAGGTATATTCATAACTATCATTGTATATCTTGGTTTTTTATGGGAATATTTAAAATGGAGTACAAGTATTGTTGTGAGCATATGTTTAATGCTAACATTAGTATTGTTGTACTTTATCTTGCTAAGTAAAGGACTGTTGGTACAATTGATGCTATTCATTTTACTAGTATCAATTGGACATATTATTTTACAATTAAAACGTTGGATTGTAACTTATCATAATGTATTTAGATTATTACCAGATGCTGTAGAAAGTAATCGTTTATTAGGACTTGCGTTTCAAGGCCAAGGTCATTTAGATTTAGCTTTTGAGAAATATTGTTTATGTCCGCCTAAAGAACCTATAATTATCCTATTATACAATTTAGGCTTAGATTATGAACGTAAACGCAAATTTCACCAAGCAGGCTTAGTATTTCGTTATATAGAAACTCAAACTCAAGATTTTCGTGATACCGCACAACGGTTAGTCAATTTGAAAAAACTATCAAGGAAAAGTTTAACTAATTGGCAATTGGAAGAAAGTGGAACAATTTTAGGACGTTATCAAATAGAAAAACCGTTGGGTCGAGGAGCAATGGGTACTGTATACCTAGGTAAAGATGCTAAACTGAATCGATTAGTAGCAATTAAAACTTTACCATTATCGCAAGAATTTGGTGCTGAACAATTACAAGAAGCAACAGTACGCTTTTTCCAAGAAGCGTCAGCAGCCGGACGTTTAAAGCATTCTAATATTGTGTCTATTTATGATGCTGGTGAGGAACAAAACTTAGCTTATATATCTATGGAGTTTTTTAAGGGCGGTACTTTAGTCCCTTATACTCAAGCAGATAATTTATTACCAATTGCTACTGTGATTAACATAATTATTTTGATGGCAGAAGCTTTAGATTATGCACACAGTCATGGTGTGATACATCGTGACATAAAACCAGCTAATACCATGTATAACCCGGCAACTAACAGAATTAAAATTACTGATTTTGGTATCGCACGTATAACTGATGCTAATAGAACAAGGACTGGTATTGTTTTAGGAACTCCTTCTTACATGTCGCCAGAACAATTAGCAGCTAAAAAATTAGATGGACGAAGCGATTTGTTTTCTTTAGGAGTTATGTTTTACCAACTTTTATCTGGAACATTGCCATTTGAAAGTGAGTCATTGACAACGTTGATGTTTAAAATTGCCAATGAACCTCATAAAGATATAAGTAAAACCTGTCCTGAAATTCCAGATTGTATTAAACAGATAGTTGACATTGCTTTAAGTAAAGAAATAAAATCTCGTTACCAAAGTGGTACTCAATTTGCGATTGCACTACGTGATTGTATTAAGTTTGAAGAGGGTATTAAGTGATCATAGAGATGATTTATTGCACAGATACTGGCCGAGTCCGTAAACATAATGAGGATTATATAGCCGGTGATGAAAAGTTAGGATTAGCCGTATTAGCAGATGGAATGGGAGGTTATCAGGCTGGTGAGATAGCAAGCGAAATGGCAGTTTCAACCATAATGGATTATATGCAAGCTCCTGCTAAATCTCATGTTGAACGCCAAACTAATCACCGCTATCATTCTTCAACAGTCCAATTAGAACAAGCAGTATTAAAGGCTAATCAAACAATTTATCAAGCTGCGGAAAAACATTCTGAATATCAAGGAATGGGGACAACTGTAGTCGCTACTTTATTCCATAATAATTGTGTTAGTATTGCTCATGTTGGGGATTCACGCTTATATCGAATTCGAGAAAATAGATTCCAACAGGTGACTAAAGATCATTCAGTATTACAAGAATTAATCGACTGTGGTTTTTATACTTCTGAACAAGCACGGCATTCACCTAATAGGAATTTAGTTACCAGAGCGTTAGGAGTAAGCGAAGAAGTTAATGTAGAAATTCAGGAACAGTCAATATTAGCTCAAGATGTTTATTTGTTATGCTCTGATGGCTTAAACGATATGTTGGAAGATAATAAAATTAATGAAATTATTCAACAATCTAACACACTTGAACAAGCGGCAAAATTATTAATTTCAGCAGCAAATAGTGAAGGTGGGAATGATAATATCTCTTTAATTTTGATTAAACCACTTGATGTAGAAATAAAATCACGTTTCAAATGGTTCAGTAGATTTATGAATTTATTTTTGAAATAATGTTTAAAATTTACACATTTAAGTTATATTTATGCAAATTAACTAA
>JAUCGL010000258.1 GCA_030378105.1 Candidatus Halobeggiatoa sp. HSG11 | reverse complement strand
ATAGTACAACAAATTTTAGATAATTTAATTTCTAATGCTATAAAATATTCACCTTTTGGTAAAAATGTATATATTAATATTTATAAAATGAAAAATACCAATATTTGTTGTGAAATTCAAGATGAAGGGCCGGGTTTGAGTTCTAAAGAACAAACTAAGTTATTTCAAAAATTTAGCCGTTTAACTCCATTACCAACCAATAATGAAACATCTACTGGATTGGGGTTATTTATTGTGAAAAAGTTAATTACAGCTATGGGTGGCAAAATATTTTGCGAAAGTGAATTAGGAGAGGGAACAAAATTTGTCGTAGAATTTATGCCACCACAGAATTTATATTTATAAAAAATGTTATTTTTCAACACTGTATATTTAAAAATATTAAAGCTTCGGTAGTTAGGTAAAAAATCTGATAAAAGCTAAATGTGGGTAAAATTGATATAAAAGAAAGCAAGTTCAAACAATAACTTGAATTTTTTAAAATATTAATATATTATTATCCAAAATGCTTTAATTGAGAATTTTGTAACATTGATTTCAAACTGCTATAACATCATAGTATGGTAATAATATGAAAATAATACAATATTTGTTAATAATCTCTTTAATAGGTTGTACTGGTCATATGACTAAACTTTCTCAGGGTAAAAATGTAGTTTGGGCTGATGATAATTCTGAAGCAGCTACTGTAGTTTCACATCCCGAGAAAAATTTACATAAAATTTCAGTACATGATATAAAGACTGGTGAAAAACGTGATATAACAGAATGGCGTGATTATAAAAGTGGCCAGATTTTTTATATGAAACAAGCTGGTTATTTCATAGTTGAATCGTTATTGCAAAATGGAGCAAGGAGGTTTGATAAAATTGAAGAAAATGGTAATGAAATTCTAATTATTGAAACTCCAGATGATAAAAATCAACCTTGTAGTAAAGAAGAAAAAGCTCAGATATATCATACTGTTATCCCATCACCTAACGGGCTACAATTAGCACATATTTATAGCCCAGAATGTGGAGCAGTTACGATAGAATTTTTATATGCAAATAATCTAAATATATTTGATACTCAAACAATGAATATTGATGAACCAATGCGAGTCAAATGGCACTCAGATAATTATATTATATTAGTGAATTATAACAATGATAAAGCATGGAAAGTAACACCAGTGGCATTGCCAATGCCAATTTTGCCACCACAATGTTTTGGACCAGTGACAACTAGCAGTAATGTATCATTGAATGGAGAACAAGTTTTGTTTGATGGAGATAAGTTAATAACTAAATCGGTAGATACCAAATTTGGTTGCCAATAAGGGATAAATATGGCTGGACATAGTAAATGGGCAAACATCCAACATCGTAAAGGTGCGCAGGATGCTAAACGTGGTAAATTATTTACCAAATTAATTCGTGAAATAACTGTTGCTGCTCGTTTGGGTGGAGGAGATGCAGATTCTAATCCACGCTTGCGAGCCGCTATTGATAAAGCTTTAGCTGGCAACATGACTAAAGACACTATCGCCAGAGCAATTAAACGTGGCTCCGGTACTCAAGATGGTGATAATTATGAAGAAATTCGTTATGAAGGTTATGGTTCTGGCGGAATTGCAGTAATAGTTGATTGCATGACTGATAATCGTAAACGTACTGTTTCTGAGGTACGTCATGCTTTTAGTAAATGTGGCGGTAATTTAGGCACTGATGGTTCAGTTGCTTATTTATTTGAAAAAGTTGGTTTATTTAGTTTCTCTGCTGATACTACTGATGAAGAACAGCTTATGGAAGTTACTCTGGATGCCGGAGCTCAGGATGTCATACAAAATGATGACGGTTCTTTTGATGTACTTACTTCTCCAGACGATGATTTTTATTCAGTTAAAAAAGCATTGGAAAAGAATAAGTTAATACCAACTCAATCTGAAATCACTTTGAGAGCTTCCACTACTTCAACTTTGGATTTAGATGAAGCTCAAAAAATGTTGCGATTAATAGATATGTTAGAAGATTTAGATGATGTACAACAGGTCTATTCAAATGCTGATATAAGTGATGAAATAATAAATCAATTGGGATAATTTTTACAATTATTTCATTTCGATACTGGCAAGGGTTATCCACAAGGGATACCCCTACGAATCACAACATTATTTAGGGACAATCCGGTACTGGGCTCCAAGTAAAATTAATACTAGCAAAATATTAATTAATAGTTTAAAATAGTATAATGAAAAAACTTAACCAATCAGAAAACTGTCCCTGTTGTAGAAGTTCAGAAATAAAGATAAT
>JAUCGL010000257.1 GCA_030378105.1 Candidatus Halobeggiatoa sp. HSG11 | reverse complement strand
TATCTGGACATAAAATTATTATTTCTGTATTAATTTTTTCGCACATATATTCCAATACCTTTATTAAGTGTTTATCTTGATATAAAATACTATGATAACATACCTACATCGGTTTGTAGGGACTACCTAATAGTTCGTTAAAATCACCGGCGAATATCGGCTCAGAAATATATGCAAGACCATCAGGTTTTAGTACTCGCTGTATTTCTTCTAAAGCTTGTACCATCAATTCAACTGGGACATGGTGTAATGATTTAAACATGAACACGACATCAAATGTATTATCAGATGCTGGTATTGATTCAGCCCCAGCTAATTGAAAAGTAACATTGTCTAAATCTGTTATGAGCAAATTTTTATTATGTTGAATTTCATCAACTTCCGCTGCCGTAACATGCCGATTAAATCCTTCAGTTGCTATTGTACGAGTGAGTTCCGCAGCACCACAACCAAGCTCAAGTATATGTTTTCCATCTAGCTTTAATAGTTCATTATAAATTTCTTTTTCAGGACAAGTTCTTGTTATTTTTGAAACTTCCATTATTCCAACCACCATGTATGAATACGTTGGCCACCAAAACCAGTATTTTCCCAGCCCTTAACCCAAGGCTTGACTAAAAATTGAGTATTTTCAAAATAAATAGGAATGATTGCAACCTCTTCTTGATTGAGAATGGTTTCGGCTCGTTGGTATAATTTTTTGCGTTCTTGTGGATCAAAAATTTGTTGAGCCTGTTCTATAGTTTCCACAAACTCTTCGTTATACCAACTAATCCAGCTCAAACCTTTATTCGGATGAAAAACATCATATAACCAGTTATTGGCATCTGGATAATCAGCACACCAAGTTATATCAAACATGTCTAAAGAAGATGGTTGTTTAAGAGCATCGTTATAGGAATCTCTATCGAAAGTTTGCAATCTGACATTAATATTTAAATAATATTTAAGCATTTTGCTGATGCTAGTATACGTTTTATTTAAGGTATCTGAATTGTCATGTCCCAATACGATTAATGGGAAACCTGCACCATTAGGATAGCCAGCTTCGGTTAACCATTTTTGTGCTTGTCTGGGACTAAATTGAATCCCAATTTCTTTATCTGCTTCTACTGCTCCAAAAACTGGTGTTGGAGTGAATGTTGTTGCTGGAGAATGATGATCGTTTATAACAAATTTAATCAGATTATTTTTATCAATAGCAGCAGCAATAGCTTTACGTACTAACACATTGTTCATAGGTGCTTTTTGCGTATTAAATCCATACCATAAAGTACAAAAATTACGCTTTGAATGCACTTCTTTACGCAATATTGGATCAATGTTAAGTCGTTGTAATTCCGATTGTGGTAATGAAACTGATTGACTTATAATATCCAATTCATTGTTTTCGTACATAGCTAACGCTAAAGAAGGTTTAGGCACTATGTAATAATGGATTTCTGAAATCTTAACTTTTGTTGCGGCATAATAATCTGGATTCTTTTTTAAAATCAGTTTATTACCCTTACTCCATGAATCAAGTTTATAAGGCCCATTAGTTTGAATATGATCGGTCCAATTATCATCATATTGTTCAATCACTTTGCGTGGTAACGGACGAAATATCCAAGTACTAACTAAAGAAGGAAAATAACCGGCTGGATGTTCTAATGTAAATTCAACCGTGTAGTCGTCAATAGCACGTATTCCTAAAGAACTAAGAGTATCATTTGAAGTAATAAAATTATTATAATTCAAATCCTGAGCAGTTTTATTTTTTAGATAGATAGATTCGGCATTTTTAAGGATATACAAAGTCTTAAACATGATAGCTTTGCCTGACAATAAATTTCTTTGTACAGTCCAAACTATATCATGAGCGGTAAGCGGTTTGCCATCAGTCCATTTGACATCTTTACGCAAATAAAATGTATAAACTGTACCATCTTGATTTGCTTTCCAACTAGTTGCTAATTCTGGAATAACTTCATAGGTAGTCAAATCAAAATCAGTCAAACCTAAAAATAATTGTTCAACTAATTCAATAGTATTGACGCTGCCCCAAAAAGTTAGGCTTGGATCAATATTATAAAAAAATTTATTAAGTGGTATGCGTAAATAATCAACTGATTTAGATTGTTTTTCTACTGGTTCCTGTTCATGACTACAGCCAAACAGTATAATTACTAAAAATATCCAGCTTAAATATTTAAACAAAGATGGTTTCATAATTAAGTCTTATACTTAAAAGGAATACTTGCTGGAGTTCAAAGCTTTAATTTTGGATTATATAATTTAAAATCAAATATTTCCAAATCTGAAGCTTTGGAGTTGTCTT
>JAUCGL010000032.1 GCA_030378105.1 Candidatus Halobeggiatoa sp. HSG11 | reverse complement strand
TTATTATCTTTATTTCTGAACTTCTACAACAGGGACAGTTTTCTGATTGATTAAGTTTTTCCATTATGCTATTTTAAACTATTAATTTATATTTTACTAGTATTAATTTTACTTGAAGCCCAGTATCGCACCAGCCATTGCCACATAAATTCTGGAACCATCGGGCAAAACAGCTATGTCCTGAATTTCAGGTGTAAAATCACGATCATTAAGATTGTATTTAGGTAGAGAAAATGTATTAACAATCTGGTTAGAATTTCCATCAATAACAGTAATGGTTTTCCAACTTGATATATAAACTTTGGAGCCATCTGGAGTAACTGCCGCATTAAAGGGTCGCTCTACTGTCAGAGTCTTGACAACAATGTTATTATCAATATCTATAATAGAAACAGTGTTATCATTAAAATTTGGAATATAAGCAAATGGTGTAGTCCAAATAGGTGGTGCAAACACAAAAAATATAAAAAACAAAACACTAAGCATTTTTACTTTAATCATTGAAATTATCTCCTCAGATAAAAATATTGATTTAGCCATAAAACATTACATTTAAACATAAGATTCCAGTGCTTAAACAATCACTTTAATAAATTATTTAATGTACACAAGAAATGAGTATAAATACCTATAGAAATTAAGGATAAACTATTATAGCTAGATAATCAAGTTAGAGACAAAAAAATACAGTCACCGCCGCCAAAACGCAGGAGTAAGTAAAACCAACAATGTAAAAATTTCTAATCGAGCCAACAACATAGTAAAACTTAAAATCCATAAACCACCTGTTCCAATTTCACCATAATGCGAAGTAACATCACCTAAACCGGGACCAGTCATATTTAAAGTTGCCGCAACAGCAGAAAAAGAAGTTAAATAATCCTTTCCAGTTGCCATAAACAACATTGACAAAAACACATAACTGAACATATATAAGAACGTAAATCCCCACATTGCTTGAGACACATTATCAGGCACCTTTTTATTATCAATTTTCACCATAATCACAGCATTAGGATGAATCAACCGCATAATCTCCCTTGCTGCTTGCTTATACAACAAAATAAATCGAATAACCCTAAATCCCCCAGCCGTTGAACCAACACAACCCCCAATAAAACCACTACCCAAAATCAAAATTGGCAAAAACAATGGCCAAGCACTAAAATCATCAATAGCATAACCAGTACTACTGATAATCGAAATAACCTCAAAACTCCCATAACGCAATGCAGACCAAAAATTATGATGTTTAGTATCTTCACTGTGCAACATCAACGTAACAACAGTAATTACTATAAGAAACAATATGATATAAATAAACACTCGCCCTTGAACATCTCGCCAATAATAACGCAAATCCGACTTATGCCAAGCCACAAAATGAACAGTAAAATTTAAGCTACCCAAAATAATAAATACCATAGCTATTATCTCTATCACCGGACTATTAAAATGACCTAAACTCTTATCATAAGTAGAAAAACCACCAGTAGCAACAGTTGAATAACTATGACCTATCGCATCAAACAGACTCATACCAGCCACCCAATACGCCAAAGCACAACTTATAGTCAACACAATATAGATATATAACAAAGTTTTAGCAGTATTTTCTAAACGGGGAGTAAACTTCTCATCTCGCATAGGCCCAGGAGTTTCAGCCCGATACAACTGCATTCCACCTATACCCAACATTGGCAAAACCGCAACTGCCAACACAATTATCCCAAGCCCACCCAACCACTGCAACTGTTGGCGATAATATAATATAGATTTTGGCAAACCCTCTATATTTTTAATAACTGTTGCACCAGTCGTGGTAAACCCAGAAACCGATTCAAACACTGCCTGAGCAATAGTTAAATTGGGACTGTTTTCTATGTGAGCTAAGAATAAAAATGGCAATGCTCCGACTATACTGAGTACAGTCCAAAATATTGCTGTAATTAAGAATCCATCATGTAAATGTAATTCCTTTTTGGCTTCTCTGGCTGGAAACCACAGCATAATACCAATACTTGACATGACACAGAAAGCAATGACAAATGCTGCATATCCATCATCTTGATACCAAAGAGATAAGCAAAGAGGTGGTAATAGAGTGATACTAAAGGATATTATTAATAAACCTAAGATACGTTGAGTAACAGAAAAACGCATTACCAGTTACCAATTCGTAAAGAAGTTGCATAATTACAATTGACAGTGTGATGTGAAGTGAGGATAGCCATACCACCCTGTTCAGCATGTTTATCTAACCAACCTTCAAGCATTTTAATAGCTACTTTATCAAGAGCCGTAAACGGTTCATCTAATATCCACAACACAGTCTTACTGATTAATAAACGAGCTAAAGCAACTCTACGCTGTTGACCGGCAGATAAAGTGCGAGTTGGAACATCTTCAAATCCATACAAACCAACTTGGTCTAACGCATCAGCAAGTTCAATATCAATCGGTTGCTTACTTAAAGACTGTGCCATTGCCAAGTTTTCCAGAGGAGTTAGCTCTCCTTTCACACCCGGATGATGACCGACATAAGCCAAAGTTGCCCAATAGTCTTCTTGAATATCTTGAATATCCTCATCATTCCAATAAACATAACCCTCCGTTGGCAAAGTTAAACCACAGAGTATGCGTAATAAACTTGTTTTACCACTGCCATTATGACCTTCTATTTGTAACAGCTTTCCATTAGACAGACTAAAATTTAAGTCATCAAACAGAACTCGATCATCTCGAATACATTGTAAATTCTTAATTTCTATATTATAAGTTTGTGAATTTTTTGACATTTAGGATAGAGGAAAGTTGAAGTTACTGATAAATAATTTCACTTAAAACCTACGAGGTTTCCAAAACCTCGCAGGTTTCACACGAAAACCTGTCAGATATCTAGGGCTAAAATACTTAAATGAGAAATGGTTTCCATTAACCATTAATAATTCTGATTATAACGGATTCTGTTGATAAATAAAATTAATTCGTATAAAACTATAAATGTAGGGTCGGTGAAGTGAAAGCGTTTGCGACCATTAACATTGATTAACTCTTTATCTTGATGGTCGGTTTCATTTCATTACACCGACCCTACAAGTATTTGTTAAATATTGAGTTTATTGTTATCAACAGAATCCGTTATAATCAATTAATAATTAATTTTCATCCCACAAAATATCCACCACTTCCGGGTATTTTTTCACAAATTTAGCATTTATTCCTTCACGTATATAATCAGGTAAATCATCGAAATCTCGCTTGTTAGCTTTCGGTAAAATTAAATCATAAATCTTAACTCGTCTTGCTGCTATTACTTTCTCACGAATACCACCAACTGGCAACACTAAACCAGTCAAAGTCAACTCGCCAGTCATAGCAAGAGTTTTCTTAATCTCTCTGCCAGTTACCAACGATAACAAAGCACTAGCCATAGTTATACCAGCACTTGGCCCATCTTTAGGAGTTGCTCCGGCTGGAACATGCAAATGAATAAACGCTTTCTCAAAGAAAGACTGGGATATATCAAGCTTTTCACATTGTGACATCAAGTAGCTATAGGCTATTTCTGCTGACTCTTTCATAACATCACCCAATTGGCCAGTTAGCTTAAAACCACGACTATAACTGTGAGTCAAAGTAGCTTCAACACTTAAAGTTGCACCTCCCATTGAAGTCCAAGCTAAACCAGTAACAACACCTATACCTTTAATTGCTTTTTCGTTTTCAAATAGAGGCTTACCTAAATATTTATCCAGCTCGTCTGCGGTTATCTTAACCGATGGTTTCTTATCTTCCAACAGTTTGAGAGCTGCTTTACGAGCGATAGTTGCAATGTTCTTTTCTAACGAACGCACTCCAGCTTCTCTGGCATATTCTTCAATAATACGTAACAATACCTTATCAGTAAATGGTAATTGTTTTGTTTTCATGCCAGCTCTTTGTAATTGGCGTTTTACCAGATGCTTTTTAGCAATTTGTAATTTTTCACTGGCTAAATATCCAGACAATTTAATCATTTCCATTCTATCTAACAATGGAGTTGGTATAGTATCTGGTTGATTAGCAGTACAAATAAATAACACTTTGGACAGATCAAAACGTACATCTAAATAATGGTCAAGAAAATCAACGTTTTGCTCTGGGTCAAGTACTTCTAATAATGCTGAAGCTGGATCACCACGATATGAAGAACTTATCTTATCAATCTCGTCTAACATAATGACTGGATTAGCATATTTAACATCTTTCATAGCCTGAATAAATTTGCCCGGCATTGCTCCAATATAAGTACGACGATGACCTTTAATTTCTGCATCATCGTGAATGCCGCCAACTGAAAAGCGAAAGAATGAACGTCCAACTGCCTTTGCAACTGAACGTCCAATGGAAGTCTTGCCAACTCCGGGTGGGCCAACTAACAGTAGAATAGTGCCATTAATACTACCTTTTAACTTGCCAACTGCCAAAAATTCTATAATACGGTCTTTCACATCTTCCAGACCTTCATGATCTTTGTTTAAAACTTTTCTAGCTCTTGCTATATCAAGCTTATCTTTAGAAAATTTACCCCAAGGCAACAAGGTCAGCCAATCCAAATAATTACGAGTGACAGCATATTCAGGAGAACCCATTTCCAACATGGACATCTTTTCTAGTTCTTCATCAATAGTTTTCTGAGTTGGTTTTGGTACTGTTAATTTCTTTAATCGATCTCGAAACTTATCTATTTCAGCAGTACGATCATCTTTTTCGATACCAAGTTCTTTTTGAATAACTTTCAACTGTTCTCGCAAAAAGAATTCTCGCTGATTTTTCTCCATTTTTTCTTCAACTTGCCGCCGAATTTCTACTTGGGCCTGAGCTTGTTGAAGTTCCTTGTTCAGTAATACTAAAACTTTTTCTAGTCGTTTAAGAATATGTACCGTTCCCAAAATATTCTGCAACTCTGATTTATTTGCTGTTGTCAAACTCGCTGCAAAATCTGCCAAAGGAGATGGTTCTTCGGGACTTGAACGCTGTAAAAATATCTTAAGCTCTTCATTGTATAACGGATTTAATGGCAGCAGTTCCTTTATAGTATTGATGACTGCTAACACATAAGGTTTGATCTCTTCCACATCTTCATCGTCATGAGGAATTTCTGGGTAATATTTAGGCTTAACAATAAAAGGACGTTCTGAGTTTTGCCATTTTGTTACTCGAAATCGTTGTAATCCTTCTATCACAACTTGTAATTTATCGTCAGTTTGTACAATGCGATGAAGCCGACAAACAGTTCCAACTTTATAAAAATCGTTAGGTCGTATCTTATCTATGTTGTTTTTTTTAACCAATAATAGTCCCAACATATTATGAGATGAATCTGTTATGGCTTTAACCGTGCTTTCCCATAAATCCTTTTCTACAATCAATGGAATTATCTGGTGCGGAAAAAAAGGACGATTAGTAAGAGGCAAAATATGCAGAGATTCTGGAAATTTATCTTCTACCTTGATAATTTCAGTGTTACTAGTTTCTTCGTTTGATTCTTCATTAGTTTCAGATTCACTATTGGTAAGTTCTTCGTCAATAGATTCAAAGATTATTTCATCGCTCATTAAATTACTCTATAATATATTTTGAAATTAATTAATTTTTTTTGTTACTTACAACTTTGTTAAGTATAAGATTTTTTTGAAATAACCGTATGGAATATGTTTTGGGTTCAACCAAGTATTGTACTATATTTTTTTGAATAAATCCATTTTTTATTGTGAGTGCAGCTATTCAGTGTATAAAACTATTTCAAAATTAAAAAAAATCTCAATAAATTTTGGATGCAACTCCCCCATCTTCTCAATTCTTAATTGAATGACTTTTTATTAAAAAATTATTTCATCACATGAAGATGTTGGTCTCCCATCTTGTGTATATCAAAATTTATTTAATTAAGTTATAATGTCCATTATCAACATTGACAAATACCAAGGTTTATAGTATTTATCAATTGAATGGATTGTATTAATTTAAATTAACTAATTTATTTTCATTAAAAATTACCATATCCACTTTCTTATCTATCAAAAATATATTCTTTCCTTTAACTTTTTCTTAATCGAATATAATGCCTGCCTATACAATTTTAATTGTTGACGATATTCCTGAAAATATCAGTACTTTATTTGATTTTTTAGATGACAATGAATTTGAAGTTTTAGTGGCACGAGAAGGACAAACAGCCATTGAAATAACCGAATATGAACAACCAGATTTGATTTTGTTGGATATAATGATGCCGGGTATATCTGGTTTTGAAACTTGCAAACGTTTAAAAGAAAACTCCAATACCAAAGATATTCCAGTGATTTTTATGACAGCTTTATCAGAAACTGTAGATAAAATTAAAGGCTTAAAACTAGGAGCTGTTGATTATGTTACTAAACCAATTCAGCAAGAAGAAGTATTAGCTCGAATAAACACTCACCTGACAGTTTATAACTTACAACAACAACTTAAAATTAAAAACAAAGAGCTAGAAGCAAAAAATGTTGAGTTAGAAGCTAAAAATGTTGAATTAGAAGCTAAAAATTCTGAGCTAGATACTTTTTCTCATACTGTTGCTCATGATTTAAAAAATCCGTTAGCTCACATGGTTAGTTTATCAGATTTATTGCTAGAAGAATTACCTGATAATATAAGTGAACAAAGTCATACATGTTTAAAATATATATTAAATTCAAGTCAAAAGATGATAAGCATTGTAAATGCCTTGTTGTTATTGGCTAAGGTATCAAAACAAGAAGTTGCTTCAACTCCTTTAAATATGCAGGATATTATCTATAAGGTACAACAGCGTTTAGAATTGATGATGCAAAAATATCAAGTGGAATTTGTTGTTCCAGATAAATGGCCTACAGCTATTGGTTATGCTGAGTGGATAGAGGAAGTATGGATGAATTATCTTACCAACGGTCTTAAATATGGAGGCAATCCACCTTCTTTAGAAATAGGAGCGATTGAAAATCAAGATACAATCCGTTTTTGGGTAAAAGATAATGGTTCTGGTTTGAGCCAAACATCTATTGATAAATTATTTACCCAATTTACTCGCTTACATACTCCAGTAGAAGGACATGGTTTAGGTTTATCTATAGTAAGACATATAATAGAAAAATTGGGTGGGGAAGTAGGGGTAGAAAGTCAGCTTGGAGCCGGTTGTGTATTTTATTTTACTTTACCAAAAGCTTGATTATATTTTTGTAGGACTTAACACTTAATAGCAATTCTTAATTATTAATTAAAATCTATAAAAATATCAGATTTTTGCTTAATATAACTGTGGTCCATCCAATCGAGAAATGCTATATCAAGTTTTTTAGACGCAAGCATTTGCGTCTCTACAAAATAGTCTCGTAGCATTCAAATTATTGCTATAAAATAGATTCATATAGCCTTGAAATCATTTTTGAAATTTTATTTATATTAAAGACTTCATTAAATCTATTTTTAGCTTGTATACCTAAATTCATAGCCTCATTTGGATTGTTATTCAAATAGTTAAGTGCTGATGCAAGAGATTTAACATCGTTAGGAGGTACTAAAATACCAGTATTCCCGTCTTTAATTACCCAAGTGACTCCAGAACCTTCTATTTGACATGAGACAATTGGTTTTGAATAATATGATGCTTCTAGCAAAACAACTCCAAATGCTTCTGTCCTTTCAATAGATGGCAGGCAAAAACAATCACATGTTGTTAATAATGCTGAAATAAATTCATATGATGGTGAGTTATCTAGTATTTCAATTTTATCTGATAATTTAAGTTCATCAACTTGGTTCAACAGTTGAGGTTTAAGTTCTCCGGTTCCAACCAATATTAGCTTAACATTATCTATATATTTTAATGCGTTAAGTAAAATTGTATGACCTTTATAATAAGTTAAACGTCCTATTGTTAAAACTTTGAATGTATCATCTCCCCATATTGAATTGACTGTATTTAATGAATTTTTGGTTGCAGTTGGCAGCCTAGATTCTTTGATGCCTAATGGTATAACGCTTAATTTTTTCTGCCAAAATTTTAAAGCAATACTTTTAGTAGCATATGGTGGAGAGGTAGAAATGACAGATGAGGTTTTGGCTAACATCAATTGTTCAAAGGGATAATATAGAGTATATGCGAGTATCAATCTTCGGTCGAACTTTGACAAAACGATGTCGGAATGCCAGTGGATAACCCATGGTATTTTAAGTGCTTTAAGTAAAATAAGTGACCAAAATGCGGATGTATTTGGCATGTGTATATGTAAAATATCTGGTTTAAATTCTTTAATTGCTTGATTAAACCAGAGTGGAAATAATGGGCTAATAGGAGAATATAATAACAGGCCATGGCATGGCACTCTTAAAATTTGATAACCTTCAGGAAATTTTTCCCATTCAAACTTGTTTTTGACACCAAACTCATGGTTATGAGCTATTATTCTTATTTCTTCACCTTGTTTAACTTGCTCAGAAACCAAGTCAGATAAAAAAGTTTCTATTCCACCAAAAAAGGGAGGAAAAAACTTACCAATATGCAAAATTTTTGACATAATTTTTAAGATTTATTATTCTAAATATAACATACGCCTTATTTTAGGGATAATACCAAATTATCAAGTATATTTGACCGTGACAAGGTATAACCGGTAAAATTTGTAACATTATCTTTAATTTTATTGTTGGAATATTTACAATGAAAATTATTATCGTAGTTTTATTATTAGTTTCATACTCTAAATTAACTTAAGTTAAAAGCTTGATAACATACTTGCTAACCATCATATTTGTACATTTGTGATAACAATAAGCATGACACTTAAAAACAAAATTTGGAGTTAAAAGAACCCTACATATGTTAGCAAAAAGAATTATCCCTTGTCTTGATGTTGATGCTGGACGAGTTGTTAAAGGTGTTAAGTTTGTTAATATCCGTGATGCCGGTGACCCAGTTGAAATTGCTAAACGCTATGATGAGCAAGGTGCTGATGAAGTAACTTTTCTGGATATAACTGCCAGTTCCGACAATAGAGATACTATGATACATGTCGTGGAAGAAGTTGCAAGTCAAGTATTTATCCCTCTAACAGTTGGTGGTGGTATTCGTGAATTAGCCGATATAAGACGTATGCTCAATGCTGGAGCTGATAAAATAGCAATTAATACTGCGGCCATTTTTAATCCCAAATTTGTTCAAGAAGCAACAGAACATTTTGGTTCCCAATGTATAGTTGTAGCCATTGATGCAAAACAAGTTGATGCCAAAAATCCCCGTTGGGAAATCTTTACTCATGGTGGACGTAAAAAAACTGGCATAGATGCGGTTGAATGGGCTAAAAAAATGACTGCTTTTGGAGCTGGTGAAATATTGCTTACTAGTATGGATCGAGACGGCACTCGTAATGGTTTTGACCTTGATTTAACTCGTACTATAAGCGAAGCTGTCAGTGTTCCGGTTATTGCTTCTGGTGGAGTTGGTACATTAGAACATCTAGCAGAAGGAGTTATTGAAGGCAAAGCAGATGCTGTATTAGCAGCAAGTATTTTTCATTTTGGCGAATATACAATTGCTGAAGCTAAACAGGTCATGGCAGCAAGATGTATTGAAGTTCGGTTATAGATATTGAAGTATAAATTATAAGATATTTTAACAATTTGACTTATTTGATTTTTTAACTTATGCTGCAACATTTATGAGAAAAATATGTCCTATAGTCAATTTTCTTTGCCGGCAATAGTAAAAATATTTAAGCTAAAAACTGTTGAAAAAATAGCTTTGTTTGGTGATATAACCCCTTTGTTTTGTTCAACTTATTTAAAAGAAACATTGGATTATAATGTACCACGGTAGCTAATAATACCGAAAAAGCTCGTTCAGAAATGATTGTCACTCCTATTTTAATTGAACTGAAGAAAAAATCAGCTATAGTTTTTCAGATAAATAATTTCACTTATAAACCTACGAGGTTTCCAAAACCTCGCAGGTTTCACACGAAGAACAGAATAATATTCAAGAAATTTATGGAGCTATAACTACTGGCACGGTCTGGCAATTTATGCGATTAAAAAATAAAACAGTAGAAATTGACTTAACTGAATACCATTTACCTGAAATTGATAAAATTTTAGGCATTTTAAACATGAGTTTGAATAAACAGTTATAACCACCTACTATACAGGTTAATAATGGAACAAATAAGAGGTACAACCATTCTATCAGTGCGTCGTGATGACCAAGTGGTGATAGGTGGAGATGGGCAGGTTTCTTTTGGTAATACAGTTATGAAACATAATGCCCGCAAAGTTCGGCGTTTGTATCACAACAAAGTTATTGCCGGATTTGCTGGTAGCACAGCAGATGCTTTTACTTTATTTGAACGTTTTGAAGGCAAACTGGAAAAACATCAAGGTCATTTAACTCGTTCCGCAGTTGAACTAGCTAAGGACTGGCGTACTGACCGTATGTTAAGACGTTTGGAAGCATTATTAGTAGTGGCCGATAAAACAGCTTCTTTAACAATTTCTGGTAATGGAGATGTTATTGAACCAGAAAATTATTTAATGGCAATAGGTTCTGGCGGAGCTTATGCGCAAGCGGCAGCACGAGCAATGTTGGAAAATAGCACCTTAAGTGCTGCTGATATTGTCGATAAAGCATTACACATTGCAGCCGACATTTGTATTTACACTAATCATAACTTAACTATTGAAACCTTAGATCTGAGACAGCAATGAGTAATATGACCCCCAAACAGATTGTTAAAGAACTAGACAAACATATTATTGGTCAGGAAGCTGCTAAACGAGCGGTAGCTATTGCATTACGTAACCGTTGGCGGCGTATGCAGTTAGAACCAATTTTACGCAATGAAGTAACTCCTAAAAACATTTTGATGATTGGCCCGACTGGAGTGGGTAAAACTGAAATTGCAAGACGGTTGGCTAATTTAGCGAAAGCTCCTTTTATTAAAGTAGAAGCTACCAAGTTTACTGAGGTTGGTTATGTTGGCCGTGATGTTGAATCAATTATCAGGGATTTAGTTGATATGGCAGTGAAAATGACCCGTGAAACTGCTATGGTTGAAGTTGAGAATCTTGCATTGGATGCTGCTGAGGAAAGGATTTTAGATATTTTAATCCCTCCGCCACGAGATGAAGAAGGACAGGAAAAGAAACAATCTTCCACTCGACAAACATTTAGAAAAAGATTGCGAGAAGGTAAGTTGGATGATAAGGAAGTTGAAATTGAATTGAATGAGGCTCGTATTGGAGTAGAAATCATGGCTCCTCCCGGCATGGAAGAAATGACTAGCCAATTACAAAGCATGTTTCAAAATATTGCCGGTGACCGCACCAAAACTCGTAAGTTGAAAGTTAAAGAAGCAATGAAGCTGCTTAAGGAAGAAGAAGCGGCAATGTTAATTAATGAAGATGATTTAAAAACTCAATCGGTAGATTTAGTCGAACAGAATGGTATTGTTTTTATTGATGAAATTGACAAAGTAACTAAACGAGCTGAACAGTCTGGTGGAGCCGATGTATCTCGCGAAGGTGTGCAGCGTGATTTGTTGCCATTGGTTGAAGGTAGTTCTATAACAACTAAATATGGAATTGTTAAGACTGATCATATCTTATTTATTGCTTCTGGAGCTTTCCATTTAGCTAAACCATCTGATTTAATTCCAGAATTACAAGGACGTTTACCGATTCGAGTGGAATTGAATGCTCTTGATGCTAAAGATTTTGTCCGAATTTTGACTGAACCAGACGCTTCATTGACTGAGCAGTATATTGCGTTGATGCAAACGGAAGAGTTAGAAATTAAATTTACTCAAGAAGGCATTGAACGAATTGCTGAAATGGCATGGCAAGTCAATGAACGGACTGAAAATATAGGAGCTAGACGTTTGCACACAGTTTTGGAATGTTTATTGGAAAAAATCTCATTTGATGCTCCTGAAAAACAAGGTGAAACTATAACTATTGACGTTGATTATGTTAATGAACATCTTAATGAACTGGTTAATAATGAAGATTTAAGTCAGTATATTTTATAATTTTGTACAGGATATTTTTTGTTAATTAGTTTATTTAAATGTCTTTTAATTATCAAAATAAAACTTAAATTAATAGTTCCACGTTAAGACCTGCCAGGTTTTTAAAACCTGGCAGGTCTGGTCTCTTATTTGTTAAAAAGCCCCCTGCATTAATATTCAGTTAAATAAATATCATGTCTACCAATTATCAACCTCGTATCGGGGAAATGCTTATTGAAGCTGGATTTGTCAATTCCCAAGAAGTCGAACGTGCTATAGAATTTCAATCTCGATTAGGTGGAAAATTGGGAGCTGTACTCATTCGTTTAGGAGCATTGTCAGAAGATAACTTATTGAATATTTTATCTAAACAATTAGATATACCGATTATAGAAAATATACCAATAGATGTAGCACCATTAATTGATCTTATTGAAAAGTCAAAAATCGAGCAAGATTGGTGGTTAGATCAAGAAGTTGTTGCATGGGAAGCTGATAATAGTATCCATTGTATGACACGAGACCCATTGTCTAATACTATCCATGAAGTTTTCCACAATGTATTTTCAGAACAAGATATTATTTGGTATTTATCTCGCCAACAAGATTTGGACCGGACTCTTGATTTATTGGCCAAAGCGAATACTGATGAAAATTTTGGTGATACCGATGATGTTAATTTATTACGAGAATTAGCAGAAGGAGCTCCAGTAGTTGAATTTGTTAATAATATGCTATCTCAGGCGATAGATAAACGAGCTTCAGATGTTCACGTGGAACCAGAAGAACATACTTTTTTTGTACGGTATCGAATTGATGGAATTTTATATGAGCATTTAAATCTACCAAAAGAACGATTTAACCCTATTGCATCCCGAATTAAATTAATTTCAGGCTTAGATATTGCAGAACGACGTTTGCCACAAGATGGAAGATTGAACACAAGAGTTAGTGGTCAAGATTTGGATATTCGAGTTTCTTGTTTACCGGGGGTACATGGTGAATCAATTGTTATGCGTCTATTGCCTAAAGAACGGCAAACTAGCACTTTAAATCAATTAGGTTTTTCACCAGATCATTATCAGATGTTTAATGATTGGGTTAGTGAGCCGCATGGTATTATTTTAGTGACTGGCCCCACTGGTTCAGGTAAATCAACTACTTTATACGCTGCTCTTGATGCGGTGAACAATCGTACCCAAAAAATTATCACAGTTGAAGACCCGGTTGAATATCAATTAGGAGGCATAACTCAAGTTCAAGCTCATAGCGATATTGGTTATACATTTGCAAGTGCTTTACGTTCTATATTGCGTCAGGACCCGGATATTATCATGATTGGTGAAATTCGGGATAAAGAAACCTCTGAAATTGCTATTCAGGCATCCCTAACTGGCCATATGGTATTGTCAACTTTGCATACTAATGATGCAGTTAGTGCTTTTACCCGTTTGATTGATATGGGAATTGAACCGTTTTTAGTATCCACTTCAGTACGAGCTGTACAAGCTCAACGTTTAGTGCGGCGTTTATGTGATTGTGCTACATTATCAACTCCACTAACAATAGTTCAAGAACAAGTCAAACGAATTTTACCAAAGGAATTATCCAATCAGCCCCCAATTTGGAAACAAGCTGTGGGCTGTCAAAAATGTCAACATACCGGATATCAAGGTCGAGTGGGAATTTATGAATTAGTGTATCTCACTGCTGAAATGCAAACTTTAATTTTACAAAATGCCTCAACAATAGAAATGCGTAAATTGGCTAGTCAACAAGGATTTCGCAATTTAAGAGAAGATGGATTTATTAAAGCTTATCAAGGTATAACTTGTGTAGAAGAAGTTTTGCGAGTAACAGAAGAAATAGGGTAGTAGTAATTCTTAATTATGAATTCTTAATGCTTAATTAACAGTCAAAAACTTTTAGATTTTAATTTAAGAATAAAAATAAATTATATGAAAATCAATTCCAACATGACGGTACTTATTGTTGAAGATAGTTTAACATTAGTAGTGGCATATCAAGAGTATTTGCGTAATGAAGCTTGTAAAGTTACCTATGTAGAAACTGGTAAAGAAGCCTTAAAACATATAAAAAAACATGAACCTAATGCTATTTTACTTGATCTTGGTTTACCAGACATGGATGGCATGGAGATTCTTAAATATGTTAATGAAAATCAATTACCATGCTCAGTAGTAGTTGTTACTGCTCAAGGTTCGGTTGATGTTGCTGTAGAGGCTATGCGTAATCAAGCTTTTGATTTTGTTGAAAAACCATTTGATGGTCAACGAATTATTGTGACTATACATAATGCTTTGCAAAATCAACAGTTAAAATATAAACTTGAGTTATATAAAAAAATCGACCGAGTTGAATATTATGATTTTATTGGAGCCTCTCCACCAATGCAAGCTGTCTATCAAATGATTGAAAATGCAGCATCAAGCAAAGCTACAGTATTTGTCACTGGAGAAAGTGGTACTGGTAAAGAACTTTGTGCGGAAGCAATTCATAAAAGTAGTCCACGTAATAAAAAACCTTTTGTTGCTCTTAATTGTGCTGCAATTCCTAAAGATTTAATGGAAAGTCAGATTTTTGGTCATGTTAAAGGAGCATTTACTGGAGCTATAAGTGATCAAGAAGGTGCCGCAGTACAAGCTGATGGTGGTACTTTATTTTTAGACGAAATAGGGGACATGAGTTTAGATTTACAAAGTAAGTTATTACGTTTTATTCAAACTAGCACTATTCAAAAAATTGGCGGTAATAAATCTAGAAAAGTTGATGTGCGATTTATATGTGCCACCAATCGTGATCCTTTATTAGAAGTACAAGAAAAACGCTTTCGGGAAGACCTTTATTATAGATTACATGTCATCCCAATAACATTGCCACCATTACGAGAACGTGGCGACGATATATTATTGATTGGTAGGGATTTTTTAGATAAATATGGTAAAGAAGAATGTAAATCGTTTACTAGTTTTACTGCTGATGCCGAAGCTATTTTATTAAATTATGACTGGCCCGGTAATATAAGGCAGCTACAAAATATTGTGCGTAATGTTGTAGTATTAAATAACGGCAAACAAGTTACTCCAGAAATGTTGCCAGAGCCATTAGATAAATTATCTAAAGAATATAAAAAAACAGTTAATAACAACTTAGATTCTAAATCTGTTGATTCTGTGGCTTCAACATTCTCTCGCCGTAAGCATATTCACCCACTTTGGCAGGTAGAAAGAGAAGCTATTCAACATGCAATTGCATTATGTGATGGTAGTGTTTCTAAAGCAGCCGGATTGTTAGAAGTCAGTCCATCAACTTTGTATCGTAAATGCCAAAGTTGGGAAAAGAGGGATGTTAAATAATATATAAGTTAAGGATATTTATAATGATTTTTGATTTAAAATATTGACAAAGTTAAGATAATATGCTTTGATTCATAATACTTAATTTTTACTTAACAGTTAAATACTGTGTAAAAAACTTTTTAATAAATGGGTAGGAAGTTATATAAACTGTCAAATATGGAGTGCATTCGCATTTGTCTGTGTTGAAATGTACTCTTAAATATTCCCACTTGGGGATAAATTGTATTATAATTTAACTTTTTATATAGGGGGAGGTATATAAATTCGACTATCAAATTTTTCTCGTTCCCAACATCTTTCGTTCATTACTATTAAATTAAGACTTGGAGTCCAAAGCTGAAGCTTTGATTTGTATTAAATGAAATATTTCCAAAGCTTACGATTTGAACTCCAATAAACTTTCCTTAATTTAAGGTATTGAGTCAAAAAGTTGGTAATAAAATCTTTATTTAAAATTGACAATTAATAAAAAACTTGATAGTTGAGTTAAATTTATAGTTTCATGAATAACTGTTTATAAAATTATATCTCAATTACTTATATAACTTTATCCTAGATTTAAAGATAATTGTTTTAGCTGATGTTATGCAGAAAAATCTCAAAGATTATTCTTAAAATATATATAATATCATTTATTTAATTCGTATTAATAGGAATTTACATGCAAAATAGCTATACCTATGAAGAATTATTGCAGTGTGGTCGTGGCGAAATGTTTGGGCCCGGCAATGCTCAATTACCAATGCCACCTATGTTAATGTTTGACCGTATAATAAGCATAACAAAAGATGGTGGTAGTGTTGATAAAGGACAGATTATAGCTGAACTTGATATAAATCCTGATTTATGGTTTTTTGATTGTCATTTTCCCGGTGATCCAGTTATGCCAGGTTGTTTAGGCTTGGATGCGATGTGGCAATTAATTGGTTTTTTCCTTGGTTGGTTAGATGGCCCCGGTCATGGTCGGGCTCTTGGTGGTGGTGAAGTTAAATTTACTGGACAAGTAACTCCAAAAAATAAATTAGTGACTTATCGTATTGATATGAAACGAGTTATCATGCGTAAATTAGTTATGGGCATTGGTGACGCAATTATGGAAGTCGATGGCCGAGAAATTTATTTTGCTAAAGATTTACGGGTAGGATTATTTACCACCACAGATAATTTTTAAGAGGGTTTAAGTCGTGAAACGTGTCGTAATTACTGGACTTGGAATTGTATGTAGTATTGGCAATAACAAGCAAGAAGTATTAGAATCTTTGCGTCAAGGACGTTCTGGAATTGAGTTTAACCAAGAATATGCTGACCTTGGATTTCGTACTAATGTTCATGGTGCAATTAAACTAGACTTAAATGGTTTAATTGACAGAAAAGCAAAGCGATTTATGGGAGATGCTGCTGCATTTACCTATCTAGCTATGCAAGAAGCCATTGCAGATGCTGCTTTACAAGATAATGATGTGTCTAATCCACGCACTGGTTTAATCACTGGTTCTGGTGGAGCTTCCTCTGCTAATCAAGTACTAGCAACCGATATACTGCGAAGCAAAGGTCTTCGTAAAATTGGTCCTTACATGGTTCCTCGTACAATGGGAAGTACAACTTCTGCTTGTTTAGCAACGCCTTTTAAAATTAAAGGGGTTAATTACTCTATTAGTTCGGCCTGCTCAACTAGTTCACATTGTATTGGTAATGGAGTTGAACAGATTCAACTGGGTAAACAGGATATAGTATTTGCCGGTGGTGGTGAAGAAGTTGATTGGACTTTGACCATGTTATTTGATGCGATGGGAGCTTTATCTTCCAAATATAATGATACTCCTAAGACAGCTTCTCGTACTTATGATGCTACTAGAGATGGATTTGTTATTTCTGGTGGTGGAGGCATAGTTGTATTAGAAGAGCTGGAACATGCTCAGGCTCGTGGAGCAAAAATTTATGCAGAAGTAACTGGTTATGGTGCAACTTCTGATGGTTTTGACATGGTGCAACCATCTGGAGAAGGTGCAGTTCGTTGTATGCAGCAAGCATTAGAAAATGTCACCACACCAGTTGATTATATTAATACTCATGGTACTAGTACTCCAGTTGGTGATATTCGAGAATTGGAAGCAATAAAACAGGTATTTGCCGATAAAATTCCTCATATAAGTGCAACTAAGTCATTGACTGGCCATGCTTTAGGTGCGGCTGGAGTGAATGAAGCAATTTATTGTTTGTTAATGATGGAAGCTGATTTTATTGCGGCCTCTGCTAATATAACTGCGTTAGACTCAGCGGCTGAAGGAATGCCAATTGTGCAAGAACGCATGGATAATTTTAAGCTTAATACAATTATGTCTAACAGTTTTGGTTTTGGTGGAACTAATGCTTGTTTAGTTATGCAGCGTTTTTCTTAATTACTGCTTTTAAGATTAAGTTGGTTATACCTGACAAACTTAAAAACTTCTTTAAAAATTCTTAAGTTTAAGTTTTGAATTCCAAATGATTAGATATTTTCTTGGAATTCAAAGCATTAAACTCTGAATATATTTAAGATAGTTGCTCTTCTGGAACATTAAATCTCTCAATAATTAGGAACGTGCATCAAATAATATATGTTTTCTTATAATTTTCGGAGTACAAGGTTCCCTTGTTTCGACTTGCAAGAAGACCTTGCAACTCCTATGTTGATGAAGTTATTATACATTATACCGATTTAAATGATAGCTGTTTCATAGTTTCATGATCAGAAATTATGTCATCCACAACAAGTTTCCATAACAATATCTTTGAATTTATGTTTCCAATTTCTCAATTCATCTTTGATAATTCTGCAACGTTTGACTACTCCACAAATAGCATGTTCAACTCGAACTCTCACAGTTGTTTCTTGAATTTCCGTTTCTGTAATTTGTTACTTAAGTTTCAGAATTCATTTCTGATTCTGTTACTTTTATTTCATTTTTTGCTTGATTATCAAGTTTTTTCCTAAGAATATCGGCATTTATTGCAGATTATGATGTCTATTTCATTTAACATTTGATTCAGTACTTAATATAACACATGAATCCAAAGATTTATTTTTGGTTGTGACATATCAAACATCTCTCCAAGTCTTTTTTGCAAGTCATTCCCTTTTATGGTATGTAAAAATAAATAGTAATTTACTTTCTATTGTTGGTAAACACGCATTTTTATATTCTATATATTTGCGTTTTCTACAAATTTTACCTTCCAATGTAAATTTTTCCATGTTCTGTAGCTACTTAGATAGGTTGGATAACGTCTAAAAACTTCTTAACTCAGCAAAACTCCTTGGACTTTTTTATTGTTAATCTCATCAAAACATAATCTATAGTTTTTCAGATAAATAATTTCACTTAAAACCTACGAGGTTTCCAAAACCTCGCCGGTTTCACACGAATGTATTTTTATGAATATCTATATGTTAAAATAACCAACAAATTAATAAAGAGCAGTTAAACAATGACAACCAAACACTATACCCCGAACACCATCGAACCAGAAATCCAACAGAGTTGGGAAAATTCTTTTACCGTAACCGAAGACCCCAGTAAAGAAAAATTTTATTGTCTGTGCATGTTTCCTTACCCAAGTGGTCGTTTGCATATAGGCCATGTTCGCAACTATACCATCGGTGATGTGATAACTCGCTACCAACGAATGCTTGGTAAAAATGTTTTACAGCCAATGGGTTGGGATGCTTTTGGAATGCCAGCAGAAAATGCAGCGATAAAAAATAATGTGCCTCCAGCTAAATGGACGCGTGAAAATATTGATTATATGCGTAACCAATTGAAAAGGTTAGGCTTAGGCTATGATTGGCAACGGGAACTAGCGACTTGTGATAAAGATTACTATCAATGGGAACAATGGTTATTTATTCAATTATATAACAAAGGGTTAGTGTATAAAAAAACCGCCCCTGTCAATTGGGACCCAGTTGATCAAACTGTATTAGCTAATGAACAGGTTATCAATGGACGTGGTTGGCGTTCGGGAGCTTTGGTTGAACGGCGAGAAATTCCGCAATGGTTTTTAAAAATAACTGCTTATGCCGAAGAACTGTTGCAAGGTTTGGAAGAATTGGAAGGTAAATGGCCAGATTCTGTACGGATAATGCAACAAAAATGGATTGGTCGTTCGGAAGGAGTTGAAATAAAATTCAGAGTTGATAATGAAAACTTAACTGTGTTTACTACCCGTCCAGACACTTTGTTGGGAGCAACTTATGTAGCGGTTGCGGCTGAACATCCATTAGCTAAACAGGCAGCCGCAAATAATCCCCAATTAGCTGATTTTCTTTTGCAATGCAACAAAGCAAGCACTGCTGAAGCTGACATGGAGACTATGGAAAAATTGGGCATGGATACTGGCTTAAAAGCTATCCATCCGATAACCGGTGAAACTTTGCCATTATGGGTAGCCAATTTTGTCTTGATGAGTTATGGTTCGGGAGCAGTTATGTCAGTGCCAGCTCATGATGAACGGGATTTTGAATTTGCTCAGAAATATAATATTCCTATCAAACAAGTGATTATTCCAAAAGACGGACAGCTTGCAGAACAGTTGGATGCTGCTTATGTTGAGAAAGGTGTGCTGGTTAATTCAGGTGAATTTGATGATTTGACTTCACAACAAGCTTTCATTGCGATAGCCGAACATTTGGAGAATCAAAATAGAGGTAAACGCCAAGTTCATTATCGGTTGCGGGATTGGGGTATGTCTCGCCAGCGTTATTGGGGCTGTCCAATTCCAATGATTGAATGTCCAAGTTGCGGAACCATTCCAGCCACCGATTTACCTGTGGTGTTGCCAGAAAATGTTGTGATGGGTGAAACTGGTTCACCATTGAAGAAAGACCTTAAGTTTTCTCAAGTGAAATGTCCCAAATGTGGTGCGGATGCTCAACGAGAAACTGATACTTTTGATACTTTTATGGAGTCATCTTGGTATTATGCTCGTTATGCCAGTGCTGATTGTAAAACTGGAATGTTGGATGAGCGAGTACAATATTGGTTACCTGTTGATCAGTATATTGGCGGTATTGAACATGCTATTTTACATTTGTTATATGCTCGTTTTTTTCATCGTTTAATGCGAGATGAAGGTTTGGTGCAAGGCGATGAACCATTTGCTCATTTATTGACTCAAGGAATGGTGTTGGCCAAGAGTTTTTACCGTGATACAGAACATCAGAGAATATGGTATCCGCCCAACGAAGTGGAAGAATATTCTGATGAGCAAGGAACCAAATTAAGGCTTAAAGCTGATGGTGAGCCAGTTGAAAATGGTGGGGTGGTTAAAATGTCCAAATCAAAAAATAATGGCATCGATCCAGAAAATTTAATCAATGAATATGGAGCAGATACAATCCGTTTGTACGTTATGTTTGCCGCCCCACCTGAGCAGTCTTTGGAATGGTCGGATACTGGAGTGGAAGGAGCGTTCAAATTTTTAAAACGGTTTTGGAAACAAGTACATACTCATATTGAAAATCAAGTTCCAGCTTTGGAGGTGGATAATTTAACCAGTGTGGAGCAAACTTTACGCCGTCAAGTTCATGAAACTATTGTTAAAGTAAGCGATGATATAGGTCGCCGTTATACTTTTAATACTGCTATTGCTGCGATAATGGAACTGTTGAATAATTTGGGCCGAGCCAAAGATACTCCACAAATACGAGCTATCACTCAGGAGGGTTTGGAAGCTGTGATATTAATGTTGGCTCCTATTGTACCGCATATAACACAAGCTTTATGGCAAGCTTTAGGACATTCTGAATCAATTTTGGATGCAAGTTGGCCGCAAGCTGATAAGAAAGCTTTGGTGCGAAGTGAATTACAAATGGTGGTACAGGTTAATGGTAAGGTGCGTGGCAAGATAACCGTTGCAGTTGATGCTGATAAGCAAACTATTGAACAAGCAGCGTTAAATGAACCTAAAGTGCAACAATTTACCACTGGTAAAACTATTAGGAAAGTTATTGTTGTGCCGAAGAAACTGGTTAGCGTGGTGGTTGGGTAGTTATATAGACATTCATAAAAACATATTCGTGTGAAACCTGCGAGGTTTTGGAAACCTCGTAGGTTTGTAAGGGAAATTATTTATCTGAAAAACTATAATGTTAAAAATTAACCATTTTGCATCCCTAAATTGGATGAATAAAAGTTTTTATTGTGGTAATGTCCAAATACAATCGTAAAAAATAAATGCCATTATCCAATTAAGCCTTACGATAATACAATACCATCGCCAATTTAATATTTATTTCGGAAATGGAGCGAAGCAGATTTCCCGAAACAATGAATTCTGACATTGGCGAAGGTATTATACTCACTAATCAATTTAAAGTCCTCGTCGTTCCTCAACCTCTGGTTGGGAATGCCTGCCACAACGCTCTGCGTTGTACAATATAGAGTAGTTTAAAGAACTTGATAGTCGAGTATAATAAGAGGTGTATAACATTTCCCGATTGAATGGACCACAATTATATTAAGCAAGAATCTGATATTTTTATAGATTTTAATTAATAATTAAGCATTCATAATTAAGAATTGCTATATGACATTAACATTTATACATCCTACACATACTTAATTTCCTTTTTAAAATATCTTAAAATGCAAGAATATTTCATATATATACTTAAGTTAGAAGAAAACTCATGGTATATAGGTACAACCAAGGAACTAATGAAACGCTTTTCTACACATGCCTCAAAATCACCACACTCATTGCTTGACAATAAAGTAGATGGTTCTATATATAAAAAAGGTCTAACTGGGATAAGAAAAGTGACTCATATCCATGCTGTTTTTGTCACCAAATGCTCTGAAAAAATATTAACAGAAATTGAGGATACAGTAACTGCGGCAATGGGGAATAAATATGGTTATGACCATGTTCGTGGTGGAACGTGGCATCCATTATGGAATGTTAATTCAGAGTGTAAACAAGCAATAAGACACTGTGAGAAATATACAAAAAAAGATATTCGATCTTGCTACAACTTGATGGAAATTAATGTAAGAGAAGTTTTAGACGAGCTTCCATTTCATCTAACAGCACGAAATACATAACAAAAATTTGTAGCTACTTTGTTCTTTATCAAGCTAATAATTGAGACATGCTATAAAATACCAATATATAAGGAGATAATAATATGCTATCTTAAAAGAGCCTTTTGCAAAATTATTTTACGGACAGAGTGTCAAAACCATTTAATTTTATTGGATATATATCGAAAAATGCTGGATACTGTTGAACGTCCTACCAGTATTGCCAAAATAACAGATGCTATAACGAAAGGAAGCGAATGCCGTTTACCTCTTTCATCACGTGGGTCTGTCAATTCACCCAGTACATTAATGAAATTGATGATTTTTTCGTCTGAATAAGGTATTGTTTTGTTCACAGGTATTCTTCTTCTCAAAAATTATGGTTATTGAAATCTGCTTTATATTATACCAAAACTTCAAGAATTTTTATGAGAAAGCCGTGGTGGTATAGAAGCATCTTCCAAAAATAGGAATAGACTATCTTGAATTTTGGTATAACGTTTTTTGAGACGAACACCGTCCTTATGTGTGGGTTCAATATCCAAACATTGTGCAAGGCGGCGTTTCAAATCACACCGATATTGATAGAGAGTATTTTCTTTCAACTTCGTTCGTCGCTTGTGTATTGCGAAAGCTCGTTATGAAAAGTTTTTTCATTTCTAGAGCAAATATTTTGTCACCAGCATCAATTGCATATTTGCAATCTCGTAATTGGTGTGCAAGACAAACTTGCCACTTTTTTGCAGGATGATTTGTAACTTCTCATTACTCACAGGTAGAAGCCTGAAGAATCAGTTCAGGTAAAGGAGGGATTTGTGCAGTACCAGATATTCGATCTTGAAGATAATGCCAGAATGATATGCCATGTTTTCGGCAAGTTTTTTTCAAGCTGGCAAAAGTATCTCGGCATTTTCGGCCATCCTCACTACGAGTGCTGCCGCTGATTTTTCGCTTTTTAACATAATCTCGAATATCTCGTTCACTGAGAATAATTGTGTTACTGGAATCCAAGGCTTTTCCAATACTCTCAGCAGTTCATGCTGATTTTTTCCTTACTCGCTTTGCGTGCTTGATTAAGACTTTCATAACAAGTTTCAGTACGGCAAGGCTCTTCAAATCTGGCTTGTATTTCTTCTTTCAGTTCAGACTCTTGATGAGTTTTATTTAAATTGGCTAGAATAGATTTGGGAAATTTTTGTTGTTCAATATATTCCAAGGCTCCTTCATTGAGTACATAACGTTGTTCAACGCCTTGACTCAAACAGGATAGAAAGTTAATTCGGCTTTTGGATTCTGTACTTTCAAACCATGCAAATAGCTCATTTCCTAATATGAGTACAATAACCAATTGTAACCCGCATGACGTGCTCCTGTATCATCAGTATGCAGGACTTGAGACACTGCCACACCAACGCTTAAAATTTCGTTCTTCTCGTTATGAAATATGTCTTGTTTTTTGCATAAACAAATTGCTCAATTGACCGCTGGATATATCTATATTCAAATCGTGCAACTGTTCCAATAACAACGGTTGAGTCACATGTTGATGATGGTATTGGTATAGGATGAAACTTTGTAGGTCTGTTCCCCAATGATTATCACGAATTCCTTCGGGAAGTTGGCCTGTTATATATTGACCATTCGGTGTTTCATATTGTGCTAGACGATAGCAAGTGTTGTTTATTTGAATAATTAAATCTTGCACAACAATATCAGTATACCCCTTGAATTTGCTACCTTCTGGGATATTATCTGGTTTTATTATTTCTGTATTGTGAATTGGCAATTCTACTGTTTTTTTACGTTTGGGACCTTTTTTCTTAGTTTCTTTTTTATCTGTCTCTTCTTCTTTGTCATCAGCAATATCTGTTTTTTCGTCCATTGTAGCTGGGTTTTATTTCTGGTTTGGTTGTTTCGCCTTTTAATTTCAGTACCAGATTTTCTAGTTCTTCTATTTTCACATTTTGCCATGCTATCATTTCCAGTAGTTGGTCAACTAACTGGGCTGCGTTCTTTATCGCTTATTTTTGGCTGTGATGGTTTTGGCGTTTTCATAATTACTATTATACACTTTTTTTGGATTTACCTGAGGATAATGAGATGTTACATATTTTTGTAGAATTTAATTAATAATTAATCATTAATCATTTATAATTGCTATAATGGGAGCAACCCAGTCATTATGTCACTGCCATTAAGTTAAGGGGATTGATTGGGGGTAACCACAAGAAATAACCCCTACAAACCATCATTTAACGTAGGGGCAATCCTTTATGGTTGCCCCTAACGCAAATGGCAGTGAGTCATTATGTACGGCAACATTGGTTTTTGTGTTGTGTGGACTTAAGTTTTCCTTTTTTGTCTGAATCAGGATTTAGGCACTGAGGTCGTTGAATGGGAAAGGTTCAAATAGACAGTGTTGATGTAAACTGGTTAACAGAAACACCTGATAGTTTCATAGCAATGTTGTATTGATTATTAGATATATGGTAATCTTTGAATTATTTTAACTTAACATATTGTCTATGAAATACGTTCAAATTGAAACAACTACAACTTGTAATCAACGTTGCTACTTCTGTCCGGTGTCACAGTCTAAACGTCCTAAAAGTCAACTGTCAATCTCAAGGCTAGAAAAAATTTTAATTGGTTTACGACCTTATGATATTGAAACTATCGTTATTAGTGGGTTTAATGAACCGACTTATGATAAGCAACTAATTGAAAAAGTAAAATTAATAAGGAAAGCCGGTTTTGCAGTATCTTTTTGCACTAATGGTTCTGGTTTAACTCCAGATTTAACTGATAAATTGTTAGAATTAAAAGTTGCTGGTTTTACTATTAATTTATCGACTATAGATGCTAAACAATATGCTAAAGATCGAGGCAGTAAAGATTTAAAACGAGTTATTCCACAATTAAATTATTTATTTACTCAAGTTGATAATCAGCAAATAACACTATTAATATTAGGAGCTTTGGATAAAAAACATGCTGATAATGTTCAAATGATCACCAAACAATTTGCCGATTTTAATCAAATTAAATTTCTCTTAAGTCCCATTGCAGATTACGCTGGTAAGGATACGCAAGTCTTGTCAAAACGACCTAATTATAAAACATTACAAGGTTGCTCTATGGCTAGACAAAATCAGTGGTTACATTTTATGGCGGATGGAAACGCAATCTTATGTTGTCAGGATTATTTCGGAGAATACAAACTAGGCCATATTGACGATTTAACAGTGACAGAAATTTATCAAGGTGAAAAAATAAATCAAATGCGGCGTTGGATAACAAACAAAGAAGAAGCTCCGCAAGATTTTATTTGTCGACGTTGCGTATTTGCTCTTAATGGCGATAATTATATGCAAACTTTAAAAAAATTGTTCTGTCAAGAATGTAAATTGCCGACAATTTTAAAAACAGAAAATTCTTGTAATAGATGTGAAGTTAATTGTTATTTATAAATATGTTAAGGAATGTATATAAAATAATCCCTTACTATAATAATACCTTCGCCAAAAAACCAGATAAAAAAGTGGGTAGTCCTATAGAAAGTAGTGGCTACTCCAAAAAAACTACTAGGTTTCAAAAAACTAGTAGGTTTAACACTACATATTGCAGGACTACCCTAGCCTGTCGAAAAACAGCTATTTTGACTAATTTTTGTATCCCAATTTATGGATAGCAAACAATTGAAAGTTGAAAATTGAAAGTTATGGTGGGACTTAATATATTCCACCGATTTCATCGGTGGCTATTCACATTTAATCCTTTCAGGATTTGAACAACCCCGAAGGGGTGAAACATGAATAGCCATAGGTGAAACCTATGGTACTTTAAAAATCACAAAACGGGAAATTTTAAGACAGAATAAAAGCTGTTTTTCGACAGGCTAGAACTACCCCCTACTTAAAACCTACTCCACTGATAATATTTATATCCTTTTGCTCACAGTTCCTTAACGAATTATATTTCTATAATACATATCAAAAATGCTGAATGGTAATATTTTTATCTTCAGCATTTTTCTTTTGCAAATTGAAATTGTAATTAAAGTTGTAATTTGCGAAATTATTATTTAAATATCAAATAAAATCAATTATGTAAAATTGGCATGAATTTAGCATATTACAACTAAAATAGTTTTAATTTTTAAAATTTTAATGTATATAGCTAGTCACATAATTAATTTATATTAATAATCTGAATACTCAGATATTAAGTTTTTGTTTAAAAAATTTGAATAAGTCAAAAGGAGTAAATAAAATGCGTAAATTATCAAGAAATCCTTTACAAGAAGCAATACTTAAATGTTTAGTAGTTGGTAGTATGACTGCCGCTATGAATGCTTTTGCGGACTGTAATGTTATTTATGGTGTTCATGATGAAGGTTTAAATGATTCCCAATTCGTCACAATTGATCGTAATACATATGCAGTTACGCCATTAGGTCCAATGCATTCAGGCCATGATATTGAAGGTTTGGATATGAATGCTGCTCATGAACTTTATGGTTCTTCGGGCGATGATCCAAGTGGATTTCCAGCTGGTCATCTTTATAAGATAAGTACTGCTGATGGTTCAGTTCAAGCTATTGGTGATATTTGTTTTGATGTAAGAGGTACTAAATCATGTGGTACTGAAGTATCTGCTCTTTCATTTAATCCAACTAATGACAGTTTATGGGCTTGGTCAGAAGAATGCGGATTAGTTAGAGTTAATGCTGCTGATCCAGCTAATTCTACTTTAGAAATGCCATATTCTACTGATGATTTTGTTGCTTGTATGGCAAATGATACTCCAAAAAAACGGCAAAGATATACTTCTACTATTGAAGACCTTTCGTGGAGTGATGATGGCAAAAGTATTTATTATGCCAATGGAGATAAGGTTTATGTCTATACTCCTGTTGATGGTGCAATTGTAGGTCCATTAGGTGGTAAAGGATTAGGCGGTAATGTTGAAACTGTTGAAATGCTTCCTAATAATGATGGAACATTATTGTTAATAGTAGATGGTTCATCACAATTATATGAATTAGATATAGATACTGAAATAGTTTCTAATATAGATGGTAGCAATATTAGACCATATACTGATATAGAAGCTGTTGCTGCTTGTGTTGATGATACAGTTCCACCATCACCTCCTCCACAAATTTCTTCCTGTCCTGATGATAGTAATTTAATAGCTAAATTTGAATGGAATGGTAGTAGTTATGTATTTGAAAAACCTGAAGCTAATAATGATACTATTACGATAACTGGCGATGCAACTGGCGGAACTTGGAGTACAACAACTGCTGATATTAGTTATGTTATTTTGAAAGGTGGTACTAATACTGGTAGTTATGCACCTAGCTCTGCTCAAGGTGAAGCATTTGCTAATACAAGTATTCCAGTTAATGGTGGTGGTAATGTACCAGATATTTCTAATATCCAATTCTGTGGTGCAGTCGAGGAAGTTGAGCCAGAACCTGAGCCAGAGCCTGAACCAGAACCAGAGCCAGAGCCTGAACCAGAGCCTGAACCTGAGCCTGAACCAGAGCCAGAACCTGAACCTGAACCAGAGCCTGAAGAATGCGAAGTTGAAGAACCAACCAGTGATTGGTTATACGCTAAAGATTATGTTGGTGATGCAACTGGTAATTCGAAGCTAGAAATTTATAGCACTGCTGTTAAGCTAGATGGTGATACAATAACTGTGGCTATTAACTCAAATATGAGTCCAGAAGACCCTCTGATGTATAAGGGAGAAAATGTTAACTTCACTGACTATGTATTTGACTTCAATGGTACTAAGTATGCGGTTCACTTTGCACCTGATAATGATTCTGGAGCTAACGCTGGTGTTGGTTTATATGAAGTAACAAAATTCAAAGATGTTACTAAGAAGAATTCTGGTTGGTCTAAATTTAAGAAATACAACCGTGGTAACTTAGGTGATTTACCTATCCGTAATGATTACTTTAGTTGGACAGCATCACGTAGTGTTCCACAAGAAATTGATTCTGGAAATAAGGTTGCCGGTGATGATTACACTCGTTTGACTGGAACAGAATTAACAAATATGGGACTTGATTTACCGGGACAAACTGGTAAATATACTTTTGGATTTAGTTTCACTAAAACTGCTGATATGGAAGGTGATTTTGTATCATATGTATTTACCGAATGTATTAATGATGGTATTGCTATGGTAAATACTTTACCAGCTCCTATGGATACACAATCTTGTCCAGAACCAGAAGTAACTCCTGAACCAGAAGTGACTCCTGAACCAGAAGTGACTCCTGAACCAGAAGTGACTCCTGAACCTGAAGTGACTCCTGAACCTGAAGTGACTCCTGAACCTGAAGTGACTCCTGAACCTGAAGCTCCAGTAGCTGAAGATACAGATTATGTTGCTCAAATTAATCCAAGTGAAGGTTCTGCTACAGTTGATGGTGATGTTGCAGAATGGGATTTAAATGCAGACTTATCTGCTAATATGTGTACTGCTGGTAGCGTTGGTTCAGATGGAAACTGTGCTGGTAACGGTAAAGTTAATTTGTCTGACTTGTATTCACGCTATGACTGTGCAACTAATACCATGTATGTTCTTGTATTAGAAAACTCTCCTTATCAAGCAGAAAAAAGTAATGATGATGCTTGGGTAACTATTGGCGGTAATAGTAATAAAGTTGTTAAAGGTGGCGATTCAAACTTCTCATGGGTTGAAGATAACACTGGTAGAGCTATTGGTTATGAAGCTTCTTTCCCACTTGAGGATGGAGATGTACAAGTTCACTTGAACGTATCCAATAATACTTCTTCAACTGGTAAAAATGGTGATACAGCAAAGATTATACGTCCTGCTAGTTGCCCAGCTCCAGTAGCTAGTTCTTCTGAACCAGCACCAGCTCCAAAAGGCAAAAAAGGTAAGAAGTAGTATTGATGATAATTCGATAATTATTATTAAGAATACTTGAACTTTTAGGAACGCCGGGATACGAATCGTATTTCGGCGTTTTTTAATTCTGATGAAAAAATATTTTTATTAATTTTATTCCTTCAATATTAATTGTTCTAAATAAGCTTGGCTACCCCAATAATTTAGCTAATGCTACCAATATCTTAAACATCCTTCCAACTTTAATACCAACGGATTGCAACGATGATCACAGCAATCTCGAACAATCATTAAAATTAATTAAGAATTTCTATAAATCCAAACACTAGTGTAGAATGGCATAAAACTTAACAATTAATTAAGGCATTATTTATGAATCCATTTATCCAACAGTTAGTTGATGATTTAAAAACATTTTCCTCAGAATTATTATTGCCCGGTTTACATGCTACTCAACAAGTTTCTACCGATATGGGAACTGTAGCAAGTACAACTGCTTTATTAAAATCTATAGAATTTTTAACCGCATTAATACCTCAATTAGTAAGTGAATTACAAACAACAGACTCTACTCATAAAGTTATGATAAGTTACACGCCTTCACCAAAAGGAGCCGTGTTTTCACGTCGAGCAAGTGACTATCAATTAGATTCAGCTAAACGTTTATTACCATCTCGTTGGGTTAATTTTTTACCAACATCAGAAACTAATATTTTACCATTACGCTGGTTAATGCACTTATTAAATTTACAGCAGATGGCTTTAGAAAAAGTATATACCAGAACTATAAAATATATTGATGATTCTTTATTAACTCAACAAGGCCAATCAAGCTATGCTCAAAATGACCGTGCAACTTTGCTTAATATGCGTTCACGATTAAATGAAGCTCAAAATAAACTAGAACATGCTAAAGCAACCTTATTACGTATTGTGCGAATGCGATTAGTACCTTCTGCACATTTGCCAAATCCTTATCCACATTCGGAAGCATGGCTACGTTTAAGGCGATTTGCTCAACAATTAATTCAACCAAAAGAATATTTACCCGGTTTTTTACATAATTTATTACATGGAACTGTAGAAATTGCGGATACTCCTTATTTATATCAGCGTTGGTGTGGAGTTAAACTATTGGCAACTTTTAAAAATTTAGGTTGGGTATGGCATGATGATCCAACTGGAGCGTTGTTTTTAGGTGGTGAGGTACGTTTGTATAAAGCTGATGTTGAACTCAGTATTTGGATTGAGCCACGTTTGTCACGTCGGCATAGTCATCCGAGTGGTTTTGTGTGTAAGGAAGTAACTGAAACTCATCCAGATTATTTAATTGTAACTCCCGGCCCAAGTGGCATTGATGCTTTTATTTTAGACCCGACTACAACTGCGGATATTGAGATAAGGCATGGTAAATCAAAGTATTTAAATACTGTGGAAGCAATTGCGATGGCAAGTGTTGCTGGTATTCCAGTGGTACGCAATCCGCTTAGGGCTTGGTCAGCAGCTCCTTTGCATACTCCATATTGTGAGTTAGAGGATTCTGAAGGACGTACCGGAACAATTCCAATGCACCCGTTGGATTGGATTCCGCAACCATTGACCGAATGGGTACAAGATATTCATAATTATGCTTTGGCATGGGGAACTGGCAAGATGTTACAGGGGGAATGAATTAGATATTTTCACTATAAGCAGGGTAGGGGTCACTGCCATTTGCGTTAAGGGCAACCATAAAGGATTGTCCCTACGTTAAATGATGATTTGTAGGGGTTATTTATTGTGGTTACCCCAATCAATATCCTTAACTTAATGGCAGTGCTTATATGGTTGGGTAAACTTACCTTTTTAGTTGGCATATTAGGTTCTAGCTTATATCTGTGTCAAGGTTTCTCTGTACGTGACTCAATAACTATATACCAAAATGACAACCAAAAGGGACATACAGGGTCTCCCAAGTTCTCAAACATTTCTCTATTATAGTAACATTCTTATAAAAACACATCATAAAAACAAATTATAGGTAAATATATGGGTTATAATATAGATTTCAGAAAACGTGCAATAGATTTCGTTATTGAAGAAAAAAATAGTATGAGAAGTGCAAGCTACAATATTCGATATACAGTACAACACAATGAAAGAATGGGTGAAAAGATTTAAAGAAACAGGGGGATTTTTCCCCAAACCAATTTTGGGTAAACAACCAACAAAGATAAATTTGGCAACTTTGAAGAAACAAGTATCGGAACATCCAGACTGGTTTCAACATGAATATGCACAAACATTTGATGTGACGCAATCAGCGATTACGTGAAGCACTAGCCAAACTTGGCATTAGCTGCAAAAAAACATTTCGTTATAAGGAACAAGATGAACTTGAAGTAGAAAAATACAATCAAAAATTTGATTTAGTTGATAAAAATGAATGTATATATCTTGATGAATCTGGTATTAAGCCTTATCTATTATTCGAGATTATGGTTGGGCTCCTACAAGGAGAAAAAGTATTCGGGTGTTGCAAGAGAAAACGTGAAAAAAATATTAATATAGTTGCAGCATTGAATGGGCATACAATTATTGCTCCACGCAATGTATGAAGGTACTATGAATGCTGATTTATTTTGCTGTTTATCTTGAAGAATGTTTATTACCAGCTATTTATATCAGGACAAATAATTATTATGGATAATGCTTCTTTCCACAAGTCAATTGAAACCGAATCTCTGATTGGAGAAGCTGGATGTTATTTATTGATTGTTATGCTGCATATTCACCAGAACTCAATCCAATTGAACACAAATAGGATTCAGTTATAACGTTATATTAAGCAATTTCGTCATAAATTTGATTCACTTATCGAAACAATAGATTTTATTTTTCAAAATATAATTAATTTTAATGGTGTGAAAATATAGGAATGTTACTATAACCACAAGAGATTACCCCTACAAATCATTATTATAATGTAGGGACAATCCTTTATGGTTGCCCTTGGCAAATAGCATTGACGGTTCAGAAAGCGGATAAGTGAGAGCTTTTCTGCCCCCTATATATTAATTTATTTTTATGATGTATTTTTATGGGAATGTAACTATAATATAAGATTACTGGATGGAGTTTTATTATGACTATCAAGTTAACACTTTAAATAATCAAATATAGACGTTCAGAAAAATACATTCGTGTGAAACCTGCGAGGTTTTGGAAACCTCATAGGTTTTAAGTGAAATTATTTATCTGAAAAACTATAATATATTTAAACAGGAAATATTTATGAATAAGTTATGTATAGCTATTAGCATATTTTTATGGGCCACATTTTCTCATGCTGAAACACTGTTTATTGATGATTTTGAAACAGGTTTAAACAATTGGACTGGAAAAAATGGTTCTGTTCCAACTGCAAAAGTTGTAAACGATCCGCTTAATAGTGGACATGGTAAGGTGGTTACATTTACCAAAAAAGTTATTGAAGGTGATATTTACACCAAAACGATTATCAGCAATCTTCCGATTAACAAACCTTATATACTGGAATTTGACTATCTCGGTATGCCAGTGCGTAAAAGTCGAGAGGGTAACGGTGGTTATATTGGTTATAGCAGAAATACTGATCCGGGACCAGGTCCTTCAAATCATAGATGGATAGGTGGTACAAAAAAGAGTTATTCTATTTATAGAGGTGACCAATACAAGTTTTTGAAAGATAACGGTAAGTGGAATCATTACAAAGTTGATTTATCAGCAACTGATTTTCCTGATTTTGTATTAATGTTAGAGGATTATTTATATGCTCGTGGAATTGCTGGTGATGCGTATTTTGACAATATTTTGTTGACAGATGCAAGAGGGCCTTCTGATTTTGAATTAACAGTTAATAAGAAAGGTCATGGACAGGTAAACAGTATTCCAGATGGGATTGATTGTAATACAGATTGTAAAGAAAGTTATACTGATGGCACAGATGTTACTTTAATTGTAACTCCAGAAGTTGGTTCTACTTTCGTGAACTGGCAAGGTGATTGTCGTGGAAATAACAATATAATTGTAACAATGGATGCAAATAAAAACTGTACTGCTATATTTGAAAAGCGACCTCAATTAACAATTGATAAAGTTGGTAATGGTAAAGTTCATAGCACTATTCCGGGCGTGAATTGTGGAGTAGATTGTGATGAGTTTTATGATAATGGTTCCAGCGTTACTTTAATTGCTATTCCAAATAATAACTCTACTTTCATAGGTTGGCAGGATGATTGTTATGGTAATGAAAATGCAACTATAACTATGAATGCTGATAAAAATTGTATTGCAATATTTGAAAATCTGTTTCAATTAAAGGTCAATAAAAAAGGTCATGGACAGATAAATAGCATTCCAGAGGGAATTGATTGCAATCTGGATTGTAAAGAAGACTATATTCATGGTACAGATGTTACGTTAATTGTTACTCCAGAAGTTGGTTCTACTTTCGTGAATTGGCAAGGTGATTGTCGTGGAGATAATAATATTGTTGTTATTATGGATAAAAATAAAAACTGTACCGCAATATTTGATAAACGCTTTCAGTTGAATGTTGGTAAAATAGGTAACGGTAAAGTTCACAGCACTACACCTGGTGTTAATTGTGGAACGGATTGTAAAGAGATTTATAATAATGGTTCAACTATTACGTTAATTGCTACCCCAGATAAAAACTCTACTTTCACTGGTTGGCAAGGTGACTGTAAAGGCAATAAAAACGCTACCATAACCATAGATGCTAATAAAAACTGTACTGCTATATTTGATAAACGCTTTCAGTTGAATATTGGTAAAATTGGTAACGGTAAAGTTCACAGTACCACGCAGGGTGTTAATTGTGGAACGGATTGCAATGAAATTTATAATAATGGTTCAACTGTTACGTTAATTGCTACTCCTGATAAAAGCTCAACTTTCGGTGGCTGGCAAGGTGATTGTGAAGGCAATAAAAACGCTACCATAACTATAGATGCTAATAAAAACTGTACCGCAATATTTGATAAACGCTTTCAGTTGAATGTTGGTAAAATAGGTAACGGTAAAGTTCACAGCACTACACCTGGTGTTAATTGTGGAACGGATTGTAAAGAGATTTATAATAATGGTTCAACTGTTACGTTAATTGCTACCCCAGATAAAAACTCTACTTTCACTGGTTGGCAAGGTGACTGTAAAGGCAATAAAAATGCAACCATAACCATAGATGCTAATAAAAACTGTACTGCTATATTTGATAAACGCTTTCAATTGAATATTGGTAAAATTGGTAACGGTAAAGTTCACAGTACCATACCGGGTATTAATTGTGGAACAGATTGTAAAGAGATTTATAATAATGGTTCAACAGTTACGTTAATTGCTACCCCAGATAAAAACTCTACTTTCTCTGGTTGGCAAGGTGATTGCGAAGGCAATAAAAACGCTACCATAACCATAGATGCTAATAAAAATTGTACTGCTATATTTGATAAACGCTTTCAGTTGAATATTGGTAAAATTGGTAACGGTAAAGTTCACAGTACCACGCAGGGTGTTAATTGTGGAACGGATTGCAATGAAATTTATAATAATGGTTCAACTGTTACGTTAATTGCTACCCCAGATAAAAACTCTACTTTCTCTGGCTGGCAAGGTGATTGTATTAAAAATAAATCTACAAATACACAGAAAAATCAATCATCAGATAAAACTGTTATAGGTAAATTTAAAGACTTTTGGGGATTTGGAAATGATGAAAATAATGCTAAACCAGTTGTAATCAAGCCGGCTAATAATAATCCTTCAACAACTGTGATTATGGATGCTGATAAAACTTGTACCGCAAAATTTACTGTAAAAATCCCTTTGACTGTAACTAAATCAGGTAACGGAAATGGATTGATAAAAAATGTTGTAGCGGATATTAACTGTGGAATGGACTGTAATGAGTCTTATGCTATTAATAAATCGGTGAAATTAATTGCAACTCCCGATTCTAATTCAGTTTTTATTGGTTGGACCCAAGATTGTAACGGTAATAATCCGGTGATAACTGTAACTATGAATACAGCGAAAACTTGTACAGCCAATTTTAAAGCTAAATTTCCGTTAAAAGTAAATAAAATTGGTGATGGAAATGGGCAAATAGTTGCTGATAAAATTGATTGTGGAGTCAATTGCAGCAGTAATTATGTTGATGGAACTGAAATAATGCTAACTGCTACTCCAGATGAAAATTCAATATTTACTGGTTGGCAAGATGGTTGTGATGGTACTGATAGTTCAACAAATCTAGTTGTAGATCAGGCTAAAACTTGTACCGCAATATTTGAAAAGGTTGAATATTGTAAAGAATTACCTAAAGCTGAGGTTGGCATGACATTTAGTGCTAAATTTCCAGATAAACCCGGTAAATATTATATTATTCCGGCTGATGTCGCTGAATCTTGTTTAAAAATTGTTGAGTCCAGTACAGTTTTAATAATTGAAAAAGTACCAGAATGTCAGCCTAAGAAGCCAACTAAATAAGGAACTGAAGTTATGCAAGTTCATATATTATCTTAATTGATAAGGAATCGGCATAAAATCGACAACTAGACTTGACAGGTTTTGGAAACCTGATCAGGTCTTATTCAATATTGTGGAACTTGTTTCATGCACGTTCCTTATTAAGCAAAGCCTCATTGGGCAAATTTAACAATTGATTGAAATTTTACAATCCTGCAATGTGTAGTGTTAAGCCTGTTAGACCTTTAAAATCTAACAGTTTTTTTGAAACTATCACTACTTTATTTAGAACTACCCAATTTTTGAAGAACGCAATTTAAGTTTAACTTTTGTTATTAATTTAGTTTATTTATATATTTTTATAATGCTAAGTTTCACCAGTATCCTTGACTTTTTTAGTTAGCATAGTTTAGAATGCTGGTTAGTTAGGTACTTAAAATGATAGATAATTATAGTAAATTCAATATTATCAATCAACAGTAGGAATATCCTCATAGGTGTTCGGGATAAATTATAACTAATTGATATGTATATTTAATTGTGAATGGTTAACTGTGAATAATTAATTGTTAATGAAAGTCAAAATCATTAATAATTAACCATTTTTCATTCACCAATT
>JAUCGL010000291.1 GCA_030378105.1 Candidatus Halobeggiatoa sp. HSG11 | reverse complement strand
GGCCTATCTACGTACAAGCTCTTTGGCTTCAGGGTGCAACGACCTCCGACCTACATTTTCTTAATCTTTTGCTCTTAATTTTTTATCATGGGTCTATTATACAAGGGTGCATAAGCGATAGCGTCATGCACCTTAATTCTTATGTTTATCTTGAAGACCGACCTATCGGCGGCTCAAGAACGGTGTTAGCAAAACTCTATTGACAAAATGTATAAAATTTAGTACATTCTTTTTGTGAGTTAAAGAAAAACCAATTTATTGGGTTGGAACAAGCTATAAAGATTTACTTGTATTTCCTAATGATGTTAAACAAGAAGCAGGATACCAACTCCACAGGGTTCAAAATGGACTAGAACCAGAAAATTGGAAGCCTTTTCCAAAAATCGGTTCCGGGGTTAAAGAAATACGTATAAGTGATAGTGGCAATATTTATAGAATTATGTATGTTGCTAAATTTGCAAATAAACTTTACGTTCTTCATTCTTTTCAAAAGAAGATTCAAAAAACACGGCCTCAAGATATTGAGATAGCAAAAACTAGATATAATGCAATTATGAATGAGGAAGATTATGAATAATATTGATGTAACTGTTTCTCATATAACTTCAGAAAATGATAATATTTTTGAAGATTTAGGTTTTGAACCAAGAGAAGCAACAAAATTAAAAATTAAAGCCCAGTTAATGTGTCAAATAAGTGAGTGGATTAAAGATAAAAATCTTAAACAAGAAGAAGCCTCTTATTTGTTACATGTTAGTCGGCCAAGAATTTCTGATGTTATGCGAGGTAAATTAGGTAAGTTTACTATTGACGCTTTGGTTGATATGTTAGAAAAAACAGGTAAACATGTTACTGTTCAAGTTAATTAAAATGGATATACTAAACTAGCCACGATAAGGGCGGTGTAACAACGTGAAACCAACCATTATGATATAAACAAACACATAAATTATTAATTAGCCGGGTAGGTCGGGTTAGCGAAGCGTAACCCGACTTAATGGTCAAAAATGTTGGGTTACGTTGCCACTTGTCCCAACCTACTACTTTTTCTCCCTGTACTCTCGAATTATAGATAAAGTTTAATGCTGCATTCATCAAGATATATTTATTTATTTTTATTAACTAAATCAATTTTTTGAGTAAACCTTTCTACTTCAAACTCATCTTAATTCTTCATAACTCAACGTTTTTTTGAATTTCAACTGTATTATAGTGTATATCAAATATCTTGCTTGCAATTATCATACTCTTAAATCTATATATAAGTAATTTTTTTATAAGAATCTTAACTATAATTAAGTTGAGTGTATGGCCACTGCTAATCAATACTTTACAGAAAAGAATATTATATGTTATAATGAAAAATTTGATTGACTTTAAACTAGATTCAGGATAATTATGGCTGCAATACCATCTAACATGATGCCATTAGGCACTAAAGCTCCGGATTTTAATTTACTTAATCCGGCTACTGGCGAAACAATGTCGCTTGATGTTTTAAAATCTAACGTTGCTACAGTAATAATGTTTATCTGTAATCATTGTCCTTATGTTAAACATGTTAAACCAGAATTAATAAGGCTTGCTGAAGATTATCAGGCTAAAGATATTGTTTTTATTGCTATTAATTCTAATGATGTCGCTAATTATCCAGACGATTCTCCTGAAAAGATGCAGCAAGAAGGTTATCCTTTTCCATATTTATTTGATGAAATGCAAACTGTTGCAAAGGCTTATCAGGCTGCTTGCACTCCTGATTTTTACATATTTGATAGTGATTTAAAATGTGCCTATCGGGGTCAATTAGATGATGCAAGACCTCATAGTAACGCTACTGTTAATGGCAAAGATATTCGTGAAGCTTTAGATGCGATAATCGCTGGTCAGCAAGTTAATTCAGAACAAATTCCAAGTATTGGTTGCAGTATAAAATGGAAAATGTAATTAAATATATTTTCATATCGCTATGTCTGTCACCACAGTTGGTTTTCGCCAATGAAATATTAGACGATTTTTTTAAACAACTGAATACCATGCAAGGACAGTTTGAACAAAGTCTTTTTAATGAACAAGGTAATTTATTAGAAATATCAGAAGGTAAAATGTATGTTCAACGCCCAAATCAATTTCGTTGGGAATATAAAAAACCTTATGAACAATTGATAGTTGCCGATGGTGAAAAAATTTGGATTTACGACAATGATTTGGAACAAATAACTGTCAAAAAACTATCCAATACTTTAGGACAAACACCAGCATTTTTATTTAGTAACAATAATAATATAGAAAAAGATTTTTTTATCAACCAATTGTCAGTCAAAAATGGTTCAACAAGCTTTGAGTTGATTCCTA
>JAUCGL010000290.1 GCA_030378105.1 Candidatus Halobeggiatoa sp. HSG11 | reverse complement strand
TTATTATCTTTATTTCTGAGCTTTCACAATTTGGGCAGTTTTCTGATTGGTTAAGTTTTTCCATTATGCTATTTTAAACTATTAATTAACATTTTGCTAGTATTAATTTTACTTGGAGCACAGTACCAAAAGTTCAAACAAGCTCAAAAAATAGATGAACGAATTAAATTTGGAGATATTGAAGAATATGCTAAAAGTTTAAGCAATATTTAATAGCACGTAGGGTGGATAGAAGCAGAGCGTAAATCCACCACATCCCAGCCAATAATAAACCCAAAAATGTTGAACTTATACCATGTTTAAGATTGTTGGTTTTGATTACGGAGAGAGATTTGGTGGATTTCCGCTTTGCTTCTATCCACCCTACGAGTTACTAGCTTGTTAACTTTGGCTTTTTCCGTTGCTTATAATGGCCTAAATGGAAAAATAATAGCAAGTGCAAGCGAAGATGAAACAATCAAATTTTGGGATGTAAAAACTGGTGACTTAATTGAAAACATTGATAGCCCCCAGACCATACGAAGGCATGGACATCACCGGTACAGAAGGCTTAACCAAAGCCCAAAAAAGCTCATTGAAAACTTTGGGAGCAGTTGAACATGAGGAATGAGTGCAAAAAGCATTTTTAATCAATCATTGCAATACATGGGAAGCCAAAGTCAAGTAATCCGTAACTTGCGTGAGAGTTCTTAAATTTGAAGAAGTGGGACGGAGCTGCTTAAGTGTGGAGTTACTCAATGAGACCGGACGTGTCGAGACAAGTAATAACCGTTTCGCTGAGAAATTGATTAGTTCACGGAATACGAACGTTCCATGAACATCATGAAATTTCTGCGAAACTCATCTTTGCTTTAATTGACTGATTAATATTATAATACTTTTGTTAATGTGTAAGTCCTAATCTTTGTAAAACAAAACTCAATAAATTGACGAAACTTTCCTTATCTTATCTTATCTTATCTAATTAATTGATTTAACTCAAAAATAGGCATAAGTATTGCCAATACAATAGTTAATACCATTCCACCCATTACCAAAATAAGTATAGGCTCAAATAAACTTAATATCACTCCAATTAAACTTTCCAACTCTCGTTCTTGCATAATAGCTGCACGCTCCAACATCTGCTCAAGTTTACCACTTGCCTCACCACTAGCAATTAAATATACTGTCATCGGTGGAAACAGACGGCTTTGTGCTAAAGCATTGTGCAAACTACTTCCTTCCCTTACTTTATTAGTTGCTTCTTCTACAGCCTTGCGTAACAAACGGTTTGATAAAACTTTACTAGTTATACGTAATGCTTCTAACATTGGCACTCCGCTTTCAGTTAAAATGCTTAAAGTACGGGTTAAACGTGCTATTTGAGTACCCAATTCTAAACGTGAAATTATAGGTATTCGGAGCAAAAATGTATGAAAAATAGTTAATACCTGTTCAAAACGTAATAAATAACGTATCCCAATCCCAACCATTATCAAAATAAATAATAATAGTATTCCCCAGTTTTTTAAAAAATCACTTATGGCGATCAAAGCAAGAGTTAGCCAAGGAAGTTGCTGATCAATATTTGCAAATACTTGTACTACTTGTGGTACAACATAAGCCAATAATCCTATAACAACTAAGATAGCCACTATGGTTAACAAAGCTGGATAAAACAGAGCTAACAAAGTTTTTTGTCTTATATATTGTCTATTTTCCGTATATTCTGCCAATCGTTCTAAAACTAAATCCAAATGCCCTGATTGTTCACCAGCAGCAACTGTAGCACGATAAACTGCTGGAAATACTTTAGGAAAATCTTGTAGACCATTCGCTAGACTATGGCCTTCTAATACTCGTGAACGCACTGCCAATAACATGCTTTTCAGTTTAGCCTTATCAGTTTGTTCCGAGATGGCTTTTAAGGCTTCTTCCAAAGCTAAACCAGCTCGTACTAAAGTTGCTAATTGTCGAGTTATTAAAGCTAAATCAGTAGCATTGACAATAACTGTACGTTGTTTACGTTTAGCTGTTGTTACTGAATTTATAGAGAGTGGAGTTAAATTCGAGTCACGTAATTGTTGACGAATCTGACGAGCTGTATCACCTTCTAATACTCCCTTACGAGTATCACCAGCTTTGTTTAAAGCAATATATTCAAAAGCAGCCATATTTATGATAAAAAATTTGTTAGGAGCATGTCATAATTCAAATTAAAGAGTTTATTCATAAAGACAAAAAATTTTCTTGTTTATTTAACTATTCTATTCTATTGTATTATATCAAATTTCATTTAGTTTATATATGTAAATTATTTAATATATGTTGTTCAAAAAAATTTGAATGTTATAATTTAATGAGTAATTATATATTCTCAACGATATTCCAACATCATAGTCTTTTTTAATCATTCT
>JAUCGL010000289.1 GCA_030378105.1 Candidatus Halobeggiatoa sp. HSG11 | reverse complement strand
TTAACAATTTGAAAAATATATATAATATTGTTAAAATGGCTAATTTAACAAATTATTATGACTAAAAAAATGACACATATCAAAGAGCAAATTATTCATCCGAAAATTTATACGACATAGCAAAACATTTAACAGAATTTTGTGTACGATTTTCGTCACTATTTGTTGGTCAAACAAATACACGGAAAAAACCATTATTTCAGTATATTAAAGGTTTGATTCAGGCTGAAAAAGGTAGAAAAAATATGGAGCATATGGCAGAAATAGTACCTGATACAGATAGTCAATCAGTAACAACACTTTATCAGTGAATCTGACTGGGATGAAAGGGAGGTTTTGAATCAAGTTGCCAAAGAAGCAGACGCTCAATTGGGTGGAAAAGAGGATAGTTGTTTGATTGTTGATGAATCAGGCTTTGCGAAAAAAGGTAAAAAATCAGTTGGTGTTTCTCGCCAATGGAATGGTAATAAAGGTTACAGTAGATAATAATCAAGTTGCTGTTTTTATTACACTTGCTTGTGGGAATCGAGCAACATTGATAGATGAACAATTATATGTTAGCTGAAGTGTAGGACAGATGATAAACAACGCTGTTTGGATGCTGGTATCCCCGAAGATAAAATTATTTTCAAGCAGAAACAAGAACAAGCATTGGAAATGATTTATCGGGCAAAAAACAATGGTATTCGCTATAATTGGGTCGGTTCTGATGGACTGTAATGGAGAAGACCCAGCGTTTTTGAGAATGTTGGATTTTCAAAATGAGACATTCATGGCAGATGTACACTACAGACCAACGAATTTATTTGGAAGACCCAAAACCTGTTGTTCCTCAACGAAAATCAAAACTAGGAAAAGCTCCAAGCCGGTTAAAAGCACAAACTAAAGTCATACGTGTTGATGAATTTGTGCAACATCAACCCTCGAATGTGTGGAAAAAAGTGAAAATACGAGACAGTTGTCCAAAGGTATTGTTTCAGCAGAGATTTTGCATCAACAAGTTTGGCTTTGGGATGGTGAAGAAGAGAAAGCACATAATTGGCATGCAAATTATCAAACGAGAAATAAACTCTCCAAAAACAATAAAATACAGTTTAAGCAATGCTGATAAAGAAACATCTCAAGAACGACTTGCTTTCATGCAAGGACAACGCTATTGGGTTGAAGATTCGATAAAAAATGGTAAACAATCTTGTGGATTATCTGACTATCAAGTACGAAAATGGCGGGGATTTCATCATCATATGGCGTTGAGTTTGATGGTTATGCTTTTTATGTTGGAAGAACGTCAAAAACATAAAGTGGAAAAACCATTACTGTTCAGACATTCGTATTTTGTTGAGTCATTTTTTGCCTAGACGTGATGTAACCACAGATGAGGTTATGCGACAGATGGATGTTCGTCATAGGAAACGTCAATCCAGTATTGATTCCGCTCAAAGAACTAAAGAAAATCAGTCTGTTAGTTTATTGGATGGGAAGGTGACAAAGTAGAAATAAGCAGTTTCGTCATAAATTTGATTCACTTATCGAAACAATAGATTTTATTTTTCAGAATATAATTAATTTTAATGGTGTGAAAATATAGGAATGTTACTATAAGTCATGAATTTTACCAAGTACTTTGGTATTAACCTGTCCAAATTTTTTGACAATAATTGACTGAGAAAGAGTATAAATTTTATCAACACGAACTTTACCCGGTCTATTGAGTTGTCCTTGTAACAAATCAGATGAGGTTATTGTGAAACTATAATCTACCTCATTAGAAGTCATCGCTACAACAACGACATCCATCATTTTCCGATTAATAAGCCTCATTGGAAATAACAATAACCGGCCGCCGTTTTCGTGAAGATAAATCAGTAAATGGTACTGGAATTAAAACAATATCACCGGGTTCACACATGATTCCAATCCTCATCATCAAAAGTATTATCCCAAAAATCAAGACTACTTTGAGCAGCAGTTAAAAAATCATCAAAATTTTCAGTTGATTCTTCCAAAAAAGTAACAATAACTTTAACTTGCTGAGTAAACTCAACTTTTTCTCGTAAAAATACCTAACCATCTTGATAAACCCCTTCAACAGCTAACATAATATACTCCTATCCCAATTCCCACCAGCCACCACCGAATGAATCGCCGCCGCCCAAACCTGCGGAAACCATAACATAAAACTACATAATATAATTAAATTTTTCATAATATCTCCTTTAAATCAAAAAAAACAAATGTATTGGACAATAATCCGCCATATATAGCACTTCCCGAATATATATGTAGATACACAAAAGTATTTTAACATTTATAAGGTGTACTCAATAATGTATTCATCACCAATATTTTTTAAAATATTAAATAATTCATTTTGGAGGGACTCAAAAGAAGTGTATGCAGAAAAA
>JAUCGL010000288.1 GCA_030378105.1 Candidatus Halobeggiatoa sp. HSG11 | reverse complement strand
CCCCAGTGATAATTTTAAAACAGAAGATGGAGAATCACCAAATTAACAGGGCTATTCGCCCTGTATCCCGACTTTCAGTCGCCATTCTCTCTAACCCACCCGTCTTTTAGCGGGTGGTTGTTTAGTTTTTGGAAATTTGGTCTCATATTATACATCACTATTTTATTCAGGACTACCAAAAAATAAATGTAAATGGTTATGTAAAACAAAATGACACTGTAAATCCAAGTGGTATTGCTAGTACTGCTTCTGGAATCGGAAATACTATTCAAATTTTCGCACAATCTCTTGAATTGAATGACAGAGCAACCATCCAAACCCTTGCAGAGGGAGAAGGCAATGCTGGTGATATATTCATTAATGTCAATGATTTACAAATAACCGGTGGTGCAGATATTGATGCCAGTAACGAAGGCACTGGAACTGGTAAAGCTGGCAATATAAACATAAATGCTGAAAACTCAGTTTTTATCACCGCAACAAGAGGAATTGATACTGATAATAGGTTTGTGGTTAAAGATGGGTATTTGGGAGGGATTTATAGCTCTGCTAATAAAAAAGGTACTGGTGGTGATATAACATTAACAACAAAATACCTAACTATGAGTGATGGAGGAGTTATTTCTGTTGGTAGTCAAGGAAAAGGAGATGCTGGCAATATAAATCTTAATATTAACGATAGATTGACTATGAATAATGCTGCTATATTAACAAAATCAATTCAAAGTGGTGGCAATGCGACTATCAATAGTCAAAAGTTTATTACTCTCAATAAAAGTCAAATTTTGGCTAATGCTATTAATAAACAAGGTGGCAACATCAACGTTAAATCAGACCTCTTTATTCCATCAAGCAACAGCATCTTAAACGCTTCCTCCAAACTAGGCATAGATGGAAAAATCACCATTGACGCACCAGACACCGATTTCACCGGCAGCCTTAAAATCTTACCAACAACATTCGTTGATATTTCTACTTTACTACGAGATAGTTGTACCACAGATAGAAGCTCTTTCTTCCTTGGAAAACGTACAGGCTTATCTGAAGTTTTTTTGAAAAATAACAATCCTGTATACTAAGCAACACCTCAAAACATTTCTCACCTATGATAGCCCAACGTAAAGTAGTAAATATTCTAAAGAGATTTACCACTACATATTCAGCTCGTAGGGCGTATAGAAACAAAGCGGAAATACACCAAAATATCTAAAACAATTGTAAAAGTGGTTCTGGGCTTAATATTGATTGAAAGAATTTAAGTACAGTTTTGTACCATCTTATGTTGTGGCGAGTTGTTTTTCCAGTATTAAAGTCTTGATATTGAGCATATTTTTGACCTTTTTCTGTTAATTGGTAGTAAATACGATTTTTATGGTCACGGTGTTTGGTTTGCAGACCAAGTTCAATTAGTTTAACATTAACTGGTCTGGCATTCTTTAAACCAGTTCGTTTGGCTATGTCTGATGGGATTAAGAAATTTTGTTGGATTTTGGCTGGTTGGGATGTGATACCGAATATTTGCAATATATCACAACCAAATTGCTGCTTGATAGAGTTATTGAGAGCAATTTGTTTAGCATTACCAACTATACCAAGTTTATCTAATTCATTAGCTTTGGTTTGAGCAAATGGGATAATTTCTATTTTTGAATCTAAGGATACTGAGCCTTTGGTTAGAAGTTCATAAACCCATTCACTGACTGTAACGGCAAAATAAGGGCTACACCAAATAGCTAAATGAATAGATGCTTTAGGATGTATCCAAGAACCACCATAACGTCCTAATTTTATTTCAATAATTTTAAAGGTCGGAATTCCGACTTTTAAACTTAAAGTATTTATGAATTCAGTAGTTGATTGGTTTTCCATGTCATGTAATGTTTAAAATGCTTACCATTAGCCTTACACATATCAGTAGCATTTAAATAACCATCAGAACGCTGACGAATTGTAGCACCGTTAAAATCACGGGTAATTAATTGTTGAGTGGTCATTGAGACACTCCATAGCAGTATAGAATATTTATGAGGAACACTTAAGCAGAATGGCATTCTATGGTTACCATTCGTTTCGGGGAGCTCCTCCCTAGCCTAAGTGCAATCATGAATTTTAATATTTTGGGAATTATTTGTCAAATTGATTTTTATAATTTCCTGACACTTTGGAAATAGCTAGAAAACATAGGTATTCGTAATAATTTTAAATACTTTATTTAACATGTATTTAATAGACATTATACCGATTTAAATGATAGCCGTTTCATAGTTCCATGGTCGTTAACTAAGTCGGAAATTGTGTAATCCACAACAAGTTTCCATAACAAAATCTTTGAATTTATGCTTCCAATTTCTCAATTTATCTTTGACAATTCTGCAACGTTTGACTCCACAAATAGCATGTTCAACTCGAACTCTCACACTTGAAATAGT
>JAUCGL010000256.1 GCA_030378105.1 Candidatus Halobeggiatoa sp. HSG11 | reverse complement strand
TAATTAACCATGCATAATTTAAGAATCATTGTATACAACAAAATCAACAGAGACTTTAAATAGTAATAACTTGCAACCAAATAATAGTTATACTACAATCTGCAAACATAAATTAAAATTTTTTCCACTGACATTCTGGATTAACCAGAAGCTGTCCAACAATTAGGAATATATATGTCTACTTTATATAAATTAATGGCAATAATACCATTATTTCTCATAATGTTAATAGTTTACAATGCAATGGCTTTTTTTGGAGTTGATTTTGGTGTCAATGCCACTGCTATTTTTTTTGCACCATTACCATCTGGAGCTGAATGGGCTCCAACTTGGGGTGATGTGCTTATTATGACATCCGTATTAATTTTATACTTTGAAATAATTAAATCCACCAAAACAGGTACTGCTTCGATTGTTGAACACGGATTATCAATGGTTGTATTTATTGCTTGTTTAATGGAATTTATGTTATTTGATATAGCTGGTACATCAACTTTTTTAGTTATCACATTAATGTCTTTGCTTGATGTTGTTGCTGGTTTTAATATCACTATTGCTTCGGCTCGTCGTGATTTCACCATGGGTGCTTAAGATAAAAGAACGTACATGAAATAATATCATCACCTCTATCCCTCTGATAGAAACCCTCATCCTTGTGAAGGGGCTGGGGGGGGGATTGAAATCATCGAAATTATTTCATGCACATTCCTTAATCTTACATGATTTGCTTAATATTTTCATAATCTCTGAAAACCCTTTCTTCATTCCCAGCTTTTGATAGTTGGAAATTCTACCAAACATGCATAACGATCCAATTATTCTTTCCATTTTTGTTATTTTTACCGGTTCTGCTATATTAGCAACTTTAGCTTTATATGCTCGTCAGGCTTTGATAGTTGGTTACATTGTCTGGGGAATTATATTAGGTCCGTCAGGTTTTGCTGCGATAGAAAACCCAGTGGTCATTAATGAAATTGCTCATATCGGCATTATTTTTTTGTTATTTTTACTAGGATTAAACCTAAAACCACAAGATTTAATACACACAGTACGCAAAACTACCCTGATAACAGTTATAACTTCATTAGTTTTTATGTCGTTGGGATTTGTTATATGTAGACTATTTAATTTTGCCATGTGGGAAAGTTTACTTATCGGTTCCGCTATGATGTTTTCCAGCACCATAATTGGTTTAAAACTTTTGCCAACCACAGTTTTACACCACCGACATGCTGGGGAAGTGATGGTGAGTATATTGTTGTTACAAGACCTGTTTGCTATCATAATTTTATTGATAGTCCAAGGCTGGAATAGTGGCAGTTCACCGTTAGTAAGTATCGGTTTATCAGTTATTGCTTTACCAATATTAATCGGTTTTGCTATTTTATTTGAACGGTATATTTTGATTAAAGTCATTAGTAAATTTGATAAAATTCAAGAATATATTTTCTTAGTAACTATAGGCTGGTGTTTAGGAATGGCAAAATTGGCAGCTACGATGGGATTGTCTTATGAAATTGGAGCGTTTATTGGTGGAGTTGTATTAGCAAGTAGCCCAATCGCATTGTTTATCGCAGAAAGTTTAAAACCATTGCGAGATTTTTTCTTAATAATATTTTTCTTTACTTTAGGAGCCGGATTGGAACTAGGAACTGTTTATACCGTTTTGATTCCAGCAATAGTATTGGCCGGAACAATGTTATTGGTTAAGCCTTTATTGTTCAGATTTCTTATGGTTAAATTAAAGGAAACAACAGATTTATCTTTGGAAATGGGAGTGCGATTAGGACAAATAAGTGAGTTTTCGTTATTAATTGCTGTAGTTGCGTTAGAAAGCAAAGTTATCAGCCATCAAGCTTCTTATTTAATTCAGGCGGCAACTATTATTACTTTTGTTGTATCTTCCTATTTTATTGTGCTCAATTATCCAACTCCTATTGCAGTATCAGATCGATTGCGACGAGATTAAAAACTTTTTCTACTATTTTATCTGGCAGGTCTTGTAATATATCAACCGCATCATCAATCGCCATGTTTTCAACAGCAGTTATTTTGGCAACTGGCATGGCGAGTATTAATTCAATGCGGACATTTTCACTGATATGAGGTAAAATATTTCCCGGTTTAATAGTTTTTAATTGCCATAATTTAGCTCGTTGTTTAGTTGGCAATAATTCTAAAATATCAGCAATTTCAGATGAGTGAAGCTCACAAACAATATTAGTAATTACTCACTCCCCCCTGAAATTAAGAAAAAAAAGATTTCAAAGGAGAGAGTGCAATTTTAATGGATTGAAAAGCAGAGAACCCTTGACGTTGACCAGTATTGACAACAGAACGAACACTAGCAAAGAGGTCTTTGCCCCAATCAGAACGAAAACCGTTAGTTACTTTTCGAAAAATAGTACTCATACGAATGGCTTGTTCGCTGCTAT
>JAUCGL010000287.1 GCA_030378105.1 Candidatus Halobeggiatoa sp. HSG11 | reverse complement strand
TGTCCAGTTCTTATTATTAACCAATTGATTAATTTATATATTAGTAATAAAGGTGATATTAACAGTATAACCAAAAGTAGAACAATTATTTTTAACCATGATTTGATTTTTTGAAACTTTAGCATAATTTATTATACCATATTTAACATGTTGTTAGATATTACTTTAAAAATTTAATAAAACATTAACCCACAAATATTATGATTCCTGAACTTGGAAATTTTGCCTTATTAGTAGCTTTAAGTTTAGCCTTAGTTCAAACAATATTCCCACTCATTGGAGCAACCCAAAAAATCCCTAATTGGATGGCAGTTGCACGTCCAGCTGCCAGTGGCCAATTAACATTTATGCTCATAGCTTATGCTTGCTTAACCTATGCTTTTGTTACGAATGATTTTTCAGTATTATATGTGGCCAATCATTCCAATACTGAATTACCGCTTATTTATCAAATTGTTAGTGTTTGGGGTGGCCATGAAGGCTCTTTATTACTATGGACTTTGATGCTTGGATTTTGGACTGTAGCAGTTGCTATGTTTAGTCGTAGTTTACCACAAATAACAGCTACCAGAGTAATTGCTGTTATGGGATTTATTAGTTGTGGTTTCCTTTTGTTTATGATTTTCACTTCTAATCCTTTTGACCGTTTTGCTAGTCTTGCTCAAGTTCCAGTGGATGGACGTGATCTTAATCCGCTATTACAAGACCCGGGTTTAGTATTACATCCACCTATGTTATATATGGGTTATGTTGGCTTTTCGGTAGCTTTTAGTTTTTCAATTGCGGCTTTATTAGGTGGCAAACTTGACAGTGCTTGGGCTAAATGGTCACGACCTTGGACTTTGGTTGCTTGGGTATTTTTAACTTTAGGAATCGCTTTGGGTAGCTGGTGGGCTTATTATGAATTAGGCTGGGGTGGCTGGTGGTTTTGGGATTCAGTGGAAAATGCTTCTTTTATGCCTTGGTTAATTGGCACTGCATTAATTCATTCTTTAGCTGTCACGGAAAAACGTGGAGCTTTCAAAAATTGGACGGTTTTATTAGCTATAATTGCATTTTCCTTAAGTTTATTAGGCACTTTCTTAGTTCGTTCAGGAGTATTAACTTCTGTCCACGCTTTTGCTACTGATCCAGCTCGTGGAGTATTTATTTTAGCCTTTCTAGGAGTTGTTGTTGGAGTATCTTTATTGCTTTATGCTTGGCGAGCTCCAACGGTTGGAATTGGTGGCCATTTTGAGATGTTATCTAAAGAAACTTTATTATTTGTCAATAATATAATATTAATAGTGGCTTGTGGAGCTGTGTTGCTTGGTACTTTATATCCATTATTTGTTGATGCACTGGGCATGGGTAAAATTTCGGTAGGCCCCCCTTATTTTTCAGTGGTGTTCTTTTGGATAATTGCACCGTTAATGGTTTTAATTGGTATTGGACCAATGGTGCGTTGGAAAAGTGATAAGTTAAGCAATTTGTTCGTTAAAACTCGTTATATTTTGTTTATCAGTGTAATTTTGGGCTTGTCGTTACCATTTTTTATCATGGGTGAAGATGGCTTAGTTGTATTTCCGGGAGTTGCGGTAGCTATTTGGATAACTTTGTTATCTATCCAGCATTGGCAAAATAGGCTGTTTTTTAAAGCTGATGACCAGAAAAAAACACGTAAGCTGTCCGGCAGTTTTTATGGAATGATAACCGCTCATATTGGGATTGCAGTATTTGTGGCTGGAGTTGTTATATCTAATGCTTTTAGTATTGAAAAAGATGTGCGGATGGAAGCTAATAAACCGCTTGAATTAGGTGGCTATAGTTTCATTTTTGAAGGGACTAAAACTATCAAAGGTCCTAATTATAATGCTGAACAAGGAACTTTCCAAGTGTCACAAAATGGGGAGCTTGTTACTACTTTGCATCCACAGAAGCGTTTTTATTGGACTAAGCAGATGCCAATGACGGAGGCTGCGATTGATTGGGGTTTAACTCGTGATATTTATGTTGCATTGGGTGAACCTTTGGGTGATGATGCTTGGAGTGTGCGAGTTTATTATAAGCCATTTGTACGTTGGGTTTGGTTGGGTGGTTTGTTGATGGCGTTGGGAGGATTCTTTGCGGTGATGGATCGGCGGTATCGGCGGAGTTAATTTTTAATTATGAATGCTTAATTCTTAATTAAATTAGGCTAGTTTCTAACTATTAAGTTGGAAACTAGTAAAAATTTTTATATTACCATTTTTAATTTCTTACTTTATATACCTTTTTGCTAAAATGTACGGTAGTGAAATTAGTAAAATATAAATTAATAGTTTAAAATATTATAATGAAAGAGCTAAACCAACACATAGAATTTAATGTATTGATAAGCATAGGTGTTCGGGATAAATTATAACTAATTGATATGTATATTTAATTGTGAATGGTTAACTGTGAATAATTAATTGTTAATGAA
>JAUCGL010000286.1 GCA_030378105.1 Candidatus Halobeggiatoa sp. HSG11 | reverse complement strand
ATTTAACACTGTTAAGTTTTTCTTAATTGATTCTCTGATAAAGAATAAAAAATAGAATTAATTGATTTTCAACTAATTATTCTCAAACTTTGAGAAAACTTTAATTACATAAATATAAATAAATGCCAAATTCTAATTTAACTAATATTCGTACTCAAATTGATAAAATAGATATAAAAATTCAAGAGCTTATTACTGAACGAGCTAATTTAGCTGAAGAAGTTAAACGAGAAAAATATGCACTAGAAAAAAATCCAGATTTTTATCGACCAAAACGAGAAGCTGAAATTTTACGTAACGTCAAACAACGTAATCAAGGACCATTGTCAAATGACACCTTAACATTAATTTTTCAGGAAATAATGTCTAGTTGTTTAGCATTACAAAAACCACTTAAAATAGCTTTTTTAGGCCCGGCTGGTACTTACACTCAAGCAGCAGTGCATAAAAAATTTGGTCATGCAGTTCAAAATATGCCTCAATCAACAATTGACGAAGTGTTTCGTGAAGTAGAAGCTGGTATAGCTGATTATGGAGTTGTGCCAGTAGAAAATTCTACTGAAGGTGGAGTCAATCAAACTTTGGAATGTTTTGTTACAACATCATTGAAAATTTGTGGGGAAATTGAATTACCAATTCATCATCATTTATTGGCGAATAGTGAACTAGCTAATATAAAAAGAATTTATTCCCACCCTCAATCTTTTGGGCAATGTCGTAGTTGGTTAGATACTCATATGTTATCAGTGGAACGGATTCCTGTTAATAGTAACGCTGATGCAGCTCGAATGGTGATGGAAGATACTGAAGCTGCTGCAATCGCTAGTTATACTGCGGCAGAAATTTATCAATTAGATATTATTGCCTCCAGAATCGAAGATGAGGTAGATAATACTACTCGGTTTGCAGTGTTAGGCCAACAAGATGTTCCATCTACTGGCAATGATAAAACATCATTATTATTATCTAACCCAAATAAATCTGGGACGTTATACCACTTATTAGAACCATTTGCTAAAAATGATGTTAATATGACTAGAATTGAATCACGTCCTTCGCAGCAAGGTATTTGGGAATACGTATTTTTTGTTGATATCGAAGGACATATAAAAGATGAAAAGGTTGCTAAATCTTTAAAAGTTTTGGAAGAACATACTTCTTTGATTAAATTATTAGGTTCTTATCCTTGTACTTAACATGAAAGGATTTAACAGAATCTGTTAAACAAAATTATTGATATTCTGATGTTTTTTTCATTAGGTATAAAGATAACCTTACAAAATCAGATTCGGTTAAAATTCCAATTAATTTTTCATCTTTAAACACTGGTAGGCAGCCATGTTTTTGTTGTAGCATAAAGTTGGCCGCCTTAATTAAGGCAGTATTTTCTTGTGCTATAACAACTTCACTAATCATGACTTCACTGATTGGAACGTGAGATTCAAGTTCATTGCGTTCTTTTATGTCAATATCAGCTAAAGCTGAGACTGATATAGCTAATACATCTCGCTTGGTTAACAAGCCTACAAATTTGCTATCTTCATCAATAATTGGAACATGCCGTATCCGTTTTTCTAACATAAGTTCTCTAGCTTGTTGAATTGTATCTGTTGGTTTGAGCGTGTGTAATTCTCGACTCATTAAATCTTTGACTGTGAGCATATTTTTTATCTCTATTTTGTTAAATTTATTCGGGTGTCGATTTATTATGATGTACAGTTGATAATAAATCAAATTTTAGTTAAAGATTTAAGAAAAAAGCCGAAATGCAATAGACATCATCCGCTGCGAGACATCATGAAATTTCTGCGAAACTCATCAACTATCTGAATCAGAATTAACGGAATTATATAATTTCCAGAATAATATCAATGATTTTTTGGTTCCCACATACCGGCGTGGTAACCCATTTTTGACGCACTAGCGTCACATGGAAAAACAGGACGCTGGTGCGTCTTGACTGAATTTCCACGCTGGTGCATCACTGCCATTAAGTTAAGTAATTTATATTTATTATCAATACTATACATATCAAATCATCTGTTAAACAAAAATTGCACCTTAAATAAATACTCCAATATTTTTAATTAATTATTGAGCTACGTCATTTTGCTATGCTAAATAGTCAATATTATAACATATTGATTAATAATCGTTATTTTTTAAAACTTAATGGCATCGCTTCGTCTGAGGACGGTTGAGTGTCTATTGGCGGTTGACTGTCTGGTAAAGGAGGCTGGACCAATGCGTTGTTTACTACCTACCGCCAAAACCATGCAAGTAAGAATTTGGTATTTTGTTATGTTTTTCATAGTGTTTTCCTTTGGAGTTTCTTGGGGGGTATTTATGATTATAACAGTTGTGTTCTACGTTTCGCAACGGATGAAAAGTACTAAACAACCACCCGCTAAAAGACGGGTGGGTTAGAGAGAATGGCGACTGAAAGTCGGGATACAGGGCGAATAGCCCTGTTAATTTGGTGATTCTCCATCTTCTGTTTTAAAATTATCACTGGGG
>JAUCGL010000031.1 GCA_030378105.1 Candidatus Halobeggiatoa sp. HSG11 | reverse complement strand
TGGACATAAAATTATTATTTCTGTATTAATTTTTTCGCACATATATTCCAATACCTTTATTAAGTGTTTATCTTGATATAAAATACTATGATAACATACCTACATCGGTTTGTAGGGACTACCAATTAAACAGTCTTTAGATACTGGCCTAGTTAACTTACGTCAGGTCATAATAGATGTTGTTAAAGTGTCCCAAGGATTAGTAGCTGGTGATTTACGAGTCACACCTAATACAGAATACAACGGTGACTTTGTGCAGATAAAAGACTCTTTAGATACCACATTATCTAATTTAAAATTTGTAGTTGAAGATATAGTACAGATTTCGCAAAAATTAGCTAAAGGTCAAACTGTAACTGCTCAAGCCGAATATCAAGGTGACTTTATTCAAATTAAAACAGCATTGGAAACAGCAGCAATCAAATTAGAGGAAGCCACTAGTAAAAACACTACTCAAGATTGGTTAAAAACTGGACAAACTCAATTAGGTGACGTTGTTAGCGGTGAACAAAATATGACACAGTTAGCAAAAAACGTTATCGCTTTGTTAGCTAATTACTTACAAATGTCAGTTGGTATGTTTTATATATATGAACAGGATAAATTAAAATTAATTGGTAGCTATGCTTACACTAACCGGAAAGGAATTAAACATGAATTTAAAACTGGTGAAGGCTTAGTTGGACAGACTGCTTTAGAACAAAAACAACTGCATATAACCAAAGTTCCAAAAGACTATTATGTACACATAAACTCCGGTTTAGGGACAGCATTACCTAATAATTTATTAATCCAACCAATTATTTATGAAGGTAAATTAAAAGCTGTTATTGAACTAGCTGCTTTTAAAACCGTTACTGAAACTGATAAATTACTGTTAACTCAAATTATGTCAGTCATTGGAGTCGCAATTAACACTGCCGAATCTCGTTCTCAAACGCAGGAATTACTCCAAAGAAGCCGGCAACAAACAGAAGAATTGCAAACTCAACAAGAAGAATTACAAAAAGCTAATGGAGAATTGCAAAGTCAATCAGAAGAACTACAATCTCAACAAGAAGAATTACGCCAATCCAATGAAACTCTTGAAGAACGTACCAATGATCTGGAACAACAAAAAATAGAGATGGAAAAAGCCCAAACTGCGATAACTCTTAAAGCTAAGGAATTAGAATTAGCCAGTAAATATAAATCTGAGTTTTTAGCCAATATGTCACATGAATTGCGTACTCCTTTGAATAGCCTGTTAATTTTATCGCAATTATTAGCAGAAAATAAAACTGGCAATTTAGATGAAAAACAGATTGAATACGCTGAAACTATCAATAGTGCTGGTAATGATTTACTTACTTTAATTAATGACATTTTAGATTTGTCCAAAGTTGAAGCTGGCAAAGTTGAAGTACAGTGGGAAGACATATCGTTACCCAATTTACTTGCTTCAATTGAACAAAAATTTGCCCCAATTGCAAATGATAAAAATGTGGAATTCAATCTAACGATCGCAAGTGATATACCAGATATTTTAGTTACTGATGGTCAGCGTATTAAGCAAATAATCAATAACTTGTTGTCCAACGCTTTGAAATTTACTAGCGAAGGTGAAGTTAAACTAATAGTACAGCATCCAACTGAAATTCCTCATTATATAGATAAATTAGAATTAGGTAAAACCATTATTATCAGCGTTAGCGATACGGGAATTGGAATTCCAAAAGATAAGCAACAAAATATATTTGAAGCTTTCCAACAAGCTGATGGTTCAACAAGTCGAAGTTACGGCGGTACTGGTTTAGGTTTATCTATTTCTCGACAATTAGCTCGTTTGTTGGGCGGAGAATTGACTTTGGTAAGTGAATCTGAAAAAGGTAGCACGTTTACTTTATATTTACCTGAAAAACAATCATCTTTACCAATTTCTCAGACAGCAACATCAGAACCACCTTTATTAATGGAAGAATATCAATCTCCAAAAGAAGTTTTACGGTCTGATGATAGAGATAATTTATTGTCAACTGACAAAACTATTTTAGTGATAGAAGATGACTGTAAATTTTCTAATATCCTAAGAGACTTGTCTAAAAATAAGGGATTTAAATGTTTATCAGCAGAAGATGGTTTAACTGGTCTTAAATTGGCTGAAAAACATAAGCCGAGTGCAATAATTTTGGACATAAGTTTACCAAAAATGGATGGTTTAACTGTGATGCGAAAGTTAAAAGATAAGCCAAGCACTCGTCATATTCCTGTGCATTTTGTCTCTGCTTCCGACCAAAGCATGGATGCTAAAAAATTGGGTGCAATTGGTTATTTGATTAAACCGATAAATATAGAAAAGTTGGATGAAGTTTTCCAAAAAATCGAAACTTTTCTTGCTAAAACAATGAAAAAATTATTGGTTCTTGCTGATAATGAAGCAAATCAACAGAAAATCATGAGCTTGGTAGCAAATGACGATTTGCAAATTGAAATATCTCTTACCAGTGAAACAGCTTGTCAAAAGTTATTAGAAATGACCTATGATTGTGTTATTTTGGATATAAATGTTGAACAAAACACTGGTAGTGAATTATTGAAAAAGATGTATCAAAAGAAAGTTCCAGCTTGTAAAATTCCAATTGTTGTTTATGCTGATCGAGATTTAACTGACGAAGAAGAAGCATTATTATTGCAGTGTTCAGAAGAGATTCCAATCAAATCTGCCGATTCACCAGAACATTTAGTTGATGAAATCAGTTTATTTTTACATCAAATAGCAGCTAACTTGCCTGATAATAAACGTGAAATGTTGCATATGGTGCATGATAAAGTAACTATTCTGAAAAATAAAAATGTTCTTGTTGTTGATGATGATGTACGTAATGTTTATGCTCTGGCAACTATTTTAGAAAATCACGACATGGAAGTTGTGTGTGCGGTTAATGGTAAAGAAAGTTTGAAACTTTTGAAATCCAATCCGGATATTACAATAGTTTTGATGGATATTATGATGCCGGAAATGGATGGTTATGAGGCTATTAAAGAAATTCGTAAACAACCCAAATATCGGAATTTGCCAATAATAGCCTTAACCGCTAAGGCCATGAAAGACGACAAAAATAAATGTATTGAAGCTGGGGCTAATGATTATTTGACCAAACCAGTTGATACAGATAAATTGCTGTCTCTAATGCGAGTTTGGTTGTATCGGTAGGTATGATTATTGATATCGTAATTTTAGATATGTACATTTTATTTGTTACCACAATATGTTGAGAATACGTACTGTGGTGTTTTGCATCCTTCTTAAATAAATTTTAACAGTGAACTAATATTATGATTTTTTTTAATAATCTTAAAGTAGGCAAAAAAATAATTATTGGTTACATAGCTACCTTAACATTGATGATAACCATAACATCTATACTGTTGTTTAACTTATATAAATTAACCCAATAATTTAATTTTTTGGTTGACCATGATCAACCAATGTTAACCAATGCCCATCTATTGGTAGTCCTCCAATATGTAGTGTTAAACCTGATTAGGCATTTGAAACTTAACATGTTTTTTGGAGTCATCACTACTTTTTGGAGGACTACTAAAAAATTAGTAGTGGATATGGAAACTGGGGAACGTGGTTTTCTTATCACCGGTAAAGATAATTTTTTAGAACCTTATCATAGATGAGTTTCGCAGAAATTTCATGATGTCCCCGGAACGTCCATGTCCCGTGAACTAATCAATTTTTCAGCGAAACCGGTTATTACTTGCCCCGACACGTCCGGTCTCATCGGGCGACTCCGCACTGAAGCAGCTCCGTCCCACCGACTCCCCCATGACTTAACGGTGAGCTTGTTCAAAATTTCAAGAAATGCGCTCCGCTTAACTATTTCTTCAAATTTAAGAACTCTCACCTAGTCGCGGACTACTCAACTTCAGCTTCACCTCTCCATATCTCACAACGAATTTATCAAAATCCACATTTAAACCTGCATTATTATATCTGAATTGCTATAATTCAGAATATTATTTAAAAATAATTCAACTATCCATGAACCTAACAACAACAATGAAGATATATGAAAAATTTTAAACTAAGAACCAAATTATTACTCACAGCCATAGCAATTGGCTTTATACCACTGCTACTTATTGGTAGCTTTGCTTTATTTGAAAGTAAAGATGCTTTATCAAGTCAGGCATTTAATCAACTTGAAAGTATCCGTGAAGTTAAAAAAAACCAGCTTGAAAGATTTTTTGCTGAACGTAAAAATGATATGCAAGTCCTGTTAGATATGGTGGCCAATCTACGTCAAAGCTCTTTTCAAAAACTGCATGCAATTCAAGGTCATCAAGGTTATCAAATAGAAAAATATTTTCAAGAACGTTTAAACAATCTAAGCGTTTTGGCAAAAAATTATTCACTGACTCAAGCTATTGAACAACTTGACAAAGCTGTTGATAGCAACGACCAACAAATCGAAAAAAATATTTTGCAAAACATTGAAAAAAATTTTGGTGATGAGTTAGTACAATATACTAAAACTTATGATTTTGATGATTTATTACTTATCGCTCCAGACGGTCATATAATATACACTACTGCCAAACGGCTTGATTTGGGACAAAATATATTAAGTGGAGTTTTAAAAAATACCCATTTGCAACAAGCCTTTCAAAAAGGTTTAAGAGAAATTAATATTCAAGATTTTGCTCCCTATCCGCCGGCAAATAATCAATATCTTGCTTTTATAACCGCTCCTATATTTCATAATGACAAATTGATTGGAGTTTGGGTTTTGAGCTTATTACCAAAAGCTATTAATGCTATTGTTAATGAGCGTGAAGGCATGGGAGAAACTGGGGAAACTTATCTAGTAGGTAAATCAAACGGACAAAATAGTTATCGCAGCAATAGAATTGTTACCGGCAAAGAAGCCAAGATTGGTACTGAAAAAAATGGTACAGATATAGACAATGCATTGGCTGGAAAAACTGGTAATAACAGTAAAGTTGGTAGTACCGGTGATTTAGAAATAACAGTTTATGCTCCTTTACAAATTCCCGATCTTAATTGGGCTATCCTCACAACCATGAAGTTAGAAGAAATATTGATTCCTAAACTAATTGGTGAACAAGAAAATTTTTTTGCTAAATATATTCAACATTATGGCTATCACGATTTATTTTTAATTCATCCGCAAGGGGAAATTTCTTATACTGTTACTCGTGAATCTGATTACCATTCTAATATTTTAACTGGTAAATACGCTGATTCTGGTTTAGGACAATTGATGAAAAAGGTACTTCAAACTAAAAAATTTGGCATAAGTGATTTTGCTCCCTATGCTCCAAGTAATAATGAGCCAGCAGCTTTCATTGCCCAACCATTACTACATGATGATCATGTTGAATTGGTAGTGGCTTTACAGTTTTCTGACCAAGCTATTAATAATATTATGCAACAGCGGGCTGGTATGGGTAATACGGGCGAAACTTATATTGTTGGCAGCGATAAACTCATGCGTTCCAACTCTATTATTGATCCAGTTCACCATTCGTTAATTGCATCTTTTGCTAATCCAATTAAGGGTATGGTGGATACGCAAGCCAGTCGTTCAGCATTAGCCGGAGAAACTGGTAGCAAAATTATACTTGATTATCGGGGTAAACCAGTTTTATCCGCTTATACTCCTATTATCGTGGGTGATACAACTTGGGCCTTAATTGCTGAAATTGATGAAACTGAAGCATTTGCTGCCATCACCAGACTGAAATGGCTAGAAGGCATTGCGATATTTGTGATTGGATTAATTACCTTAATTTTTATCACTGGTGCAACTAAGCGTTTAGTTACTCCATTATCACTGGTAAATGAACATTTGAAAACTCTTGCTTTGGGCAAAGTTATTGATGACAATATTGAATACCGTAACAATGATGAAATAGGTGAACTGGTCATATCCACCCGTACTTTAAAAGAAGGCATGAAAATTTCTGTATCTCAAGCCAATGCTATTGCCACTGGTAATTACGAACAAAAGGTTAAATTGCTGTCTGAACAAGATGAATTAGGCCAAGCTCTGGTTGATATGACTAATACTTTGCGTGATACAACGGTCAGAAACATGCGGGAAGACTGGCTTAAAACCGGGCAAGCTCAATTAAGTGAAAAAACCAGTGGTGAACAAGATATAACTTACTTAGCCAAGAATATTATTTCTTTTATAACAACTTATGTAGAAGCTCAGGTAGGATTATTTTATCTGGTTAAGCAAGAAAATAAGCTAGAAATAATTGCAAGTTATGCCTATACCATGAATGAAAATACACCTAGTGAATTTTATTTTGGTGAATCTCTAGTTGGACAAGCAGCTTTAGAGCAAAAAATTATCTCTGTTACTCAAACTCCAGCAGAATGTCCATTAATTATTCGATCTGGTCTGACTGGTGCTTTACCACAACAAATATTGTTACTGCCATTTCTATATGAAAATGAATTGAAAGGTGTTATTGAAATTGGTTCGGCTGAAGAGTTGACAGAAATTCATCGTGATTTTTTAGAACTTATTATGCCAAATATTGGTATTGCGGTTAATACTGCTGATTCACGAACTCAGATGCAAGTTTTACTTAAACAGAGTCAGCAACAATCCGAAGAATTAAAAGCAAAACAGAAAGAAATGCAGCAGAGCAATGAAGAGTTACAAAGCCAATCGGAAGAACTACAAGCTCAATCTGAGGAGATGCAGTCTCAGCAAGAAGAACTGCGGCAAACCAATGAAATGCTTGAAGAACGTACCAGAGGATTAGAACAACAAAGAACTGAAACTCAAGAAAAAAACCGTATTTTAGAAGCTAATCGTGTTGAGATGGAAAAAGCTCAAATTGAAATGGAAAAAGTCCAAACTGCAATTGTGTTGAAAGCAGAAGAGTTGGAATTAGCCAGTAAATACAAATCTGAATTTTTGGCCAACATGTCACATGAATTACGTACTCCGTTGAATAGTCTGTTAATTTTAGCTCAATTATTAGCGGATAATAAACCCGGCACTTTGAACGAAAAACAGATAGAATATGCCAAAACTATCAACAGTGCTGGTAAAGATTTACTGACCCTTATTAACGATATTTTAGACCTGTCCAAAGTTGAAGCTGGCAAGATAGAAGTACAGTGGGAAAATGTATTATTGCCTGATTTGCTGACAACAATTGAGCAGAAATTTCAACCAATTGCAGATAATAAAGAACTAGAATTTACCACAACTATTGACGTTGATATCAATCCAACTCAACGTACTGATAGCCAGCGTGTTAAACAAATAATTAATAATTTACTGTCCAATGCCTTTAAATTTACCAATGAAGGCTCAGTGAAAATAATGGTCAAACATCCCTCCGAAGTTCCAACCAATATTGGAGGGCAGCAGTTAGAGCCAAATAAAACTATTGCTATCAGTGTGATAGATAGTGGTATTGGAATACCGAAAGAAAAACAACAAGCTATCTTTGAAGCTTTTCAGCAAGCAGATGGTTCTACCAGTCGCAAATATGGTGGAACTGGTTTAGGTCTATCTATTTCCCGTCAATTGGCAAGATTATTGGGTGGAGAGCTAACTTTAACCAGTAATGATAAAGGCAGCATATTTACCTTATATCTACCAGAATCAGCAGAGTCAACAAAATCAGCAGAACCAGTAAAAACTGTTACGCCAGTATCAGTCCCAATAGAAAAACCATTGCTTAAGAAGTCAAATTACCCATCAGTCAAACCAGAATCTCTACCAAAACCTAAGCCACTTCCTGATGATAGGGATGATTTAAAACCCGGTGATAAGTTCATTTTATTTATTGAAGATGATAGGAAATTTTCCAAAATTTTGACTGATTTATCTACTGAAAAAGGTTTTAAACATCTTTTGGCTGAAGATGGTATAACTGGTGTGCAATTAGCCGAACAATATAAACCAAGTGCCATTATTTTAGATGTTGGCTTGCCCGAGTTGAACGGTTGGAGTGTGATGGAAAGATTGAAAGACAATCCAGAAACTCGCCATATTCCAGTTCATTTCATGTCTGCTGCTGATCAGAGTATGGATGCTAAAAAGATGGGGGCTATTGGTTATTTACTCAAACCAGTTAGCATGGAAAAATTGACTAATGCTTTTAAACAGATAGAACAGTTCCTTACCAGAACAGTTAAAAACTTGTTAATAGTATCGGATATTGAACTGCATAGACAGAAAATTATTGAATTAGTTGATGAAGAAGGAATCCAGATTCAGCAAGAAACAACTGTAGAAGCTGCATTTCAAAATTTGGAAACTGTTCCTTATGATTGCATTATCCTTGATATAGATATAGAACAAGGTTCTGGTGGTAAGTTGTTAGAAATGATGCACCAAAATCGAACTCATTGTCAAACGCCCATTATTGTCTATACCGACCGTGATTTGACCACTGAAGAGGAAGTTTTATTGATGCGTTGTTCTGACGCAATACCAATTAAATCTGTTAGTTCTTCTGAACGTTTATTGGATGAAGCAACCTTATTTTTGCACCAAATAGAGGCTAAATTGCCAGATAACAAACGTGATATGTTGCATATGGTGCATGATAAGGAAGCTATTCTCAAAAATAAAAAAGTGCTGATAGTTGATGATGATGTACGTAATGTGTTTGCGTTAGCCACTGTGTTAGAAGAAAATAATATGGAAACTGTATGTGCTATCAATGGTCAAGAAGGTTTGAAATTATTAGAAAAACATAATGATACCGCAATTATATTGATGGATATTATGATGCCAGAAATGGATGGTTATGAAGCCATGCGAGAGATTCGCAAGCAACCGAAATATCGTAAGTTACCTATTATAGCTTTGACTGCCAAAGCCATGAAAGATGATAAATCTAAATGTATTGAGGCTGGGGCGAATGATTATTTGGCTAAACCAGTTGATTCAGATAAATTAATGTCGTTGATGCGGGTTTGGTTGTATCGGTAAAAAAAATAATTTCGCATAAATTTCATGATGTTCACGGAACATTCGTATTCTATTAACTAATTTTCAGCGTTTCTCTGGATTTGTTAGTTTAAAAGTTAAGGTAGTCTTGCAATATGTAATGTTAAATATGCTAGTAATTTGATACCTAGCATGTTTTTTGGAATCATCACTACTTTATTTAGGACTACCAAAAGTAATAACTCCTTTAATTAACAATATCTGATGATATAGCTTATGTAGTTATGCTACACTTGTATTGATGAAGCTCAGTTAAGATTTATCAGAAGCTTCTTATCTTAAAATAACTAAAATTGAGTAAAAAAATGAGTGATTCTCACGTCCCACGCCATATTGCTATCATAATGGATGGTAATGGTCGTTGGGCTAAAAAAAGAGCATTACCACGTTTTGCTGGCCATAAGGCTGGAGTTGAAACAGTGCGACGTGTAGTTAAATTATGTATTGAATATAAGGTTGAAGCATTGACATTATTCGCTTTTAGTAGTGAAAATTGGCGAAGACCAGAACAAGAAGTCAACCTCTTAATGCAATTGTTAATGACTGCTTTAGAAAAAGAAGTAAAAAAATTACATGAAAATAATATTCGATTACAAATGATCGGAGCTATTGAAGCATTTCCAAAAAAATTGCAGCAATTAGTTGTTAAAGCTGAACAGCTAACAGAAAATAATACAGCCTTAACTGTAACAGTTGCTGTGAACTATGGTGGACATTGGGATATTGTTGAAGCTGCAAAAAATATAGCTAGTCAGGTTGAACAAGGTAAATTACAAGTTCAAGATATTGATGAAAAACTATTTGCTGAATATGTATGTTTGGCTAAGTTGCCAACTCCAGATTTATTTATTCGTACTGGCGGTGAAAAACGAGTAAGTAATTTTTTATTATGGCAATTGGCTTATGCTGAGATGTATTTTGCTGATATTTCATGGCCAGAGTTTGATAAGACAGAATTTTTGACTGCCTTACAATCATTTGCCACTCGTCAACGCCGTTTTGGACGCACAAGCGAACAGGTTGAAAAATGCTCAAACAACGTTTAATAACTGCTGCTATTTTAATTCCATTAATAATTTGGGTATTGTTGGCTACATCAACTCAAGTATTAGTTGGAATCATGAGTATTTTTGTCCTAATAGGAGCATGGGAATGGGCTGCTTTATGTGGCTGGCAAACTAAATTAACCCGAAGTTTTTATGTTGCTTTAGTTGGTTTAATTCTATTAGCAAGTTATTGGTTTCAGCATTATATTATTTATAGTCTTATTATAGCTGGTGTATGGTGGTTGGTAGCATTATATTGGACTTGGCAGTATCAACAGCAACATGATTTATTGCCAACTAATCCTATGGTTAAAGCATTATTAGGTATAGTTATTTTAGTACCTGCATGGATAGCTTTATTGTTATTACGAGAACATTATAGTGGTCAATGGGTATTATTTTTATTTGTACTTATTTGGGCTGCTGATAGTGGAGCTTATTTTGCTGGCAAAAAATGGGGAAAAACTAAATTAGCTGATAAGGTAAGCCCCGGTAAAACTTTAGAAGGAGTCTCTGGAGCTTTGTTTATGGGATTAGCAATTGCGTTAGGCTATGCTCTATTCCAATCTATATCATTATTATTTATTCTATTGTGTTTATTGACAATTTTGGTATCAATTCTAGGCGATTTATTAGAAAGCATGTTTAAACGACAAATGGGTATTAAAGATAGTGGCAACATATTACCCGGACATGGTGGAGTATTAGATCGTATTGATAGCTTAACTTCAGCAGCTCCTATTTTTGTTGGAGGATTGATATTGTTTTTTTAACATGTTGCCAAGTCAGTACAACTAATTGACGAAATAAGCGAATTTTGGACGGAGTACGGATGGTTACGTGGACATATTTCTGTAAAACTCCTCTTGAATATCTTGATGCGTATTGCCAATTGGAGCATGTTTGTTTTGAAATGAAAATATATTATGTAGTGAAAACCCACCGAACCTTCAAAATGGTGGATTTCATTTCATTCTATCCACTCTACATTTGTTACTTTTGACTTATGTATAACGATGATGCCTATGCCATAGGCAAAATTTCCAAAGAATATCCTGAATGGGATAGTTCTGAATTTAGTTTTAACATGGACCACAGTTATATTAAGCAAGAATTTGATATTTTTATATATTTTAATTAAGAATTGCTATATGATATGATAACTAATTGTCCTCCTTTAATCAATTTGCCATAATTAAATCTTTGTACAAGTGAAATAAATACAATGAAAAATATAGTTGGACAAACACCAAGGGGAGAAGATTTTTTCCCAAGAGATAAAATCATCAATTTGATTTATCGTCGCTTGAATTCTGGGGTTAATGTGTATATGGCTGCTCCAAGACGAGTTGGCAAGACAGCTATCATGCGATATTTGGAAGATAATCCCAAAGAGAATTATGAGTTTCGTTATATTATCACTGAATCAATAGATAATCCTATCAATTATTTTAAACGTCTGTCAGAAGCTTTGCATCATCTTAAATCCCTATCTGAAAAATCCATTGGTAAAATCAAAGATTTCATGCCTAAAATTGGCCAAGTTAGTTTAGTATCGACTGGAGTTGATGTTAAATTCACTAAAGAGGTATATGAAGTATTTGAAGAGTTTAAAAATTTAATTAAAGATTTGGAAACTCAAGGTAAAACAGTTGTTATCATGGTGGATGAATTTCCACAGACTGTGGAAAATATTTTGCGTAAACATGGACATGCTGCTGCTGAACAGTTTTTACAGTTTAATCGGGAAATTCGTCATCAAGCTAATGCAAATGTTCGTTTTTTATTAACTGGTTCAATTGGTTTGCCTTCAATAGCAGAGAAACTGGATGCAACTAAAGAAATTAATGATTTAAATACTGTTGAAATTCCACCGTTAAATCGTGAAGAGGCTCAACAGTTGGTGACTGAATTGTTTGCTTCTGAACAAGTTCTTTATAATGATGATACGATTGAGTATTTATTGGATAAAATCAATTACTTTGTGCCGTTTCATTTGCAATTATTAGTGCAAGGATTGATTGATATTTACTTTGAGAATGAAGAGCAACTTGATAAAAAAGCAGTTGATAAGGCTTTTGGTGAGGTTTTGGACAAGCGAAATGATATGTATTTTGTGCATTATTATAGTCGTTTGAAAGATACTTTTGAGGATGAAAATGAGTATAATTTTGCTTTGGCTGTATTAAACACTCTTTCTCAAAAAGATAAACTTATTAAATCAGATGTTATAAAATTAGCTAGACTTGATAATCATTCTCGGATTTTGAGGGTTTTAGAATTTGATGGTTATATTTTTAGTTCTCAAGATGGGTTTTATCAATTTACTTCGCCAGTGTTAAAGCTGTGGTGGGAACAGTATGTTGTTTAGTGGTTAATACACCGTAAATAGGAGTGCAAAATTTATTTTGTGATTTAAGAAAATATTCCTGATTAACAATTTCTAGGTTAAATACCATTAAGTTAAAAAAGTTTTCGGAGTCCAAAGCATAGCTTTGTTAGTTAGTTAATTTATAAGTTAATTAAAACCAAAGCTTCGCTTTGAACTCCTTAATTACAAAATAAATTTTGGATTCCTCATTAATATATTATGAAAGACATACCAAACCTCTATAATCCTCATTCGCAGTCTAAGCAAGAACTTATTGATAATTTTGTGGTGCGGCATAAATTGTTTAAGAAGCTGTTTCGGGCGATTAAGCAGACTGATATGCAGCATCCGCCTCAGCATTTTTTGATTGAGGGGCAGCGTGGTATGGGTAAGACAACGTTGTTGTTGCGGTTGAGTTATGAGATTGAGAATGATGCGGAGCTTGGTTGGTTGGTGCCGGTGGTTTTGGCGGAGGAGGCTTATTATGGGATTATGGATTTAGCTGGTTTGTGGGAGCAGGTTGGGGAGTTGTTGGTTAGTAAAGGTATTGTGTGTGAGTCGGTGGAGGTTGGGAGTGATGATTATGAGCGGCATTATTTGGAGGCATTGATTGGAGGATTGGATGCGGCTGGTAAGAAGGTGGTGTTGTTTGTTGATAATATTGGGGAAATATTTAAGAATTTTGATAAATTACAGGCTCATCGGTTGCGGGAAGTATTGTTGACTTGTGAGCATTTTTTGTTGGTGGGAGCGACTGCGGTTACGTTGGAGGCTTCGTTTCAGTATGAACATGCGTTTTATGAGTTTTTTAAGAAGGAAACTTTGAGTGGTTTGGGGAAGGCGGAGACACAGGAGTTGTTGTTGCAGTTGGCAAGGGTTTATCGGACTGAAAGGGTGATGCAGGGTATTATTGAGTCGCAGCCGGGTCGGGTGGAGTCGTTGCGGATTTTGACTGGTGGGGTGATTCGGACGGTGGTGTTGTTGTTTGATATTTTTGTGGATGAGCAGAATGGGAATGCGATAAGCGATTTGGAAAGTGTGTTGGATAAGGTGACTACGTTGTATAAGCATCGGATGGATGATTTGAGTCCTTTGCATCGTAAGGTGGTACATACTATTGCTCTTAATTGGGATTCGATGGCGGTTGAGGATATTGTGCAACAAAGTCGGTTGGATGGTGATAATGTTGAGAAAGCGTTGGTTTGGTTGGAGAAGAATTTTGTGGTGCAACGGGTGGCAACTGATACTTTGAGTAATTTTTATTTTTTGAGTGAGCGATTTTTTAATATTTGGTATTTGATGCGGTTGGCGGCTAAGGGTAGTCAGGCTAGAGTGTTATGGTTAGTTCGATTTTTGGAAGCTTGGTATGATGAAAAGGAGTTAGTTCAACGAGCTAAAAGACAAATTGAAATTTTAGAAAAAGGAAATTATTATCCAAAAGCTGCTTTTTATATGGCAGAAGCTCTAAGTGGTGTTGGTAAGTTGGATATGGATACAGACGATGAGTTGAAGCAAGCTACTAAGAAATTTTTAGCTAATAAGGATAAGAGTTTGTTAGTTGAATTATCACCTTCTGATGCAGAATTATATTATGAAAGTATACAATATTATCAGGATAAAAAATATGAGAGGATGGCAAAACTTCTTTTACAAATTAAAAATAAAAATGAAGATATATACTTTAGGCTCGGTTATGCTTTTAATGAACTAAAACAATTTGAAAAAGCAGAAAAGTATTGTTTAATGGCTGTGGAGAAAGAACACGTTGGTGCAATGGTTAATCTTGGAATTTTATACGGTGGTGTATTAAAAGACTATACCAAAGCCGAGAAATATTATTTAATGGCCGTGGAAAAAGAACATGTTTCTGCAATGTTTAATCTTGGATTTTTATACAATGATGTATTAAAAGACTATGCCAAAGCAGAAAAATATTATTTAATGGCGGTGGAAAAAGAACATATTTATGCAATGTTTAGTCTTGGATTTTTGTATAATACTGAATTAAAAGACTATGCCAAAGCGGAAAAATATTATTTAATGGCTGTGGAAAAAGAAAATATTTATGCAATGACTAATTTAGCATGGTTATATCTTGGACAAAAAATAAGAAAAGTAGATGCATTAAAACATGCTAAACAATCTATTGAAAAAGAAAAACATACAGAATCATTATTTGCATTAGCCTGTGTTTATCTATGGAATAACGAAATAAAACAAGCCATCAAAATTGATAAAAAATTTATGTATGATAATGAGTATTATGAAAAAAATGAAGATGACATTATTTTATACCTAATGCTCTTAATCGCCAAACAACAATACCAACACGCAACCACCTACTTCAACGATCCAAAACTCAATTTAAAGGACCGTTTCAAACCACTATACTACGCCCTCCTTAAAATAACCAACCACAAAGATAACGTTAAATGTCCCCCAGAACTCACCGAACCAGTCAACGACATAGTCAAAAAAATCGACCAAATGGCAATTGATTACGCTTAAATCCGCCTCCCATTTTAACGGAAAGAATGGGGAAGATATACAAATTTTATTTTCACACTTAAATATACTCTTAAAATGAATCCAACCGATAAAAAATATGCCGAGAGTTTACAAAACTTACTCAGCATTATGAATGAATTACGTGCCAAATGCCCTTGGGATAAAAAACAAACCTTAGAATCATTACGCCACCTAACCATTGAAGAAACCTATGAACTATCCGATGCAATTTTAGATAAAGATTTACCTGCAATCAAAGAAGAACTAGGTGACTTAATGTTACATATCGTATTCTATTCCAAAATTGCTGTTGAAATGGAAGCTTTTGATATTGCTGATGTTATGAATAGTTTATGTGACAAATTAATAAATCGGCATCCACATGTTTTTGATAATTCTTATGTCGCCAATGCTGAAGAAGTAAAAAAGAACTGGGAGTTATTGAAATTAAAGGAAAATGACAAAGGTGTCCTCGCAGGAGTACCTAAATCATTGCCAGCATTGATAAAAGCCCAAAGAATTCAAGAAAAACTCAATGGTGTAGGGTTTGATTGGCAGTATAAAGAACAAGTTTGGGAAAAAGTAGAAGAAGAATTAATGGAATTTAAACAAGCTGTTCAAGACAATAATTTGCATAATATTGAAGATGAATTTGGAGATTTGTTATTTTCACTGGTTAATTATGCTCGTTTTATCACAATTAATCCTGAAACTGTTTTAGAAAAAACCAATAAAAAAGTTATGAAGCGATTTAATTACATAGAATTTGCTGCCAAAAGAGATGATAAAGCCTTACAAGATTTGACTTTAGCAGAAATGGACGCTTATTGGGATGAAGCTAAAAATTGTGATTAATGTTGAACAAAATTGAAAAAATCTATACCATATTAGCGATGTCAAAATTTAACTTAGGAGTTTTTATGAACAAATTTATATTTAGTTTAGTATTTTTATTCACAACCGCATCAGCAACAGAACCAAATAGTTTTGTAGAGCTTATATCTCAAGGCGATATTGCCTTTCAACAAGGGAATTTTCAACAAGCAACCAAATATTGGGAAACTAGTCTGAATCAAGTTGATTGTGAAAAGGATGTTAACCAATGTATTGAAAACTTAATACGATTAGGTGCTGCTTATCAAGAACTTAAGATGCACAGTGCAGTATTTCCAGTTCTGAATAAGGCTTTATCTTTAGCTGAACAAAATCAAGATACCAAACATCAGGCTATGATTGGGTATCAACTGAGTGATGCGTGGTTGTCGATGCGATATTCGGAAGGAAATTTTGCAACTTTAACTAAAAAAGATTCGATGCGGGAAAAAGAATTAGAATACTGGGGAACAACTTGTTCGCTGGCTTGTAATAGCGTGGTTAATGCAAGGAAATCTAATGAACCAAATATATTAGCTAGAGCATTAAATAATCAAGGTAACGTCTTGACAGTTATTGAAGACAGTTTTGCTAAAGGGTCGTCTACTCAAGGTGCAGTTGAGGCAATTGTTAAATTTTGTTTAGCTGATGCTCGTAAACCTGACGATGAAAGTCAATCATGTAGTTGGTCAGGCGATATTAAAAGCTCTGTAACGAAGCTGGCAACCTCACTTAAGGGACTTGAAAAAGACCCTAAACTTGCTGATAAGATGCGAAATAATTTATTTAAAGTGATAGAAGAATTACCACGCACTGCAATTCAAACTTATGAAGAAAGTATGCAGTTAGCCAAGCAGTCTGGTGATGAAGAATTGACTATCAAAGCTTCTTTAAATAGAGCCAAAATAGGTTTGAAAAATGCTGATTCTTTGGATGAAACCGCCGCTTTGTTAAATGTAATTTGGCAACAGATTCAAGTTATTCCAGACGGTCATGCTAAAATAACTTACTTGTTTTCATTAGGAAAATTAGCATTAGCATTGTTACAAGAAAATAATTTGGTTGAAGATTTAATGTGGAAAGCTCAACATTTGGCAAATCAAAATAAACTGTTGACTAAACTTTCTAATCCTCAAAAAGTAACATCTTTAACTTACGAAATATTTCAAAAAGCAGTTACTGTTGCCGAAAAAAATCAAGATAGTCAAAGTATATCCAAGGCATATGGTTATTTAGGCCAGTTGTATGAAAGAGAATTGCGTTATGAAGAAGCTTTAACTTTAACCCGAAAATCTATTTTTACGATTAATCGGGATAATGTATCGCCGGCAGAAAACGTTAAGCAGCTTTCTTTAGCTAACCATTTTTCTCATAATTTATACCGTTTATATTGGCAACAAGGACGAATTTTAAAGAAACAAGGACAACTTTTGACGAAGCAAGGAAAAGTTAGCCAAGCCAATGATATATTTGATCAAGCAATAGCAGCTTATCGTTTAGCATCTTCTAACTTGAAACCCATTCAACAGATATTGGAGATTGGTTATCGTATTTCAAATATAGATTTTAAACAACAAGTTAAGCCAGTTCATTATGGATTAGTTAGCCTGTTATTACGAAAAGCTCATAATTCCACTGACAAAGAAGAGAAACAAAAGCTCATCAGAGAAGCAATTGAAACTTCTGAATTAGTTAAAGTAGCTGAATTACAAAACTATTTTGATGAATGTGTATTAGCTTTACAGTCGAAAACCAAAAATTTGCTTGATTTAAACCAGTCAGAATTGGCTCAGACAACCTTGCAAAATACTGCCATATTATACCCAGTTCCGTTAGAGGATAGGTTGGTTGTATTGGCCAAAGTGCTTAATCAAGACACTGTTCACCAAGTAGAAATACCAGTAGGTTCAAAGCAATTTAATCAAGTAGTACAACAGTTTAGATTTAATTTACAAAAACGTTCTAAAAATGTATTTTTATTTCAATCGCAACAACTTTATGATTGGTTGATTCGCCCTATTGAGGCAATATTGAAAGATGTGGATACTTTGGTTATCGTACCAGATGGCTATCTACGCATGATTCCGTTATCAACTTTGCATGATGGCAAGCAGTTTTTAATTGAAAAATATGCAATGGCTCTCACACCGGGACTGGCATTAGTTAATCCACAAAAACCAAATTGGGATGACAGCAAAATATTATTAACTGGTTTAACTGACAGTGTTCAAGCTCATTCAGCACTACCAAATGTTCCCAAAGAACTGCAAAATATGCAATGTCTCACAGAAGGCAATGCTGATAATAAATTAATTGCTTTAGATGATAAATTTTCCGAACAAAGCTGTAAGGATCGCAGTGTCACCGCTAGAATTTTTGATAATCATCTGATTTTTAATAAAGAATTTTCGATAGATAAGTTTAAATCGAAAGTATCTCAAAATAAATATTCGGTTATTCATTTGGCTACTCACGGAGAGTTTAATGCTGACCCAGATCATACTTATTTGCTGACCTATGATGGTAAAATGAAGATGGACAAACTAGCCGATGTTATTGGTTTGGGTAAATTTAGAGATAGAAAACCTTTGGAGTTATTAACTTTAAGTGCCTGTAAAACTGCGGTTGGTAATGATAAAGCAGCTTTAGGTTTGGCTGGAGTTGCCGTGAAAGCAGGTGCGAGAAGTGCTATTGCTACTTTATGGTATGTTGAAGATAGTGCCACTGCTAAAGCCATGAGTGAATTTTATCGTCTGTTATTAGAAACCCCCGATTTATCCAAAGCTAAAGCTTTACAAATAGCTCAAAAGCAATTAATTGCCAACAAATACTATTGGCATCCTTCTTATTGGGGACCATTTTTATTGATAGGTAATTGGTTGTAAGGTATAAGTGAAAAGTGAAAAGTGAAAATGTATAATTATTCAATAGTTTGGATAGTTTTTAAAGTCAAAAAATGGTAGTCTTAAATAAAGTAGTGATGCAAAAGGTGCAATGGAATTCATTGTCACCTGTCTACCATCAAACTAAGTGGCGACTGAAGTGTGGGGTCGCCTATGTGCTGTTTCTCATACGGATTCCCATCCCCATTTTCATGAGGACACAAGCTTTCACATATGTAAATAAATCGTAACCCTTTCTTTTTCCCAAAAACTGTTAAATCATATTGGAGTTATACAATTGTTAGAATCAGGATTAACAAGATTAAAGGATTTTCAGGACGAGATTGTTGCTGTTTTTTTTACGAATCGCTACAATACTCTTATTTTAAAATCATCCAAACGTTGTGCAGAAATGGCAGTTCGTAACTGTTGCATTAGACTTTGATAATAATGTAAATTGTGTAATGTATTAAGATTTAATCCTAAAATTTCCCTTGTTTTATCTAAATGATGCAAATAGGAACGACTATAATTTTGACAGGTATAACAATCACAATTAGCATCTAATGGGCCAGTATCATGTTTATGTTGACTATTGCGAATCCGAACAACTCCATGACTAGTAAATAAATGACCATTACGAGCATTACGAGTTGGCATGACACAATCAAACATATCAATCCCACATTTAACTGCTGCAACAATATCTTCTGGAGTTCCAACCCCCATTAAATAACGTGGTTTATCTGCTGATAATTTAGGGGCAATATTCGCTAAAACTCGTTGCATTTCGTCTTTAGGCTCTCCGACCGATAAACCACCGATAGCATAACCATCAAAACCAATATCAACCAGTCCAGCTAAAGAAATTTGGCGTAAATGTTCATACATACCACCTTGGACAATGCCAAATAAAGCGGCTGGATTATCACCGTGAGCTATTTTAGAACGTGCCGCCCATCGCAAAGATAATTCCATTGAATCACGAGCTTCAACTTCAGTGGCTGGATAAGGAGTGCATTCATCAAATATCATAACAATATCTGCCCCTAAATCTCGTTGCACTGCCATAGATTCTTCTGGACCAAGAAAAAACTTATCCCCACTAATTGGAGAACGAAACATAACTCCTTGTTCAGTTATTTCTCGCATTTTGCCTAAGCTAAATACTTGAAATCCCCCTGAATCAGTCAATATTGGCTTGTTCCAGTGCATGAAATCATGTAAATCACCATGTTCTTTAATAACTTGAGTGCCGGGACGCAACATTAAATGATAAGTATTGCCCAAAATAATTTCTGCCCCAGTATTAAGAACCTGTTCTGGTGTCATAGCCTTAACTGAACCATAGGTTCCAACTGGCATAAAAGCTGGTGTTTCAACTACACCACGAGCAAAATATAAACTAGCTCGCCGAGCAAGACCATTAGTTGTTTGTAATTTAAAATTCATTTAATATTGCGTTAAATCAATGTTTTTAGCAAGTAAAAGGAAAAAATTATACCGTCTTTTTTAAGTTAATCAGACCATTTCCGGGCCATTATAATTAGCATTTGGATCATCTGGATCAGCTTGTATCTGTTCACGACGACGTTGCACTCGTTTAAGCATAGCATCATCTTTAATTGCGATAGTCATTTCCCCAAATAATACCTGTTTTAACAACCTTGAACCAAATTGTAACAGAGCAACGTCATCAGTATTTAATTTTTCAATTTCTTCTGGAGTTAAATCATAGACCTCGGAAAAGTTTTCACTTTGAGTAAAAATTCGGAAACTGTCGAAATTATAACTACATAAAAAGAAAAACTTTAAACTACGTTCACTTGGCTTACCAATAGTAGGACCAGCAGAACGTTTTTTAAGTATTATTTGTCGCCAATCTCTATTGATTTCATCATATTTATCAACTCCTTGTTCTTCACGATAATCTGAAACAGAAATAGTACGCTCTTCATTATGCCCCAGACAATGTTCTTCCTTAACTAAAAAATAAGCATTTTCATCAGTGGGAGAATTTTCCTTCCGCATAGACATCAAACCAAGTGCATAATATCTACATACTGTTGGACGAGCTTCATAAACACTACAACCATCTTTTTGTAAGAATGGGCAAGCTGGATTTTCAGCAGTAGTCTTTATTTTCACTCCCGGCAACCCATCTTTATCCATTTCAAATGGGACTGTATATTCTGATAAAAATTGACTGGAATTTAAATCTAGCTGCCTCTGCAAACATAAAATATCATAAGGGGTAAGGCTTATATCAATCTTTTTACAACATTCGTTGAAACAGCCAATATCTTTATGACAACGAAATTGGATGTTATCGTCTAATTCTAACTTAACTGGTTGTAAAGGGCTATTGTGAGGTAGGTTTTCAAAAGGAGAGTCAGGCATAGTTTTTTTTTGGGGTTAATCTTATTTAAGAATTGACTCTTAATATAACGTTGAATTGGTAAGAATCAAGTTAAGATGGGGGGAATACATTAAATTAAGAAGGGCGAACACATAGGTTCGCCCCTACATTAAAATATGTTAAGGTTTGTAGGGGCAGACCTGCGTGTCTGCCCTTAACTTAAAATAAGCAGTGAACCCAACAGGGCGAAACATAAATAGCCGTAGGTGAAATCTATGGAATGCTACGGTAAAACAATCCCTTCATTCAAAATAGTTATTTCAACTCGACGATTTTGTTGACGACCGCTAACGCTACTATTACTAGCAACTGGTTGACTTTCACCAAAACCTTGCGATTGAATACGATTAGAAGCCACATTATTCTGTATCAAAGCAAACCGCACAGCATCAGCACGTCTTTGTGATAATCCTAAATTATATTCATCACTACCACGATTATCCGTATGCCCACCAATTAAAACATTACGCTTTGGATGTTGATTGAGAAACATAGCAACTTTACTAATATTTTGGGTAGCTGCTGATAATAAAGTGGATTTACCAGTTTCAAACAAAACATCACCTAATGTAACCACCAAACCTTTATCAGTCTGTTTAGCTTTTAATTCACTTAGCTCATCTTGCAATTTTTGAATCTGAGCTTGTTTAGCTGTCAACAGTTGTTGTTTACTTGCTAACTCTCTTTCCTTAATTTCCAAGTCCTGATTGGCCTTTTGTACTGCCAACTCTTTAGCAGAAATTTCCTTTTCTCGAGCCTGTAACACAACTTTATCTTTCTGTTTCAGTAAGTCACTTCGTTGAGATTCAGCACCTTTACGTTTTGCAACAACAAGAGCCATTTCAGAACTTTTTTTAGCCATCGCTGCCAAATGTTTCATTTCATCAGCATCTTCTGCATTTTCAGCCTTTTGTAAAGCTTTATCAGCATCATACATGGCTTCTAAATTAGCAGTAGCAGGATTGGCTTTTGCTTTAGCATAAGCTGTACGAGCATCCTTAAGAATTGCATCTTTTGGAATACTGCTACAACTAGCAACGATAAGAGCAACAAATAATACGTTAATTATTCTAGTCATCATAAAATTCCTATTTACGGTCCATTTCTTGTTTAAGAGTTTCTACACTCTCACGCATTTCTTCGGCTGCTTTACTAGCTTTTTCTGATTCTGCTTTGGTCTCAGCTAGTGAAGCATCCATAAAAGCTTGCTCTGCCAAACGAGTGGCTTTATCATACTCTTCATCTGTAACTGCTTGTTTAGCTTTTTCCAGATTATCTTGAGCCTGACGTAATTCAATAGCCGCAAAATCTTTGGCATTATTATCTTGAGCCCGACTGATAGCCAACTCAGCACCAGCTATTTTTTCAGTGGGTGGTTGCTTAGAAGTACCACAACTTATAAGCAATAAACCAACACTTAACAGTACACCAATTTTTAACGATATTTTCATAAATCATCCTATATTAATGGTTAGAAAAAAATACATTTTGAATAACAATACCATCGCCAATCCAAGAATTTGTTGTTTCAGGAATGAGGTACAATTTCTCGAATTCTCGAAACTCGCAACGTAACTTGATTTTAGGAAAATCCGCTTTGCTACATTCCCGAAACAACTATCTTATTGGCGATGGTATTTAGAATAATTATGCAAATTTTTATAACTAGTTGCAAATATTTTTAATCTTAATTTGAGAATATGGCTAAATTCATTTCTTCACATGTTTCATTAAACGTTGTTTTTTCTTGATTTGTCGTGGGTTCAAAGTATTTTTCCTACCAGCAAAAGGATTTTCACTTTGTTTAAATTCTAAATGGATAGGAGTACCCTCTAATTTAAAAACATCTCGGAAATAGTTTTTCAAATAACGCTGATATGCATTAGGCAAGGAACTCACTTGGTTGCCGTGAATAATAAATAACGGTGGATTAGTGCCAGCTTGATTAATATAACGCAATTTAATTCGCCGACCACGCTTTAATGGTGGGGCATGAGCTTTAATAGCATCTTGTAATACGTGATTTAAACGTGGAGTATGAATTTTTCTACTCGCCGAGTGCCAAACATTATTAGCTGTATCAAGTAATTTACCAACTCCAGTTCCATGCAAAGCAGAAATAAAATGAATTTTAGCAAAATCAATAAAATGTAGCTTTCTATCTAAATTTTCTTGGACTCGTTTTCGATGTTCGTGGCTCAAACCATCCCATTTATTAACCGCAATTATCAAACCCCGACCGCTATCCAATATATGCCCCAACAAGTTAGTATCTTGAACAGTCATACCTTCTTTAGCATCCGCCAACATAATAACAACATTAGCTGAGTTAATTGCTTGCAAGGCTTTTATTACACTAAATTTTTCGATAGTTTCAAATATTCTAGAGCGTTTTCTTATTCCAGCAGTATCTATTAAAGTATATGCTTTGCCATCTCGTTCCAGAGGAATAAAAATACTATCACGAGTTGTTCCCGGTTGATCGAAAGTAATAACTCGTTCATAACCTAGCAGCCGATTAATGAGAGTTGATTTGCCAACATTAGGTCGCCCAAGGACAGCAATTTTTAAACTCTTATCATTTGCTGGTAAAGAATCTTCTTCAGTAGGAAATTTCTCTAAAACATGCAACATCAAATCAGTTATACCTCTCTGATGAGCTGCGGAAATGACATGAATGTTCTGTAAACCTAATCGGTAAAATTCAGCACTGATTAACTCTTTTTGTACACCTTCTGCTTTGTTAATAACAAGATATACTGGAATTTCAAGTCTGCGTAATTTATTTGCTAAATTTTCATCTGCCGCCGTCAAACCACTCCGTCCATCAACTAAAAACAAAACACTATCAGCTTCTTCAACAGCTAACCAAGCTTGTTGAGTTATATGTTCCAACATGGCATCATTTTTCTCGCCAAGTCCACCGGTATCAATCAACCAACATTTGCCTCCAACAATTCCACGACCAAATTTACGATCTCTAGTTAAACCCGGTTGATCAGCGACTAAAGCATCACGAGTTTTTGTTAAAGCATTGAATAGAGTGGATTTACCAACATTAGGTCGGCCTACGATAGCTATTGTGGGAAGCATGTTTGTCCTTTAAGATTTAATTGCGAATTAGTGAATTATGAATAGACATCTTTCCTAACATAAAACAACAGCCATGTATGATTGTTGTTACGTTTAGGCCTATTATAATAATTCTTAAAAGAATGGTGGGCTTCATTTCATTCAGCACCACCCTACAATTTTATATATTAAGTAAGTGATTAATCAGTTAATATATTTCTGTTTAACCTTAATATCAATATGTAGGGTGGTGCTGAATGAAATGAAGCCCACCATTCCTCATAAATGCTATTCATAATTAACCGTATCAATTATATCACATAAACAATGAATGATTAACAAATGTACTTCTTGGATGCGAGCAGTTGAATGACTTGGAATTCTTATTTCTATATCTGTCGGTCGCAATTCTTGAGCAATAGTACCACCATTACCACCAGTTAGAGCTATTATATACATATTTTTAGTATGGGCTGCTTGAATAGCTTTAAGAACATTAGGAGAATTACCGCTAGTGCTGATTGCTAATAATATATCTTTGTTCTGTCCTAATGCCTCAATCTGGCGAGAAAATATATTTTCAAAAGCATAGTCATTAGCAATGGAAGTAAGATTAGAAGTATCAGTGGTCAAAGAGATAGCGGCTAAAGCTTGACGTTCAGTTTCAAAGCGATTAATTATTTCGGCTGCAAAATGTTGAGCTTGTGCCGCAGACCCTCCATTGCCACAACTAAGAATTTTATGTTGTTGTAAGCAAATTGCCATTTGTTGGCCAGCAGTTATTATTGGAGAAGCAAGATCAGCTATAGTCTGAGTTTGTACTTTTGTTATATCGGTAAAATGTTGGTTGATACGCTCTGATAGATTCATATAATTAATTTAATGCTTGAGGTTGAAAATAGAATATGCTGGTAGTTCTATAAAAAATGTTGGCCAAAAGACCTGCCAGGTTTGCGAAACCTGGCAGGTCTGAGAACTTTTATTTTTCTATAAAACGATAGTATCATACACCACAATATAAAATGGTGGATGACGCTCCGCTTATCCACCCTACCATTTACGATATGGCATAATTATAGCAGTTTCCCTAATATAAGTAAGTTAAGGATTTATACATTGTAACTTTTCTGGGTTATAACGAGTTATGTTGATAAATAAAATTAATTCATATAAAACTATATCAGATAAGTAATTTCACTTAAAACCTACGAGGTTTCCAAAAACTCGCAGGTTTCATACAAATGTATTTTTATGAATGTCTATAGTCAAGTTAATTATTAGTTTACAAAAATGTTAGCCAAATTAATCAATAGTTGATATACTTTAAGCCTCATTTATGAATATAACATAACTCAAGTTGAACTGTTATTGCACAAGGACATAACTTAACCTTCATATCCATGTTAAATTAAAAATAAATCCTATTAATCAAATGGTTATATTAAAATAATTTTTGAAGTAGTGCAAAAAACCTAACCCAACCTAAATAATGTTTTATATATTATAAATGTACAAATTTTTTAAATATTTTAGTATTGTACATTAATTTTAATGTGAATAAGATATATTCCATATCACTTAAGTGAAATTATGAGCCGTACCGTTATTATCTGTGTTGATGATGAACCAACTATACTTGATAGCTTAAAGATAGAACTTAAAACAGCTTTTGGTAATCAATATTTAATTGAAACTGCCGAAGGTGGTGAAGAAGCTATTGAGTTAGTTGAGGAATTATTAGAAGATAGCTATGAATTACCATTAATCATTTCTGACTATATCATGCCTAATATTAAAGGCGATGAATTATTGAAACGTATTCATGCGATCTCACCAACGACTTTGAAAATTTTATTAACTGGTCAGGCTGATATTAATGCAGTTGGTAATGCAATTCAATACGCTAATTTATATCGGTATATTTCTAAACCTTGGAATACTGAAGACCTTATTTTAACTATTTCCGAAGCCGTCAAAAGCTACTTTCAAGAACAACAAATTGCCTCTAAAAATCAAGAACTAGAAAAACAAGTAGAAATTTTTCATAAATTTGTGCCAGCTCAGTTTCTTAATTTATTAAATATAAAAAATCAAGACCAAATTAAAATAGGTACTTGTATAAATAAAGAAATGACTATTATGTTTGCTGATATTCGTAACTTTACTAGCTTATCAGAAAATATGACTCCACAAGAAAACTTCAATTTTATCAATTCTTATTTAAGCCAAATGGAACCAGTTATTGATAAATATCATGGTTTTATTGATAAGTATATTGGGGATGGCATAATGGCTTTGTTTCCAACTAATGTGGACAATGCAATACAAGCAGCATTAGATATGTTAAAAGTATTGGCAGAATATAATCTTACTAGAGGTCGTCCACAACGGCCAGTTATTGATATTGGGGTTGGAATTCATACTGGTTCTTTAATGTTAGGTACAGTTGGCGGTACAAACCGTATGGATGGTACGGTTATTTCTGATGCAGTTAATTTATCTTCCAGAATCGAAGGCTTAAACAAAGTTTACAATACTTCAATATTAATCACAGAAAATACCTATCAACAAATAGCAGACATTTCCAAATATAATATTCGCATCATAGATCGAGTAACAGTTAAGGGTAAAACCAACGCAGTAACTATTTATGAAGTATTCGATGTCAATTCCACAGTTAATTATGAGCATAAATTAGCTACTCTTAAGGATTTTGAAGCCGGTTGTAAATATTTTCATCAAGAAGAATTCGCCAAAGCCCATGAATTATTTAAGCAAGTTATTAAAATAAACCCTGAAGACAAGGCTGCTAAAATTTATATTAGGAATTGTTATAATATTGCTAATATGATAATTCCAGAAAAATTTAAAATATTAATTGTTGATGATACTCCATTAAACGTTAATATATTAGCTATCATGTTATCTAAAAATAAATTTGAGGTAAAGATTGCAGAAAACGGTAGTATAGGTGTAGAAATGGCAATACAGCAACAACCACATTTAATTTTACTAGATGTTATGATGCCGGGAATGAATGGGTTTGATACTTGTAATTTACTGAAATCTAATGAACAAACTACAGATATTCCAATTATTTTTATGAGTGCTTTGTCAAATGTTGACGATAAAGTTAAAGGCTTTAAGGTGGGTGCTGTTGATTATATAACTAAACCTTTTCAACTAGAAGAAATTTTAATACGTGTAAAAACTCAGCTAAATTTAAATTTATTGCAAAATCAACGTTTATTAAGAAATTCTTTAAATATAAGTAATTCAGAATTAGAGGCTAAAATAGAAAATTTAATCTTAAACAGTCATATATGATAGCTAAACCTTTTTTAAAATGGGCTGGTGGAAAAACACAATTAATTAAACAACTTCAATATCCTGATGAGCTAAAACAAGGTTTAATAACTAGCTATTACGAGCCTTTTGTAGGTGGGGGAGCTGTATTCTTCGACATCATCAACAATTACCCAATCAAATCTGCCTATTTATCTGATATTAATGTAGAATTAATTTTAGTTTATCAAACAATTCAAAAACAAGTTAGTAAACTAATTGATTTATTAGATATTTATCAAACTGAATATTTAAGTTTGGACGAAGCAAGTAGGGTCGCTTATTTTTATGATATAAGAGCAGAATATAACTGTTCCCATAAAAATTATAAGCGAATAACTAAAAATGCTATACGTCAAGCCGCCCAAATAATATTTTTGAATAAAACTTGTTTTAACGGTCTGTTTCGAGTTAATAAAAGTGGAAAATTCAATGTTCCTTTTGGAAAATATAAAAATCCTAAAATCTTAGATGCCGAAAATTTAATTAAAGTTGCTCAAATATTGCAATCAGTGAGTTTAAAAGTTGCTGATTTTAGTGAATTAGAAAAATTGCCAGTAAATCAAAATTCGTTTATTTATTTTGACCCTCCTTATCGTCCCATCAGTAAAACTTCAACTTTTACAAGTTATAGCACATTTCAATTTGATAATATGGCTCAAATAAAATTGGCTAATACTTTTAAATTGTTAGATAAAACTGGAGCTAAATTGATGCTCAGTAATTCTAAACCAATTGATCCAAAAGATAACTTTTTTGTTAAACATTATGCTGATTTTAATATCATGAATATTAAAGCGAATCGAATGATAAATAGTGTGGCTAGTAAAAGAGGTAAGATCGCAGAACTTTTGATTACTAATTATGTTGTTGGTGAATAGTTGTTTTGCAATGTGTGGTGATCTCGGAAAATTTTTACGGCTCATCGTTATACATAAGCATTTAAGTGCTTGAAATAAAGGTATATTATGTAGGGTGGGTAGTAACGAAGTGGAAACCCACCGAACCTTCAAAATGGTGGATTTCATTTGTTGCTTGGAACTTGTGTATAACGATGATACGAAGTGTTTGGAACGAGATAATGAATACCGCAGAGCGGTATGGTAGGCATTCCCAACGAAGACGTTGGGAACGAGATAAAGGGGTGAAATATGAATAGCCATAGGTGAAACCTATGGTACTTAAGCTAAAAGAGGAGATTATGGAAAGACAAGTTAAAGTATTTGTATCTTCTACATTTTTAGGAATGGGGGATGAGCGAGAAGTTTTGGCAGATTTTGTATTTCCAGAGCTTCGGAAGCGGTGTGCGGAACGGAAAATTGATTTTATGGAGATTGATTTGCGTTGGGGAGCAACTAAAGATAATAATGATCCAGCGACAATATCCGTTTGTTTGCAACGAGTTGATGAAAGTACGCATTTTTTGGGAATGTTGGGGGAACGGTATGGTACGCCGTTGGCTGCTGAACAGGTTGCGGCTTGTGGCGAATATCCAATGGTGAAAAAGCATCAGGATTGTAGTGCAACGGAATTGGAAATTTTACAGGTTTTGTCTGCTCCTGATAAGCAAGCTTTGTTTTATTTTCGTGATCCGAGTTATAAGGATTTTGTGCAAAAAAAAGTTCGGGATGAATATGATGATAAGTTGGCGAATCGTAATAAACAAGATGATTTAAAACAACGGATTCGAGATCAACATTGTAAAATTACTGATTATCAAAAGCCAAATGATTTGAAGGATTTGGTTATTGAGCAGTTATGGGCGTTGATTGATAAGCAGTTTCCTGAAGATGAGGAGTTGAGTAAACAGCAGTTGGAAAACTTTGAGCATGATAATTTTGCGAAGAGTTTGCAAGCGGTTTATATGCAGCAAGATTCTGTGTTTACTGAGTTAACCAAATTTATTGAACAAAGTGATTCTCCATTATTGCTAGATAATTGGGGATATGTTGAACAAGGTGATTCTCCATTAATGGTGGTTGGAGAAACTGGAATAGGTAAGTCGGCTTTGTTGGCTTGTTGGGGAACGAAATATCGGCAAGCTGGGAATTTTTGGCATTTTTGTGGTTGTTCGGAAGCTAGTACTGATCCAGTGGTGGTTATTCAACGATTACATGAGAATTTGCAACAGCGTTATCAGTTTAATTTAACAGAGAAAATTCCTTATGCAACTGAGGTAATGAGTCAAAAGTTAGAAGAATTTGTTAAGCAAGATGATAAGCCGGTGGTGGTGATTATTGATGGACTTAATCAGTTGGAAATAAGGCAAGGAACGGTGGATTGGTTGTTGGATTTGGTTCCACCCTCGGTGCGATTGATTGTGTCTGGTGTAGATAATTTGCAAGGTGAAGTTGTTAAAGTTTTGCCTTTGACTGCTTCAGAAAAGCGAGAGTTGGTTGTCAGTTATTTAGATTTGTATAGCAAGGTTTTACCTAATGATTATATAGATTTATTATGTGATGCTTTTCAGACGGATAATCCATTGTTTTTGCGAATTATTTTGGAAGAGTTGCGGTTGTTTAATGGGAACATTCAGGATTTTGGGGATAAGCTGGAATCTTATTATTTGGAAGCTCAGACTTTGCCTAAGTTGTATAATAAAGTTTTGAATCGGTTGGAGAAAGATTTTTTAGTGCGAGGAAAAACGGCTGGAACAAAGTTGAGTTTATGGCAGAAGTTTCTTGGGGCGGAAGAGGATAAAGGGCAGCATTTTGATTTTTTGGTGGAAGATGCGGTGGGTTTGTTGGCGGTATCTCGGTTTGGAATTAAGGAGTCTGAGTTATTGGAGTTGTTGCAGGTTCCGCAGTGGGTTTGGTCGCCGTTGTATTTGGTTTTGCCATTGGTTAATCGCTCTGGGTTGTTGAGTTTTGCGAATGATTATATTCGGGAGGCTGTTGAGAAGCGGTATGGTGATGTGGTGATGGCAGAGTTGCGGGAGCGGTTGGTTGATTATTTTGCCAAGCAGTCGGTAGATGGTCGGGTGGTTGATGAGTTGTTGTTTCATTTGCTTGCGATAGGGGATATGGAACGGTTGTTGAAGTATATTGAGAAAATACCGGTGTTAGTGCAGTTTGTTGAGGATGGAAGGGATTATGAGTTGTTGGGTTATTGGCATCAATTGGGGAAACAGAATGCTGAGGTAGTGGAGATTTATTTGCAGGAGTTGATTGAGTATGAGAAGACTGGTTCGTATGATGATTTGGGTTATGTTTTGAATACCATAGTTATTTTTTGTGAACATATAGGATTTTATACAGAAAAGGTTATATCTTTAGCTCATAGAACTTTAAATATTAGAAAAAAAGTTTTGGGTCTACAACATCATAGTATTGCTAGTTTACTGAATAAATTGGCTGGTTTACTTGAAACAAAAGGTGACTATGAACAAGCAGAGCCTTTATATAGGCAAGCATTGGAAATTCACAAACAAGTTTTAGGTTTACAACATCCTGATACTGCTATTTCATTGGATAAATTGGCTGGTTTACTTGAAACAAAAGGTGACCATGAACAAGCAGAGTCTTTATATCGGCAAGCGTTGGAAATAAGCAAACAAGTTTTTGGTTTACAGCATCCTGCTATTGCTAGTTTACTGAATAAATTGGCTGGTTTACTTGAAACAAAAGGTGACTATGAACAAGCAGAGCCTTTATATAGGCAAGCATTAGAAATTCACAAACAAGTTTTAGGTTTACAACATCTTAATACTGCTACTTCATTGGATAATTTGGCTGGTTTACTTGAAACAAAAGGTGATTATGAACAAGCAGAGTCTTTGTATCGGAAAGCATTAGAAATTAGAACAGATATCTTAGGGTCACAACATCCTGATACTAATATTTTGTTGAAGAAATTGGTTGAAGTATTAAGAAAAATGGGTAATTATAATCAAATAGAATCATTATCTTGGCAAATGTTGGAAACTCCAGAATATTCTGATATTGGTTATTCAATTGAATAATTTGGCTCTTTTACTTAAAGATAAAGGAGACTATGAACAAGCCGAATCTTTATTGCGGCAAGCTTTGGAAATTTCAGAAAATATTTTAGGTTCTGAGCATCCTGATACTATTGCATGTCGTGCAAGTTTGGAAGATTTACTTGTTGACGGTTCTAACGACTAAACCTGTCAGGTTTGAATTTTAATTCACAGCAAAAAATTAGCCGTAATTCTCCATGTACCTGTGGCTCAGGTAAACGGTATAAAAATTGTCATGGGAAGGTGGTTTAGTTGTTAGAATCAGGATGGTTAGTACAGCGAATTAACGAAATAATCGAATTAAAGATGGTTATGTTGTATTCGTTTATTTCGCCAATTCGTTGTACTACTTTGTCTGAATCAGAATTAAAAGATAAAACCATTAAGTTAATTGGTTTTTATTCTGGAAATTTTATAATTCTGTTAATTCTGATTCAGACAAGATATTTTGTTTGTTTACAATATCATACGTTGCGAGACGCAGAGCGTCCATGAAGGCATTCCTAACGAAGCCGTTGGGAACGAGAAAAAATAGCTGTTTTTTGACAGGCTAATATATTCCTTAACCATAATGTCCATCAGTTCTTGGATAAATTAACATGGAAAAATACATATATAAAAACCAGCTAAAAGCCACAATCCAGAGACCTTGAGAAATAATTATCCATAGCCCATATAAAGAACTGTCTAACAACGGAAAAATAACCCTTATGACAGCACCACAGCCAAGCAATATAAAAATCCACCATAGTTGCTTTGGAGGAGCAAAAACATTCCTACCAGTGTGTCCTAAAGAAACCCTTGCCATCATTCCAACTGTTATCATACCTATTCCACCAATAGCAAAAGCGTGTACCGCTAAGTTAGCTGAAATTCCACTGACAAAAACTAGCACCTTCAACAACAAACCAAATATAATGAATATATAGGCAACATATAAAATCCATAACAAAGATTTTTTCCAGATACCTTTTGTATACCAACCGGCTAACCTTATGCTGTTTATTATCGCTGATAAGCCTGCTAATCCAACGCTTATATAGGAATTAGGACTTAGTAAATCCGCTATTGCAAATAATGCAAAGATTCCAAAATTGCTTTTATCCACCCAATTCCAGTTTTTTAACTGCACAGGATAATCAACGCCTTTCTCTATAAAAAATGGAATAACTCGCCTACCCATAATTAAAATCAATGCTAAAATCAAATATAAAGCAGCATATAAACCATACTGTATTCCATTGGAAAAAACATCAAACATACCAAGATAAAAAACAATGTTACTAGCTAAAAATAGCAGCATAACTCCAACAAAAATCATATTTCCCCAACTTTGGGTTTTAAAAAATGGCCAAAATATCGCTATTGTCAGTAGCAATAAAAATAAATTATCACTTATAGCTATCGCAATTAAAGGTACACCAATAAAAGGTAAAATACGTGTCACTGTCCATAATAAAAACAACAATAACAATGGATAACCATCTAAAGTTTGTTTGCCAGTCCAATTCTTAATGGCTGTCAATAAAAAACCTGCGATAACAGCCATGCTATACCCAAAAATCATCTCATGAGCATGCCAAGTTATTGGAGGATACGTTTGAATATCCCACGCAAAATTATATATACCCATCCATAGCAACATTGCTATAATAGCGAAACTAGTCGCTCCAATAAAAAATGGTCTAAATCCTAAATGTAAAAATGAAAATTTGCTTACGTTTTTAGGTGGAGCTATATCAATAATAACACTTGCCAATTTTATGCCTCAGTTGAAATTAAAAAAGATAATTTTGAAAGTTAATACGGAGTTAAAACTATATTAATCGTGTTCTATTTAATAGTGATAACTAGCTATAGTTCAAGTTGATTGGGTTTAACCCAAAATGAATCCTCAATGGGAATTGCTTAAGGCTTGATATTCAGGCCGATAATATTCATCAAACAATAAATGGATTTATAGTTTTTCAGAAAAATAAAAGTTCTCAGACCTGTAAGGGATGGGTACAAAATAATATATGTTTTCTTATAATTTTCGGAGTACAAGGTTCCCTTGTTCGACTTGCAAGAAGACCTTGCGACTCCTAATATACAATGCAGGTCTATTGGCGAAAACATTTATCCTTGCAAGTAATCTTTATCATTTCACAAAATCAACTCCCCATTTCAACATATTTTCGTATTCTAACAAAGGACTATATAAATCACCTTGAGCAAAATCACATCCTTGATCTAGTAAAAAATCACGTTGTTCTTCGGTAGATACTCCATTGGCAACAACAGTTAAACCAAGAGCATGGGCCATTTCAATAGTTGCCACAGTTATAGCGGTATCTTCTGGTGATGAATTAATTCCTTTGACAAAGGATTTGTCTATTTTGATGCGATCAATTGGAAACTTTTTCAGATAAGTTAAAGGAGAATGACCGGTTCCAAAATTATCAATTGTAATCCGAATTCCCATATTTTTAAATAATGTCAAGGTTCTAACAGAAGAACGAATATCATCTGACAACAGATTTTCAGTAAACTCTAACTCCAAATATTCTGGTTCTAATTCTGCTCTTTTAATGACTTCTGTCACTATTTGTAATAACTGTTTGTTACAAAATTGATGTATAGACAAATTAACCGCAATATGTCCTATTGGCAAACCAGCATTTATATATTTTCTTAATTGGTAACAAGCGGTTTCTAAACTCCATTCACCAAATGGAACTATAAGTCCAGTTTCTTCCAATAAAGGAGTAAAATCAATTGAAGAAATAAGACCATTATTCGGATGCCGAAAATGAATTAATGCCTCTATTCCAACCATGTCTCCAGTTGCTAATTCAAATTGTGGTTGATGTAGTAATATAAAATCTTTTTTATCAATTGCTTGATGTAAATCAGTTTCAATTTGTAAGCGAGAAATAGTTTGATCATACATACCACTACTGAATACAACATAACAGGCTTTACCTTTAGACTTAGCACGCTGCATAGCAATATCCGCATTACGTAATAAAGTTGCCGCTTCTTCTTGTTGCGTATAATAAGCTATACCTATACTTGCGGAATTAACCGTTGAATAACCATCTAGTGAAAATGGTACAGATAAAATGTCCTTATTGATATTAAATGCTAACTGGTTCGCCACAGATAAATCTTTCATATTTTCTAATAATATTAAAAATTTACCTCCACTAGAACGTGCTAAAATATCATTTTCAGACAGATAGTCTTGTAAACGTTGCGATATTTCCATAATAAGCCAATCACCCATATCATGTCCTAAACTACCATTGATTAGAGTAAATCGATCCAAGTCAAGAAATAATATGGCTATTAAATAATCATCGTTTGCTTTTGATATGGCGAGTTCTAAATGTTCCAAAAATAAATGGCGATTGGGTAAACCAGTCAATTGATCATGTAAATTTGAATAATCAAGCTGTTGTTCCAGAGCATTGCGTTCACATAAATCTCGCCCTTCAATTAAAATCCAAGTTAGTTTATTTTCCTCATTAAACAAAGGAGTAAATAAAAATGCCAACATCATGGATTGACCATTTAACTTTTGAATTTCAATTTCGTGTCGAGTAAACTTGCCATTTGCTGTTATACTTATGACTGTCTTCAATTTAAGTTTAGTTTTTTGTGAAGCCCAAGTAGCATCCCAAATCGGTTTTGTTATAACATCTAAATACTTAGAGTTACTTAATTTTAAAGCTGCTGTATTAACTTCATGCAAAATTCCGGCTGCATCAATTAACCACATAAACTCAAAAGCATTGTCAAAAACTTTTTGGAAAATTTTGATTTTGTCGTGATTTTTAATAGAATGAGAGAGATGATAGTAGGTTTGTTGTAATTGTGACCAAGTTAATTGCTCTTTACGCAAAAAATGAGTATGGTATCTCTCAATAAACTTAGCATCAACAGATTCATGATCCTTGGTTAGTAAAATAGTTGGAATAGTTATATAATTCTCTAAATCATCTAAAAATTTTTGCTGTTGTTTCTGAGTAGCACGATAACCAATAAGCAACATATCATAATTGCCACGCTCAATTTTTTGAGAGTTAATATCATAATTAGGAGCCCAATCAATGGTTATTTGGCTTAATTGTTGTTCTAATAATTGCCTGATTTCAAGATAATCTTTGGCATCATCTTCTATAAGTAAAATATGCATAGTTTATACTGTTCACTAAAATAATTATATTAAAAATGAATCTATTATCATTATTAACCCCTCGTTATTGGCCTTTATGGATTGGAATCGGCATATTTTGGAGTTTGATTCACTTACCGCATCGTTGGCGATTGGTTGCTGGTCGCAAAATTGGACGCATTTTTTGTAGATTAACTGCTCGAAGACGCAAAATTGCAACTGTTAATTTAAAACTATGTTTTCCAGAACTAACAGAAAAACAACTTCATGACTTGCTACACCAACATTTTGAATCTTTGGGTATGGGTTTATTAGAGATGTTAAGTGCTTGGTGGCAAAAAGATTCACTGTTAAAACCTTTAGAGCATATTGAAGGATTAGAACATTTAGATGCTGCATTGAAACGTGGTAAAGGAGTTATTTTACTAAGTGCCCATTTAACTTCGCTTGAGCTTGGTTGTCGTTTTTTGACCATGCATACTATTATCCATGCTGTTTATCGTCAGCATGAAAATCCGTTAATTGAATATTTTATGAAAAAGAGTCGTGAAGGTCAGGCTGAAAAAGCAATTCCAAGAGATAACGTACGTGCTATGTTGCGTAGTTTAAAAAATAATAAACCGGTTTGGCTTGCAACTGATCAAAACTTTGGACATAAAAATAGTGTATTTGCAGATTTTTTTGGAATTCCAGCAGCCACTAATATTGCTATTCCACGACTAGCAAAAATGAGTGGAGCAACTATTATACCATTTTTTACTCAACGCTTGGCAAATAATCAAGGTTATAAGGTGATATTACAACCAGCTTTAGAAAATTTTCCTAGTGGCGATGATGTTGAAGACGTTTCATTGATTAATAAACTTATTGAAACTCAAGTTAGACAAGCTCCAGAACAATATTTATGGGTACATCGAAGATTTAAAGACCGTCCTCATGGAGAAAAATCTTTTTATGATTAAGGGGGGTGGCGGAGTTGCCCGATAAGACCGGTCTGAGAACTTTTATTTTTCTGAAAATCTATACCATATTTTTTAATACGCTGAATTGTCGAAATTATCCCAAACACCTATGAGGTCAAATAATATTCGTTTTTATGTTGAAAAAATTTTTAGCCGCAAATTTAATATTTGCAATAGTTATTTTATCGTTACCAACAGTTGGAATTGCAAATGGTTTAGAACAAAATAAACGTCCTAAAATAGGATTAGTATTAGGTGGGGTGGAGCGAGAGGCTCTGCTCATATTGGAGTTATAAAAGTTCTTGAAGAGTTAAGAGTTCCAATTGATTTTGTTGCTGGAACAAGCATGGGTTCTATCGTGGGTGAATTAGACCTCTTGCAAAAGTAAAACTAAGATGTAAACTGAAGTTCTAAATTATGAATAGCAGCAATAAGATTAAAACGCAAAGAAAAACGTTTACGTCGATTACGGTAACGTTCCTTTAGAATCCGAAA
>JAUCGL010000255.1 GCA_030378105.1 Candidatus Halobeggiatoa sp. HSG11 | reverse complement strand
TTATTTTAACGAAAATAATGTTAAATTCACTTTTTGGTATCCAATGTATTATCTGGAGAATTAAGTTTTCAGGACTAATTTAAGTTACCAAATTATTCAGTTTATACAACGGTTGAGTTAAAATATTAAACATGTTAATGTTCAATCGTCTTTATACTTAATTAAAATTAAAAAAATGGCAATTCATCAATATAACTATCAAGCCTGTGATGTTGAAGGTAAAATTCAAGAAGGCCAAATAAATGCAGAAACCGAACAAGAAGTTGTTACTAACTTACAAAATCAACAGTTAATACCCTTAAAAATAGAACAGCAGCCGGAAAGTATTAATCTATTTAAACGCCAATCTATTAATACAAGAGATATTATTGATTTTACTAATGGATTATGTACTTTAGTTGAAGCTCAAGTACCTTTAGATAGAGCTTTGGGATTGTTGGAAGGTATAACCGAAAAACAGGTGGTACAAGAGTTAATAGAAAATTTACGGCGTGATGTTAAAGAAGGTAAAAGTTTAGCTGAAGCTCTGCAAACAAGACCTGATATTTTTTCACGAATGTATATAAACATGGTACATGCTGGTGAAGAGGGGGGGATTTTAGACCAGTTGTTACCCAAATTAGCCCATTTTTTAGATTCTGCCGATGAAGCAAAACGCAACATAATATCTTCTCTTATTTACCCTCTTATTTTATTAGCAGTTGGAATTGGTAGCGTAATATTATTAATGGTTTACGTTGTACCTTCATTTGCTACTTTATTTGAAGATATGGGTTCTAACATTCCATCTTCGGCTGCTTTTTTATTAGCTTTGAGTGATTGGTTAAAAACTTATGGTTGGAGTTTAATTTTTATTCCAATATCAATCTGGTTTGGTTGGAAGCAATTGGACACAACTCTAGAAAGACGTTTACAACGGGATAAAATAATACTGTCAATTCCATTACTGGGTGATTTAATGTTACAGGCAGAATCTTCACGATTTTGTCGAACTTTGGGAGCATTGTTAGGGGCTGGAATTCCATTGCTTAAAGGTTTGCATATAACTAAAGGAGTGATGGAAAATGAAGTATTATCAGAAAGTCTTGCCAAAATTGAAGAATCAGTTCGAGGTGGTATAGGGTTAGGAAAAGCTTTGGTTAGCGAAGGTGTATTTCCAGTATTATTGGCTCAATTAGTTATAGTTGGTGAGGAATCTGGTCGCACTGCAACAATTTTAGATAAACTGGCGGAAACTTTTGATAAGTCAGTTAAACAGCAAACTTCACGTTTAGTTGCTTTATTGGAGCCGTTGTTAATTTTAATTTTGGGTATAGTGGTGGGTGCAATAGTTATTACTATGTTGTCTGCAATCTTTAGTATCAATGAGATGCAATATTAATTTTCATTATTGGTTTCAGGTTATTGCACCAAACCAACGGCTTAGGTTGTTGGTTTTTATTATGGAATGAGTTTTGGTGGATTTCTATGGGCTGTTTTGTTATAGCAATTCTTAATTATTAATTGCTATAGACAATATTCAGGAGATTTTGTTAAAAACTTGATAGTCGAGTATAATGATCTTATGTAAAATCATGCTCGTTACTTCGTTTCTATTAATCCAGATTCTGACATTGGAAAATTTAAAGTGAAATACCTACCAACAGTTTTTCTATTAATAACAACCTTATCCCTAAACGCCGAAATCATCACAGACGACACACTCGGCCAAAATATCAATCTACTAGGCCCTGGTTTTCAAATAACATCAGACTTAGGCCAACAACACGGTGGCAATCTCTTCCACAGCTTCCAAGATTTCAATTTAAATAGTTCAGAATCAGCGACATTTTCTGGGCCAAAATCAGTGCAAAATATCTTCAGTCGTGTCACTGGCGGCAATCCATCCAATATTGATGGCTTGATCCGCTCCACAATTCCCAATGCTGATTTCTATTTCCTTAATCCATACGGAATTATGTTTGGGCCAAATGCTCAATTGGATATACAAGGCTCTTTTCATTCCAGCACTGCTGATTATCTGCGATTGGGAGAAAATGGACGATTTGATGCTAATAATCCAAGTAACAGTTTATTGACTGTTGCACCGGTGGAAGTATTTGGTTTCCTTAGTGATTCAACAGCTTCTATTACTACTCAGGATAGCAATTTATTGGTTTCTGAAGGTGAAACTCTATCTTTAATTGGTGGCAATTTAGATATAAATGGTAACTTTATTAAATTAGGTAAAAGTATGGAACGAGAATTTACCACTAAACTTGTTTCTCCATCCGGACAAATAAATCTGGCAAGTATAAATTCTAAAGGTGAAATTATTCCAACAAAATTTTGGTTTTAAAATAAATAATAAAACAATTGGGGGAAATTTAACAATAAATCGCAGTAAAATAAGTAGTTCTGGCATAGGTGGTGGCAGTGTTTTTATTTTTGCAAATCAATTTCAATTACTTGGTAGAGTATGACCTTGACATAATGTAAAAAAGAAATAGTATGTATTTAAACAAATATTCCCAAGAGGCAATAGCAAATGTCAGCAAACATAATATCATCAGAAAATGGTTCAATAACGATACAAGTTAC
>JAUCGL010000285.1 GCA_030378105.1 Candidatus Halobeggiatoa sp. HSG11 | reverse complement strand
ACATTATACCCCTGCTATGAAAATGGGTTTAACTCATAAACAACTTAATTGGAGATTTTTGTTGACTGTCCCTATACCTGTAAAATATTGATTTAATTAGAACTGCATTGGTCTGTAGGGACTATCGCAATTTGCTGTTGATGGACGACTTATTTCTCTCATTTGATTCTTTTTTATAGTTTTTTGGGATGATTCATATTATAATACTTTTGTCAATGCGTAAGTCCTAATCTATTAATAACCTAAAGCCAAACCATTACGCCTAGGATCACTCGCTCCATAATATAAATTATTGTCAACTAAAATACTAGCGGCTGCTCCCATTGTATGCTTCATTACAACTGTATGTCCCATACTTTTTAATAAATTAATTGTATCCAAATTTAAACCTTTTTCAACTCTAATTTCATTTGGTTGCCATTGATGATGGATTCTTACGGAATTAACAGCTTCCTGAATATTCATATTATGATCAATCACATTTAAAATTACTTGTAATGTGGTGGTAATAATCTTAGAGCCTCCAGGACTACCAGTTATAATAAAAGGTCTATTATTTTTCATAACAATGGTTGGCGACATTGAACTCAACATTCGTTTACGTGGCTCAATAGAATTTGCTATTCCACCAATTAATCCATATGCATTTGGTTTACCCGGTTTAGAACTAAAATCATCCATAGTATTATTAATTAACATACCAGTTCCCTTAATCACAATACCTGAACCATAGCTAAAATTAAGAGAATAAGTATTAGAAACCGCATTACCATATTTATCAACAACTGAATAGTGAGTAGTTTCTTCACTTTCGTAATTACTTGGTTGACCAAAATGAATGTTATTGTTAGGTTTTAATTTATTTATTAATTTACTTAGTTTTGCAGCATATTTTTTAGAAGTTAAACCTTTAAGTGGAACAGTGACAAAATCTGTATCTCCTAAATATTTAGCCCGATCTGCATAAGCTAATTTCATAGCTTCAACCATTAAATGAATAGTATTGGCAGTATTATGCTCTTTAATATTATAATTTTCTAAAATATTTAAAATTTGGATAATATGAGTTCCACCAGAACTAGGTGGTGACATGGAATAAATTTCATGATTGCGGTAAGTTCCATACATTGGTTCTCTTAATTTTGGTTGATAATTTGCTAAATCAGCAGTAGTTATTAAGCCACCATGCTTATGCATATCATTAGCAATTAATTTAGCAATTTCACCAGTATAAAAGCCTTTAACACCTTGTTTAACAATTGTTTTTAATGTATTAGCTAAATCCTTTTGTATTAAAAGTTCTCCAGCTTCATAAAAATTACCATCTGGTTTTAAAAATATTGCTTTAGTCGTTGGATATTTACTAAAATTATCACTTCTTTGTTTAATACTGTTGCTGATGGAATGGTTAAGTATAAAACCGGTTTCAGCTAATTTAATTGCCGGAGCTAATGCTTCAGCCAATGATAATGTGCCATATTTTTCTAATGCCATTGCCATACCAGCCACAGTACCCGGAACTCCAGCAGAAAGATAGCTAAATTGGCTTAACTGATAATCTACTTCACCAGTGGCATCTAAAAACATATCTTGGCTTGCTTTAGCTGGTGCTTGTTCTCGATAATCAATCGCAATGACTTTGTTATCATCAGCAGAATAAACCAACATAAATCCACCGCCACCAATATTACCAGCTTGAGGAAATGTAACACTCATAACAAATCCAACTGTAACAGCAGCATCAATTGCATTACCACCATTTTTTAATACTTGAATTCCAATTTGACTAGCTAATTGTTCACTAGTAACGACCATACCATTTTTAGCTTGAATTGGAGTAAAAATATTATCTGGCATTATAATGTTTAATGCCTTAACAGAATTAGAAAATAATATTGAAATATATAATATTTTTAATAAATACGAGATAAATTTTATCATTATTAAGATTCTAGTAATTAATTTGTAGAATATTGGAATAAATGTAAAGGACTGTTTATTTTTTTGAGCATCATTATACTTTTATCAAAAGTTTTTTATGTAATAATATTCATTATATCACACAATCACTTATCCTTAACTTAATGGCAGTGACTTATTTTGATGCAGGTATTTTTATGGCAAATAATGAAGCTTAATGTTGCTAAACCGTTTTGGAGTAGAGAAAGTGGTGAGGGTTCTATTTTTGATACTCAACAGAATATTGTTGATGAAGATAGGATTGAATATTACCAACAATCAAAAGTTTATCAAAAATATCTTAAAATGCTAGAAACAACAATAACATCCATGTCCAGTGAACTAATCAATTTTTCAGCAAAATGGTTATTATTGTCCTGACACGTCTGGTTTCATCGGGCAAAACTCCGCACTGAAGCAACTCCGTCTTTAAGAACTCCCACACAAGTTGCGGACTACTACTCAACTTCGGCTTCGCCTCTACATGTCTCGCAGCGTATGATAAAATATTTGGTAGTCCTCCAGAAAGTAGTGATGTATAAAATTACCTAATAGAATCATTATAATAATGAATAAAAAACCAAATAGCTCCAATATGATTTGACAGCTTTTTGGAAAAAGAAAGAGTTTTCCGAACCAAGCGAGAAATCCGTTGTCTCATAGTACAATTAAACCGTTCAATACGATTTGTTAAG
>JAUCGL010000284.1 GCA_030378105.1 Candidatus Halobeggiatoa sp. HSG11 | reverse complement strand
ATATTTCATGTCCAGTAGATGTTATTAATATATTATCTTTTATACAGATGCCAATGTTCCACCATTCTTCTGCTATATCTTCAGCCGGTGATATATAAATTCCAGATTCGACACTCATTACCATATTTGGTTCTAAATCTCGCCAAGTTTCATTAACTTTATAATTACAATTTTCATGAATATTCAAACCTAGCCAATGGCAAGTTTGCTGAGGATAAAAACGTTTATATGCCTCTTCCTCTATTAAAATATTAAATTTACCAATAAGCAAATCTAATTGAATTAATTCTTTAGTTATAATCTCAGTTGCTGCTTTATGCGGTTCAATCCAATTATTACCTGGGTATATTTTATTAATAGCAGCTTGTTGAGCTTTAAAAACTACTTCATAAATAAGTTTCTGTGATTTAGAAAAATGGCCATTAACCGGAAAAGTACGAGCTATAGTTGCAGTATAGTTATTTAACCTAACTCCGGCATCAATCATAACTAAATCATTATTTTTAAGTATTGCATTGTTATCATTATAATTACGTTTATAATTGTCACCAGCTACAGTAATGGGATATGGCGGATAATCACAACCATTACGTATAAGTTCATGGACTATTTCTGCTTCTAATTCATATTCATATAAGTCAGGTTGACAAAATTGCATAACACGTTCATAAGCCTTAACTAATATTTGTGATGCTGTACGCATGGCTGCTGCTTCTGCTTCAGTTTTATACAAACGCATCTCATATAAAACATGCTCTAAAGCCACTAATTCACTAGGACTACTTGAATTTATCTGGTTTTTAAGTCCATTAAGCCAACCAATAATTTTTTTATCAAAATCGGCATGATAACCGATTGGATAATATAAACGTTGACAAGTTTCCAATAAACCAGGAATTATATTATCAATATCGTCAATAGAAAAAACATCATCGGCATCATATAGTTCTAAATTATTTTGACAAAATAAGATATATTGTCCCTGTTCACGCTGTGGTATAATAACAGCTATAGCGTTTTGTGAAAAACCGGTTAGGTAATAAAAATTTTGAACAAAGGTTGAGGGTAAGATTGCCATACCACCAATACCTATTTTATCTATCAATTTTTGACGATGATATTTAAATTCACTTTGTTCCATTGTGTGTTAATTCTTCATATATGTTCATTACACCGACCCTAACATATTCAACCAATTCAGCATAATCATTCTCATTATTTGTATTATCCTCTTCAGTTGGAGCTATACGTGATATTGAAACGAGATCATCAATAAATTCTTTAATATCATTTGGTAGTAATTCAATGTTGATATTAGTCAAGCCAAGCCCAAATAAGAAACCTTCACACCAACCGCCTAAAGCTTGGACTCGTTTTGAAATAGTTATATCATCATTTGGTAATAGAGGAGTAAATTCGCAGTTGAAAGAACTCAATTGTCCCAAAGTATAATTTTTTACTAATTGTAACTGACGTTGACATTCAAGAGCTAAACCATCTATGGCCGCATTGCCCAAAATATGTTGTAACCATTTATCGTTTGACTGTGATACACATAAAAAACTACTTAAAATCCCATGAGCTTCAGCAGCATCCATTAAAGCTCCAACATGTTGTAGTGACTTATCTAATGGTTCGTAAATTTCTTCCACATTGTTCCTTTAAACAAAACTTTTAAGATTTAATGCTATAATTTTCTATTCTTAAAAAATAAATATCAAAAAACTTGGATTTTAATTTAAGAATTAAGCATTATAGCATTAAGAATTGCATTTTTAACCTAACGTAAACTTGATAACAGTTTATTGGCTTGTGAAATACAACCTCTACCTACCATCCATACAACTTTATGTGAAGTAGTAGGCAAACTATCTGGTAACTGATATAATACCAATATCTTGAAAAAAGAACCATTACGGTTTTTTAATTCTAATGTATAACTATCACCATAGACAATAGGTAAATTACCCGGCCATCTAAGAGTTGTTTGTTTAGCAGGCCATTTAACAACCGCTTTTTTATTAGTGGCTTTGTGTTTAATTGTTAAAGTACTTGCACTTTGAGAATTAGGTCGCCATAAAACTACCCTTGAAGATGGAGCAATACAGAAAAAACGTTTGGAAGTATTAACATCAACTAACCATAAATTTTTAGGATATTTTGACGAACCACGAAAATCTAGTTTATTTTCAGTAAGTAACTTAGACAACGTTACCAGTAAATCTGCTTCATTTGTATCTACTATAGTACCACGATAAGGACCATTTATAGTTTTAACTCCACCATTAGAAAATACTACTGTTATTTCAGAAATTGGTTCAGGTAAATCAAAAATAGTCGTTTGACTATCTAACAGTTGCCCTTCTGTATACTGGGCCACGTTTGAATGAATTATTACCATATCAGCAGCATGGACAATATTCATGCATAAAATTAACATAATAAATCGAAACATAGTTTTAGCTCCTATAATGAAATTTAGGTTGTCACCTAATAATTGAGATTATTATTTAAATTTTAGCAAAATATAGACCTAATTGCTCGTTAAACATTTTTTTATATCAGATTTTTTTTAAAATACGTATAATACTCGACTATCAAGTTTTATTTGGTTTTGAATATAGACGCAAGCATTGCGTCTCTACACATAGATTTTTATTAAAGATTTACGATAGTTAAAAAACTAGT
>JAUCGL010000030.1 GCA_030378105.1 Candidatus Halobeggiatoa sp. HSG11 | reverse complement strand
TTTATGTCTAGTATTAAACACCTTGATTCTCAAATACACAGAAAAATCCCTCTATGATTTATTTTAAATAATTGAATTTATTATAGATAATGTTTTTTAGGGTTTGTCAATGCGTAAGTCCTATAATTTACTAAATCAGGCATTTTTTCTCTTTTTTAAAATAGTGGCGGTAAGCAAGGCACGTCCCACGCACCTTACCCATCAAACAGAGCAAAAACTCACCTCATTTTTAGCTTTTTACCCACCAAACTAACAAAACATTAAGGATCATAGGTGTTCTGGATTTACCAGAAATGTACTATTTAATTGTGAATTGGTGAATGAAAAATGGTTAATTATTAATGATTTTGACTTCCATTAACAATTAATTATTCACAGTTAACCATTCGCAATTAAATATATATATATCAATTAGTTATAAATTATCCCGAACACCTATTCATTAAGGATATTTGTGATATGTTGTGATGTACAATGATAAAGAGTTTTACTAATTCTGTCCTAAATATTATCAATAATAAATTATTCTATTGACTTTTAAAAAATCGTACAGTATAATTCGCTTGTAGGATGAAAGTTTTTTAAACTTACTGTATTTTTCTTTAACAATATTATGTTTTATTTATAACTAATTAATTGCTAATGATAAATTACTTAAATATTTTGTCCTGTTTATATAATTCGCTTTCGAGCAGCTCCACCTATTTTTTAGAAGTTATATTAAATTATCCAATAAAATTTTAGATTAACATATTTTTTTGAATAATTTTGCCGTAGCTTCATTTAGGTGGAATAAATAGATTCCTTATTTTTTCTAGTATTTTTGTAAATTCATCTTTGTCTATCATACCTATTCTTCCCATTAATCTTTTTTTATCAAATGCTTTTAATTGCAATATCAGAGCTGAATTATTTATTAATAATCCTTTTTTCGTTGTATATTCAAATTCGTGAAAATATTTATTGTCACCCTTTAATTTACTAGTCAATGGCACACCTACAAACATACATGGTGTCAGTTTTTTTATAATTAATACTGGTCTTTGAAATTCATTACCTTTACCGTACTGTTCATTTCCTATATTTTTCCCTAATCTTAACCAAAATATATCCCGTTCTTTAAACCCAACTATATTTTTGTTTTTATCAGTGCGTTTTTTAACTTCATTCCAATTATCAAAATTATTCATTATATTTTATATATTTATATCAATTCATTTAAGATTTAAACAAGCAAGGCACGTCCAACGCACCTTACCCATCAAACAGAGCAAAAACCTACCCCATCCCCAACTTCTTCTCCAAATAATGAATATTAACCCCACCAGCTATCGCATCAGTGAGCAAATTCTTATGCAGAGGAACATTGTTTAAATGGATTAACTATTCTCGTTTTATCAATAATAAAACCATCCTGCATATCTTCAGAATAAAGAATTTCAACGTTAGCATACAATGCACTCGCAAAAATAAGACTATCCCAAAATGAAAAATTATAACGTTCCCTTATTTCTGAAGCTTTAATTATAATTTCTTTATTAATTTCAATGATATTATATTTATTATAAAAGCTCACAACCATTTTACGTATTTTTTCTTCAGAAAAAGAAACTTTCTTGATAAGATTCACACAAACTTCATTTATTACCTGAGTACTAATTGTAATTTCAATATTTTTATTCTGAATAACTGATTTTACTACGTTTAATTTATGGGTAGTCCTCCAGAAAGTAGTGATGACTCCAAAAAACATCTTAAGTCTCAAATACCTAAGTAGGTTTAACACTACATATTGGAGGACTACCAATTTATGAATATCCTTTGTTTCTATAAATGCATATAATAGTATATTTGAGTCAATAAGACAGGTTTTGTCTTTTTCATCAATCATATATTTCTTCCCTTTTTAACGGCCTGAAATCAGGTAATTTAACTGGAGATTCCAAAAGCTCATCAATAATATCGTAATCAGTATCAACAGATTCTTCCGTTAATAATATAACTTTCACATTGTATTTAGGTTTTTTTACATATTTTTTAGGTATTTCAATAATACCGTTTATTACTTCTGTTTTAAATTCAACTGTGTGCATTTTTTCACCTATAAAATAATAAAACAAGCAAGGCACGTCCAACGCACCTTACTCATCAAACAGAGCAAAAACCTACCCCATTCCCAACTTTTTCTCCAAATAATGAATATTAACTCCACCAGCTAAAAACATCGCATCAGTGAGCAAATTCTTATGCAGAGGAACATTGGTTTTAATACCATCAATAATGATCTCATCCAACGCAATTCGCATACGAGCCATCGCCGAATCCCGACTATCACTATGAGTTATCAACTTACCAATCATCGAATCATAATAAGGCGGAACCCGATAACCACTATAAATATGCGTATCAACCCTAACTCCAGGTCCACCCGGAGCATGATAACGAGATATTATCCCCGGACAAGGTAAAAAATTATCTGGGTCTTCAGCATTAATCCGACATTCCATCGCATGACCATGAATCTTAATGTCTTCCTGCTTATAAGTCATCTTCTTACCAGCAGCTATCAACAACTGTTCCCGCACAATATCAACCCCAGTTACCAACTCAGTAACCGGATGTTCAACTTGCAAGCGAGTATTCATCTCAATGAAATAAAACTCACCATTCTCATACAGAAACTCAAAAGTTCCAGCCCCACGATACCCAATATCCCGACAAGCTTGAGCACAACGCTCACCAATCTCTTTTCTCTGTTCAGCAGTCAAACCCGGAGCTGGAGCCTCTTCAATCATTTTCTGATGGCGACGCTGCATGGAACAATCCCGTTCACCTAAGTAAATAGCATTGCCGTGACTATCAGCCATAACCTGAATTTCAATATGGCGAGGGTTTTCCAAATATTTTTCCATATACACTTGGTCATTACCAAATGCAGCCCCGGCTTCACCTTTAGTCAAAGAAATAGAATTTAACAATGCAGCCTCACTACGCACCACTCGCATTCCTCGACCACCGCCACCACCGGCAGCTTTAATGATAACTGGATAGCCTATTTTGACAGCCATCCCAATATTTTTTTCACTATCATCATCCAGCACTCCATCCGAACCGGGAACACATGGAACTCCTGCTTGTTTCATCTTTTCAATCGCAGAAACTTTATCACCCATCATGCGGATTGTATCTGGACGAGGGCCAATAAAAATAAACCCACTCTTTTCAACCTGTTCCGCAAAATCAGCATTCTCTGCCAAAAAACCATAGCCGGGATGAATTGCAACTGCATCAGTTACTTCAGCAGCACTTATAACGGCTGGAATATTAAGATAACTGTCAGTAGAAGGTGAAGGCCCAATGCACACCGATTCATCAGCCAATCGTACATGTTTTAGGTCACGATCTGCGGAAGAATGCACTGCTACAATTTTAATTCCCATTTCCCGACAAGCTCTTAAAATGCGTAACGCAATTTCACCCCGGTTGGCTATAACAACTTTAGATAGCATGTACTTTTATCCTTTCGTTATTCCATCGTGGGATTTTATAAATGTTAAAATGTAGGTTGGGTTAGCGATAGCGTTACCCGACATTTCATAATTAAGAAGGAGTTCAAATTTCAGTTTGACAATCAAAATAAATTTCGGACTCCATGACATTCCTTAACAAATCATGTAAAATACCCACGTATGGAGATGAATTACTCAATAACAAACAATGGTTCACCATATTCCACTGGTATGCCATTATCTAGTAAAATTTTGGTTATGATACCAGCTTTATCAGAAGTTATTTGGTTAAGAATCTTCATGGCCTCAATAATGCACAGAGTTTCTCCTTCAGTTACCATCTGTCCTTCTTCAACAAAAGGTTTGCTGGTTGGTGATGGAGAACGATAAAATGTACCTACCATCGGAGAGCTGATAATATGTCCTTTAAGCTTGGTATCCTCAACTACAGGTGATACCGGTTGAGTAGGAACCGGAGCTATCGGCATAGGTAATGGTGCTGCCGGAGCTGGTGCTGGCGGTATACTCGAATAACGACTTATGCGAATAGAATCTTCACCCTCGTGAACTTCTATTTCAGCTATTTCTGATGATTTAATAAAATCTATAAGTTTTTCAATTTTTTGGATGTCCATGCGTCTTCCTCGATTCCGACAAAATAGACAGTGTTGCTTGTAAAGCTAAATTATACCCTTGTGCTCCAAGCCCACTTATAACACCAACTGCTACATCTGATAAATAAGAATGATGTCGAAAAGATTCGCGAGCGTGTATGTTAGATAAATGTACTTCTATAAATGGAATAGCAACGGCTAATAAAGCATCACGTAAAGCAATACTCGTATGGGTTAAAGCTGCTGGATTGATTATAATAAAATCAACTTTATTATTACGAGCAGCATGAATTTGTTCTAAAATTTCGTGTTCAGCATTGCTTTGAAAGGCAGTTAGATTATGACCAGCAGTTTGAGCTGTTTTCATAAGCATCTGATTAATATCTGCTAAAGTGGTATGACCATAATGTTTTGGTTCACGTCCTCCAAGCAAATTAAGATTCGGTCCATGTAACACAAGTAGATTAAACATAATTAATAATGAAAAAATTCCTCAATACACTGTGCATTAAATGTATGCACAATAAAAAGCATGTTAAACGTTGTCCTCAATGTGGCTTTGACGAGCATAAATATCAACAGCATCCATTACATCTTAAACCAAGAACCATCCTCCAAAATCAATATATTATCGGAGTTACCATCGGTCAAGGTGGATTTGGCACTACATATCTTGGTTTAGATCAACGATTACAGAAAAAAGTTGCGATTAAAGAGTATTTACCTTCAACCTTAGCCACTCGCGATGTTATAACCGCAAATGTTATCCCACTTAAAAAACAGGAAAGTACTTTTAATAAAGGTTTACAACTGTTTATTGATGAAGCTCGTCACCTTGCCAAATTTGATCATCCAAATATTGTTAGAGTAATTAATTTTTTTGAAGCTAATCAAACTGGCTATATGGTAATGGATTATTTGGAAGGATTAAATCCTGAGACTATTATAAACCAAGTTGGGGGTAATTTACCAGTTAAAGAAGCATTAGATATAATATTACCATTATTAGATGCTTTAACAGAGGTACATGCTCAACATATTTATCATCGAGATATTTCGATCCAAAATATTTGTATACTTGAATCTGGGATACCAGTATTAATTGATTTTGGGGCTGCTCGGCATGTGGTTGGTGAGCAGAGTCGTACTTTAGATTTGGTGTTGAAACATGGTTATTCACCATTGGAACAATATTCTGGTAGAGGAAAAATTGGGCCTTGGACTGACATTTATGCTTGTGGAGCTTTGTTATATTTGATGATAACTGGCAAGTTACCACCAGCTGCAACTGACCGTTTTTATGAGGATATTTTACTAGCACCGATTGAGATGGAAATTGATATTTCGCAATCTATAAGTGATGCGATAATGCAGGCCTTAGCAATTAAACATGAAGAACGTTTTCAAACAGTTACAGAATTTAAAGCGGCTTTACAAGGTTTTGTGCCTAAAAAAATACCTAAATCTAAAGTTAATAAAAAATTAGTTATATTTATCTTTGCATTAACAATTATTGGTTCATTATATTTAAGTAATTTATATTTTAATGATCCGGTTAAACTATTGTTTGAACAGGCTCAAATTCAATGGAAAACTAAAAAAATATTAACTCCATCGGAAGACAATGTTTATGCAACTTATAAACAAATTTTACAATTGGAACCAAAAAATATAGAAGCAACTGATGGAATTAATAAAATTGCTGATTTTTATTATGAATTAGCTCAAATTGAAAATACCACTAAAAGTTTAGAATTTATTCAACAAGGTTTAACAGTTAAACCAGAACATGAAAATTTATTAGCTCTTAAACAAGAAGTAAACGGCATTATTCTCAAAAAACAAAAATCTGAGCATATTCAACAGTTATTAATTAAAGCCAGTAAAAAACAAGTTAAATTAGATACCGCAGTTGCTTATTATAAACAGGTTTTAACCCTTGAGGCTAACAATAAATTAGCACAAGATGGATTAGTTAAAATTGCCAATAAATATTTTCAATTAGCACGAAAAAAATCATCATTAATTAGTGAAGGTTTAAATCATTTTCCTACTCATGGTGGTTTGTTGAAATTAAATCAAGAATTATTGAATAAAAAAATATTACAACGGCAAAAAGATGAATTGAATAAAAAAATTAAAACGTTACTTAATAAAGCTAAATTACAACTTAAAAATTTGCAATTAACTTTACCGCTAAATAACAATGCTTTCGCAACTTATCAACAAGTATTAGAATTAGAACCGGACAATGTTCAAGCCCAAGTTGGGTTAAATAAAATAGCTGATAAATATGAAAAATTAGCTAATACAAAAGATTTGCGTAAGAATTTAGAACTAGTTGATAAAGGGTTGATTGTATTACCAACTCATGTAGGTTTAATTGCATTACGTAATAAAATTATGTTGGATATGCAACCAAAACCAGAACCAAAAATTTCAAAAAAAGTTCCACCTAAAGTAGTTAATAAACCAGAGAAAAAAATAATTCCTCCATCTCCTAAACTGCCAGTGAGTAACATTCAAAATTTATTGAATATAGCTAATCAACAATTGGAACTAGCTCAATTTGATTTGGCCTATCAAATTTATAAACAGGTATTGATTATTGAACCCGAAAATTTCTTGGCAATAGATGGGTTACAAAAAGTTGCTCAACATTACGAGGACTTAGTTAAGTCAAAATATCAGCAAGGAAAATTATCAGAAAGTTTACATTTGATAGATAAAGGTTTGGCAGCCGAACCAAGCAATTCTTATTTACTAGTTTTACAACAACAAATTGTACAACATTTGGAAGAAGCTGAAAAAATTCCAGAGAAAAAAAATGTTATTCTAACTCCATCTTTTTGATGATTTGAACTAATCTAGGACTTAACGCATTGATAAGATAAATATTTAAGCACTTGAAATGAAAGTATATTATGTAGGGTGGGTAGTAACGAAGTGGAAACCCACCAAACCATTCAAAATGGTGGATTTCATTTCATTCTATCCACCCTACAATTTGTTACTTGAGACTTATGTATAACGATGAGAACATAAAGACGGTGTTCGTTTCAAAAAACGTTATACCAAAATTCAAGATAGTCTATTCCTATTTTTGGAAGACGTTTCTATACCACCTACCAATTACTAGCAAAATGACTAACGGTTTTCGTTCTGATTGGGGCAAGGATTTGTTTGCTTCGGTTCGTTCTGTTATCAATACTGGTCAACATCAAAGTTTCTCCGCTTTTCAATCCATTAAAATTGCACTCTCTCCTTCCAAATCTTTTTTTCTTAATTTCAGGGGGAGTGAGCAATTACCTTATTTATACTATTTTTCGCTCTATCTTATTTCTGAATTCAATATTAACCATTAAAAAATAGGTGTATTGAGAAGGCAAGGAAGTTGCGTTCAAAATGTATTGAGATTTTTTTGATTTTGAAACAGTTTTATACACTGGATAGCTAAATTTTGTATAATTTTTTTGAATTTATATTTAAAATCAATTAAAATAATAGTATTTTTCCCAATTCATTAAGGATTTGTTTCATGATTGATACAGATGGTTATAGAATGAATGTGGGTATCATTATAGCGAATCAAAATGGGCAATTATTATGGGCAAAAAGAATCAGACAAAATGCTTGGCAATTTCCACAAGGCGGTGTCAAAGCTCATGAAACTCCTAAACGAGCTTTATTTCGAGAACTGCATGAAGAATTAGGTTTAACCAGCAAACAAGTAAATGTCTTAGGTGCAACTCGTGGTTGGATGCGTTATCGTTTGCCACACCATTTGATACGTTATTACCAACAGCCTTTATGTATTGGTCAAAAACAAATTTGGTATATTCTACGTCTGTTAGCAGACGATGATTATGTCACTTTAGATTGTAGTAATAATCCAGAATTTGATCGATGGCTGTGGGTAGATTATTGGTATCCATTAACAGAAGTTGTTTATTTTAAAAAAGAAGTATATGAAAATGCACTGGAAGAGTTACATCCTTTAGTATCTTCATATAGTAAAAAACGTCGAGTAACTTATAAATTGCCTCATGTTAATGGGACAAATTTATTAGCTCGATATGATAGTATAAATAAGCGAAGTTTAACGTATCGTTAGGATTTAAATAAATCAAACCTGATAGATTTCGGAAATTTGTCAGGTCTCAGTTTCTAGTTTTATTGAATTATGATTCTTTAAGGAACGTGTATGAAATAAAATCTGCAACCAAAGCTAGACATGTAGGGTGTATAAGTGGTAACGTCATACACCACACCATATACAATAGATATTATAGCAATTTAACAGAACTTATTGATTTTATTAAAACTTTTTATTGTGGTAAAATTAATTAAATCAAACACTTAGGATTTAATCAATATAATATCTAATACGAATGGTGGATGACGCTTCGCTTATCCACCCTACAAATGTGTAAATTATTTTGTGCATATTCCTTAGCTTATTTTTGAATAATTTATAAAGTAATTATAATTAATTTTTTGTTTAAGATAGGATTGTTAAATGTTAGTTATACCAGCAATTGATCTAAAAGATGGTCAATGTGTACGATTAAAGCAAGGTCGTATGGAAGATGATACTGTATTTTCTAATGAGCCAATTAAAATGGCTGAACGTTGGATAAATAGTGGTGCTAGTCGTTTACATATTGTTGATTTAAATGGAGCTTTTGCTGGTAAACCGGTCAATGCTTCAGTTATACAACAAATAACAACAGCTTATCCTAATATTCCAATTCAAGTTGGTGGTGGTATTCGTGACATGGATACTATCAAAGCTTATTTGGATATTGGGGTGAAATATGTAATTATTGGAACTAAAGCGGTGGAAGAACCCGATTTTATTGCTGAAATATGCAAAACATTTCCCGGCCATATAATCGTTGGTTTGGATGCCAAAAATGGCAAAGTCGCTACTGATGGTTGGTCTAAAATATCTGAGCATAGTGTTATTGATATGGCAAAAAAATTTGCTCAAGATGGAGTAGAAGCTATCATTTATACTGACATAAGCCGTGATGGTATGATGCAAGGTTTAAATGTTGATTCAACCGTTGAACTAGCAAGAGCCATCTCAATTCCAGTTATAGCTGCTGGTGGTGTCACAACTATTGATGATATTAAGGCTTTGTGTAAAGTAGCAGACCAAGGTATAAGTGGTGCTATCACTGGCCGGGCTATTTATGAAGGCACTTTAGATTTTACCGAAGCTCAGAAATTAGCTGATGACTTCAATTCTTAATTCTTAATTCTTAATGCTTAATTAAAACCTAAAAATCTTTATGTAAAAAAATAATTTTGTGTTTTTAATTGTTTGATGGGCAATGATACATCATCTAACCCACTCCACTTTAAGTGGTTACATAGATTTCAAGGTTACATTAAATTTAACCGTTTTTGACTTTAATTAAGCATTAAGAATTCATAATTCATAATTAAAAAAACCATGTTTAAATTTAATGTTAGCTTGATATATTTAATAATAATTTTATTACAACCAGCTTATGCTTTAATCACAGTTATAGCTGGTGACAAACAAGTAACAAAAATAGGAACTGATTCTGAAGATGTTGTATTTAAAGTTATTGATGAACAAGGCAACCCAAATACAGAAGAAACAGTTAAATTTCAATTAACTAACCCTTTTGGTAATACTGTAGTTTTAAAAGGTTTAACCGCTTATCGTGCTGAACCAGATGATAATGGTGAAGTTAAAACTCGCTTACAAAGTCCTGAAGTAACTGGTAATTATATTGTTATAGCCAAATTAGAAACAGATGCAAATCAAGTGGCTAATGCAGTGGTTATAGTTAGCTCATTAGATAGTGAAAAACCTACTGATATAGTAGATAAACCTATTGTTGATACTGAGTCTCCAATTAAATTATCCTTAGTTTCTGGTAACCAACAGATAGTTAAAGCCGGTTTTGATTCTGAAGATATTGCATTTGAAGTTGTTGATGAACAAGGCAATCCAGTTACTGGAGAACCAGTTGATTTTCAACTACAAGATTCTACCGGCAATGTAACTACTCAACAAAATTTAACTGTCTATGAATTTCAATCAGATGATAAAGGGCAGGTTAAAACTCGTTTGCAAAATACTGGAGATATAGGAAATTATATTGTTGTTGCCAAACTAAGAAAATATATTGTTCAGTCTGCAAATGCTAATGTTGTTGTAACAGCAGGACTGGTTGATATATTTAAATTAGTTACTGGTAATAATCAAACTATAGCTACTGGTGAAACATCTGCCAATATTTCTTTTCAACTAATTGATGTTTTTAATAATAATATTCCAGAAGAAGTTGTTACTTTTCAAGTAATTGCTCCTGATGGTAGTATGATTGACAATGGTATAACAACTGCTAGTAGTGATATTAATGGAATAGTAATAACTCGTTTGGAACCGGTGAGTATTAAGGGTAATTATACTATTAAAGCAACAGCTGGCGATAAAACGGTGCAAGCAACAATTCAAGTTGTGATGGCAATACCAATTTTGCCTAGCTTAGGATTTGGAACGACTTTTGATGCTCAAGCAGAATTTATTGATAGTAATGATATTTTTTATGGTGGTATTGCGGTTAACGATGGAGATTTTAGTCAGGAAACTATTTTAAATGCTGGAGATTATATTGTAGTTAAAGGATTTATACATGTTGCTGAAAAAAATATTGGAAACAAGGCTGATATTATTTTAGTAGCTAGTTATGAGCTTTTGAGTGGTGAAGAACTATTTTTCATGGTTGGTAATGGTCAAAATATACAATTATGGAATGGTGATTTGAGTACTTTAATAGCATATGAAACAGTTACCAGTTTAGAAAAAACGCATCTCGTATCTATATATGAGGGTAAACTTAATGATATTGGAATTTGGAAGGTTTATTTTGGTTATAGACTTGAGGATGGCACGATTGTATTTAATGGCAATCAAAGCATTAACTGTGCAGTTGAAGAGTAAACTTAAAGTATTAAGGAACGTGCATGAGATAGCAAGAGAATCTTTCAATTTTGGGTAGTCCTACAATATGTAAGTGTTAAACCTAATAGGTCTTTTTAATTGCCGCTCTTGCCAACTTGAGATGTCGCTCTATCATAGGTGTTCGAGATATGATACAAATATACTTTTAATTGTGAAGTAAGTGAATTAAAAATGGTTAATTACTAACGGTTTTGACTTTAATTAATCATTATCAATTCACAGTTAAGAATTCACAATTAATCCTATGTATCAACTAGTTAAAGATTATCCCAAACACCTATGGTAGCTCCATATAAAGAAGAGTATCCATTAACTATCAACAAAATCAAAATGAATGTTAAAATTCTTGAAAAAAGTACATGTTATCAAGGTTTTTTTAAATTAATACGTTATAGACTCAAACATAGTTTGTTTCGTGGTGGATGGAGCGATGAGGTATTACGTGAGGTACTAGAGCGTGGTCAGGCAGTTGCTGTTTTACCCTATGATCCAATTCTTGAGCAAGTTGTATTGATTGAACAATTTCGCCCTGGAGCTATTGACTATCCTGAAGGAGCATGGTTATGGGAGATTGTTGCCGGTATCATAGAAGTTGGAGAGCAAACAGAGAGAGTTGCATACCGAGAGACAGAAGAAGAAACTGGCTGTCAACTATCAAATATTATTCATATAAATGACTTTTTTGTTAGTCCAGGTAGTACCAGTGAAACTACAACTTTATTTTGTGGTAAAGTAGATGCTTCTGAAGCAAGTGGGATTCATGGAGTTGTTGCAGAACATGAAGATATTAAAGTTCATGTTATATCTCTTGATGCAGCTTTAGATATGGTAACAAACAATAAAATTCACTTTGTTCCGGCTATTGTTGCTTTACAATGGTTAGCTTTACATCGTGAGGAAGTTAAGGCAAAATGGACTTTTGGTTGACATTTTTTAGCTGATTGTCGAATTATCTTGTTATATTTAACAGGCTATAACCCGATCTATAGCAGAGTTCTATATATAAAAATATAGGTAGTCCTGCAATCATAGGTGTTCGGGATAATTTTAAATACTTTATTTAACATATATTTAATGTAGGGTGTATAAGTGATAACGTCATACACCAAAATTATTAAGGTGGATGACGCACCGCTTATCCACTCTCACTGCCATTAAGTTAAGGAAATTGATTGGGGTAACCACAAGGGATTTACCCCTACAAATCATCATTTAACGTAGGGGGCAACTTTATGGTTGCCCTTAACGCAAATGGCAGTGGTCATACACCCTACATTTGGTATATATTAATTTGCATATAACTTCAAAAATTACATGGAAACTGAAAAAATCCCGAACACCTATGAGTATGAAAGCATATAGAACTTACACATTGACAAAAGCTAAAAAATATTAATTTTTATAAATTATATAGTTATAACTTATTATTGTTCCCAAACTCCTGTTTGGGAACACAATGCCGTTTATAGTTCTGCTTTGGAATTGGGATAAAATATATCATTGTTAACGCACGAAGCGGAGCTTCTTAAGCAGTGCGTTCCCAAACTAGAGTTTGGGAACGATATTTAAACGGTTTCATTAAATGTTTGTCTTGTCAATGCGTAAGTCCTAGCATATATGAAGTTGTTAATTTCGCAAGTTTTTTTTTGATGAATGTATTTAATTTATTAATTGCAAAATCATAAACTTCCAAAGATTATGGTTACCTTATGAATATGTTTGTTAAACTTTTTAATATGTGGTATAAATAATTTAGCTTTTCAGTAGATGAACATAACTCATTTTTTATTGTCACAGGATTTTAATTACGGACTATAGTACTTATAAAAAACAACTAAACAAATTAGGCACTAAAAAAATACCTTTTTTGTTTATTATTGATTTTGAAACAGAAAACTTTTATGTAACTCCTTTCACACAATTAGAGCCTAATATACTATTTTCTATTGATAAGTTAACTAATATTAATCATATTCACCAAACTCATCAGCCAACTATTAAAAAAACACCTGTCAGTATAGAACGATATAAATTAGCTTTTGAGCATGTTATCCAAGAAATGAAAATTGGTAATACCTATATGCTTAATTTAACGTTTCCCACTTTGATTGAAACTAATATATCATTACTAGAAATTTTTTTAAGTAGCAAAGCACCTTTCAAACTTTATTTTCAGGATAAATTCATCACATTCTCACCAGAACGATTTATTAAAATTGAAGATAATCTGATTAAAACTTATCCAATGAAAGGAACGATTAATGCTTTAGTACCAAATGCTAAAGAAACACTATTAGCAAACGAAAAAGAACAAGCTGAACATAACATGGTAGTTGATTTGCTTCGTAATGATTTATCTATTGTGGCAAAACAAGTTCAAGTTGATAAATTAAGATACGTTGATCAAATATCAGCAGGTTCAAAAACATTATTACAAGTTAGTTCAAAAATCAGCGGAATTTTAGAAAATAATTGGCAACAAAGAATCGGTGATATATTATTACCTTTATTGCCGGCTGGTTCAATTTCAGGTACTCCTAAAAAGAAAACGCTTGAAATTATTAAAACTGTTGAAAGTTGTCAACGTGGCTTTTTTACCGGAATATTTGGATATTTTGATGGTAATAAACTAGACAGTGCAGTGATGATTCGTTTTATAGAAAAGATGAATGGGCAACTTATTTATAAAAGTGGTGGCGGTATAACTATAGATAGTGACTTAAAAACTGAATATAATGAAATGTTAGATAAAGTTTATATTCCATATTAAAAATTAATTTCAAAACAGGTACAAAGAATGATTCAACAACGACGTGGTTTTTTTATATTAATCATAATACTTATGCTCATTGGAGGATTGGCTCGTTTAATCCCTTTGTCATCCCAAGAACGCATGATTAACTCAGTTTCTGAAGATGGTTATTTGATGCTGACGATAGCTCGCAATATGGCTTTAGGTCATGGCATGAGCGTATCAGATGGAACCATTCCCACTAACGGTACTCAACCATTGACAACTGGTTTGTGGGCAGTTGGTTATTGGCTTGTTGATGGCGATAAAATGCAAGGTATTGTGTTTGCTATTTTAATGCAGTTTATCATGGCGACTTTAGCAGCAATATTTATTTGGCAAGGTGGTAAACGTTTATTACACAATTCCCCCAACGCTGAAACAATAGCAATGTTAGCAGCAGCAACTTGGTATGCCAGTCCAATTTTAGTTGGCCACACCATGAATGGTTTAGAAACCGGTTTGTATGTCTTTTGTTTAATAGGAGTGGCTATGCTATTCAGTTTCTCTAATCAAAATTGTAGTATGTGGCGTTGGTTTGGTTTGGGAATATTGCTCGGTATAACATTTTGGGTTCGTAATGATGCGGCATTGTTTATTTTTGCTGCCTGTGTGACGCATTTATTATTAGGTTCATTTGCATTTGAGGCATTAAAACAACGATTTTTACAAGTTATATTAATGGGTTCTACTTCAGTTGTTGTTGCTTTACCTTGGTTAATCAATAATGTAGTTAATTTTGGCCATTTAATGCCGATAAGTGGTCAATCAGAATCATTAACTGCTGTATTTGCAGAAAATTTGCCCCATATTCCCACCTTTTTAGTTGAATATCTGTTTATCTTTTTGCCAATTCCACATATGTTAAATACTTTAACTGTGGTTAAAATTGCTTGTGCCATCTTCATGGTGTTAGTGCTTATTTGGATGTTAGTACGTAAATTGCATTTAGAAGAACGGCGTTTAACAATGTTAATCAGTATTTTTACTGTATGTTTAGTAACTTTTTATGGATTATTTTTTGGAGCTTCTTATTTTATTGACCGGTATATGTTTCCAATAAGTCCTTTCTTTGCCTTGTTGTGGGCTAGTGTTATTGTATTTATTTGGCAGCGTTTACCAGCTCAAAAAGTAATTATGCCGATAATAGCTCTACTGTTTGTTACCGTAATAACCGGTTTACATGTACGGTCTTATCTTTTTACTAAGCAAACAAGTATTTATCATCAATATTTGGGTGGTTATAGTCTACATTTCCATTTAGCTAAGTGGATAACGGATAATGTGCCAAAGGAAACTTGGGTTGGTTCATGGCAATCTGGAACTACCGGTTATTTTCATGATAGAACTATTAATTTGGATGGTAAAACTAATCCTGAAGCATTGGCAGCCCGTCAGCAGGATAAATTACCAGAATATATGCTGAATAAAGATATTACCTATTTTGTTGATTGGATGAATTGGTACAAAATGAAAGTATGGATTAACGAACCAGTTGTTAAAGAAAATTTTGAATTTGTAGTACAAGATAAGCAGAACAATTTATTGGTTATGCAACGAAAATAGTTTTTTAGCAAGAAAGTTAATTGTGAATTAGGTGAATGAAAAATGGTTAATTATTAATGGTTAATTGTAAATGAAAGTCAAAATCATTAATTATTAACAATACCTTCGCCAATCTCAAAAATTGTTGTTTCGGGAAATACGCTTCGTTCCATTCCCGAAACAACTATCAAATTGACGAAGGTATTGTATTAATAGTTTTGATTTTCATTCACAATTAATCATTAACTATTTTATTTACTTTAACCTCAGATGGCCGTAACACGTTATTTTCCAACATAAAACCAGTACGTAATTCCTCCGTCACTATACCATTTTCTATATTTGGTTGATGAGATATTTCAATGGCTCGCATATGATGCGGATTAAGAGGTTGACCTAATGCTTTTATCGGATAAACCTGATATTCTTTTAATAACTGTTCAAAACGTCTCAAAACCATAGACTGGCCTTCTTGTAAACCCTGAATTAGATTAATTTCTTGCTTACGAAAATATTGCCAAGTTGGTGTTTCATATGTATCAAGAACCATCATGCCAGCTTTAATACGATCATATATTTCCAAAAAAGCTAATAATATTGCTCGGGTTGTTTCACGATGTTGTGCAGTTTGTGATTCCCGACAACGTTCTAGTTCATTACTTATTTGTTTATGAGAATCTTGCATGGTTGCAAATGTTTCTTTAAATAATTCTAAAGAGTTTTTAACCTGTCGTGATTCTAACTTGACTTCGTTGCGTAATGCAGCTAATTCAGTAAATAAAGAAAATAAATCAGTTTGAGGCGGAATTTTATTATTTACCCGTTCAGTTTCAAGGTATTCAGTGAATTGTTTTAATAAATTTTGTTTGGTAGATTCATCCATAAATATTCTTAAATATAGTCAAATTATAATCTGCTGTTACGTTAAGGAAGTAGTTAAATTAATGACAGTATGACAAAATTAGCTCTTAAATACAATATTTTTAAGACTTAATTCGTAAATTAAATGCCTTAATTTCATTTGAATCTTTAAAATTTTTATGCCTTGTAAATTTCATGATTATTTTCTATAATTTTTAGAATATGAACGTTTATATTTTTTCACAAACATCTATCTTAATAAACTCAACTATCAATTTTTATGAGAGACCTGACAGGTTTTGGAAACCTGTCAGGTTTGAATAATATAATTGAATTACACAAAATCTAGCATATTGATTATGATAAAATAATAGCAAAATATATGAATATAATACGCCTATTTTTATTTCTATTGTTAATTTGGATAGTATGGGGTTTTTTTAAAAGAAAAAATAAAAAAGCCTTAAAAATCCAAGAAAAGCCTAATGTTAAACAAGGTACTATGATATCTTGTAAACATTGTGGTTTGCATATTCCAATTGAAGAATCTATTCAGGTTGGTGATGCTAATTTTTGTTGTAAAGAGCATAGTCAATTATGACATCTAATTCAAACCAACGTTGGTATCCATTATTTTTATTTAACATTTACCGCCTTATAGTAGCAATTATTTTCGTTGGTGTTGTTTTCATTGATATAGCCCCAGATTTTTTAGGCCCATTTGATTCACGGCTATTTTTAGTAACTGGTTGGTTATATTCCAGTTTTGCCATTTTTAGTATTTTTACCATTCAACGTCACTGGCCATCATTCCATCTACAAATTGTTATACAAATTTTAGCTGATATTTTAGTCATTATTATTTTAATGCACGCCAGTGGTGGGGTACATAGTGGTTTAGGGGTATTATTAGTAGTTGCTATTGCCGGTGGTAGTCTTATTTCTGAAGGACATACTGCTGGACGTACTGCTTTCCTATTTGCTGCTATTGCTAGTCTAGGTATATTAATACAAGTTGCTTTAGCAGATATTTATTATTGGTCTGCTTATGTTAATTATACCTATGCCGGCATGTTAGGAATGAGTTTTTTTGCTACCGCATTTTTAACTCATACTTTAGCTAGACGAGTAAGGAATAGTGAAGCTTTAGCCAAAAAACATGGTTTAGATTTACTTTACATGGAGCAACTCAATGATCAAATCGTCCAAAACATAAATTCTGGAATTATGGTTGTTGACATTTTGAGAAGAATTTTGCTTTTTAACGAAACTGCTTGCAAATTATTAGGATTAGATAAAAATATCAATGGATGCTCTTTAAAATCAATAGCACCAAAATTAACAGAACAACTAACTAGTTGGAAACAAGATGGTAAACTAACTTCTGCTACTTTCCGTCCAACTAATGGAACTGTGGATTTAATAGTTACCTTTACAGAATTAAAACGAGGCAATACAGTTAACATATTGATTATGTTAGAAGATGCAACTTTAACTACTCGAAGAGCAACTCAACTTAAACTAGCTTCATTAGGTCGTTTAACTGCTAGTATAGCTCATGAAGTTCGGAATCCTTTAGGTGCTATTAGTCATGCAGCTCAATTATTAAGAGAATCACCTCATATTTCTACAGATAACGACACCTTAATTCAAATAATTGATAAAAATTCACAACGAGTCAACAAAATTATTGAAAATGTATTACAACTTAGTAGAAATAAATCACCAAATACTGAAAATTTTGATTTAGCAATTTGGTTACAATCTTACATTAATGAATTTATTCAACAACATTTTTTAACTAAATCAGATATTATACTACAAAATTTTGATACTCCTTTATTTGTCAATTTTGATCAAGAACAAATGTTTCAAATTGTGGATAATTTATGCGAAAATGGATTACGTTATACTCAAGGAACACCTTTATTAAAATTAACAATTGGCATAAACTCAGATTGTCCTTATCTTGATATACGAGATTATGGGCAAGGAATGACGGATAAAACTAAAAATCAAATTTTTGAACCTTTTTTTACAACTGAATCTAAAGGTAATGGTTTAGGGCTGTATCTAGCAAAAGAAATATGTGAAGCAAATCAATCTTTTTTAAACTTATATTCCAACAACAATAGAGGTTGTTGTTTTCGGATTAGCTTCCCGAAAGTAACAAAAAACTAATTATGTCAAAACCACTTTGCTTAATTATTGATGATGAACCTGATATTCTTAATTTATTAGCAATGACCTTAGAACCAATGGGAATTGAATGTTGTCGTGCTAATAATTTTGTTGAAGCTCAAACTTTTTTAAACTCACATAAATTTAATTTATGTTTAACTGATATGAAATTACCAGATGGAAATGGTTTAGATATTATTGATATAATTGTTAAAGATTATCCGAATACTCCGGTAGCTATGTTAACAGCTCATGGTAGTATGGAAATAGCAATTAAGGCTTTAAAAGCTGGAGCCTTTGATTTTATTTCTAAACCATTAGATATAAAAAATTTACGCAATATTATAAGTTCAGCACTACAACTATCAGAGGAAGAAGGAATTTTATCGTATTCAAAACCATTAATTAAAAAAATAGATTTAATTGGCCAATCACAAGTTATGCAAGATGTAAGGGATAAAATCAAAAAATTAGCTCGTACTCAAACTCCAGTTTATATCAAAGGAGAATCTGGTACTGGCAAAGAAATTGTAGCAAAAATGATTCATGCTAATGGCCCACGTGCTAAACAGTCTTTTGTACCAGTCAACTGTGGAGCAATCCCACAAGAATTGATGGAAAATGAATTTTTTGGACATAAAAAAGGTAGTTTTACTAGTGCCAATTTAGATAAAAAAGGTTTGTTTCAAATTGCTACTGGAGGAACTTTATTTTTGGATGAGGTAGCCGAGCTACCATTATCCATGCAAGTTAAACTACTACGAGCAATCCAAGAAAAAACAATTCGTCCGGTTGGTTCAAATAAAGAGATAACAATTGATGTGCGAGTATTGAGTGCTACTCACCATGATTTAGCCGAACTAGTTAAAACCGGTAAATTTAGGCAAGATTTATTTTATCGCATCAATGTAATTGAACTTTATATACCGCCATTACGAGAACGTACTGAAGATATTCCTTGTTTGATTGAACATTTTTTGAAAAAATTTGCCCCAGATCGGGAAATTGATATTTCACCATCAACAATGAAAACTTTAAAACATCATTTTTTCGTTGGTAATGTTAGGGAATTAGAAAACATTCTTGAACGAGCAATAACTTTTTGTGAAAATGATAAAATCACAGTTGATGATTTACAATTATCAGGTAGGAAAAATGCACAACATAACGAAACGGAAGATGAATTGCTTGATCCACTTTTAAATGAAATTGAAAAAGAGACTCTTTTTAACGCTTTAAGTCAATCTAAAAATAATAAAACTAAAGCTGCCAGACTGTTAGGTATAAGTATTGGAGCATTTCGCTATCGGTTTGATAAATATAAAAAACAAAAAAACAATTGATTATTAAATAATTTCTTAAGTTAATAGTGATTAGTTATTCTTTTATTTTCATATATCATATTTTGAATCAATAGTATATACTCATATACAATCATTAACGATAATTTTAATTATTGAAAGTTGCAAAATTTTGCTAATCAGTACTATTGGAACAAATATTATGAACATTTTTAACAATCTCAGAGTAGGTACAAAAATTATCTTTGGTTTTGTTACTATTTTAATGTTAATGATTGCCATGGGAGTGACATTATCATTAAGTTTAGACGATTTAAAAAATGATTTTATTTTTTTAGTTGAACATGATCAACCAGTTTTATCTAATGCTCATGAACTAGCTAAACTGGTTGTTGATATGGAAACAGGCGAACGTGGTTTCTTAATAACTGGTAAAGATGAATTTCTGGAACCATTTTATACTGGTATCAAAAAATTCGACTCTTTAATTGAAATAGAAAAAAAGTTAGTTAGTGATAATCCGCCACAAATTGTACTGTTGGAAAAAATTGCTCTATTACGTGATGAATGGTTGAAAAAAGCCGGAAATCCTGCAATTGCTAAACGGCGTGAGGCAAATAAAGCTACTATTAATGCTGAACAACTGCAAGAAATGTTAAAAGTTGGAACAGGCAAAAATATTTTAGATAATTTACGTAATGTATTAAATCAATTAGAAGATCATTTAAATGCCAAAAATGACCTAGAAAGTGTTATTTTAACCATAAAAATTGCTAAAAACATGATTGATCAAGAAACTGGTGAACGAGGTTTTATTATCACCGGAGAAAATGATTTTCTAGAACCTTATCGTTTTGGTCACAAACAGTTAGAAGAAAATCTTGTTACTTTAAAATCCCGATTAAATGATGTGAACGACTTGGCATTATTAAAACAGGTTAAATCCCTTTCTGAACAATGGATAGAGCAAGCTGCTAAACCAGAGATTGCCGCTAGACAGAAAATGAACACTAATTCTGTTACTATGAATGATATAACTACTATGATTCAAGCAGGAACTGGGAAAAAGATTTTGGATGAAATACGCACTCACTTTAACAATTTTATTCAAACTGAAAAGCAATTAAATATAACTAATGCTAGTAATACTAAATATGACGTTATATTTATGAATAATTTGACTTTATGGATAACTGTCGGTGGCATAATTATTGGTTTTTTACTTAGTATCTCCATTTCTCGTAGTATAACTCGCCCACTCCAAAAACTAACTCTTATGGCTAATAGCATGGCAATTGGAAATATGGAGCAAATAGTTGAATTACAAAATCAAGATGAAATAAGCCAAATGAAGAACCGACGAGATGAAATGGGCGATATTGGACGTTCTTATGATGCAATGGCTAATTATTTTAGGACAATTATTGAAGATATTGTAGATATTTCTCAAGATTTAGCTAATGGAAATTTGAAATCTATGCCAAAAGCTGAATATAAAGGTGATTTCATTAAAATTCAAAATGCTTTGGAAACAGCTTTAGAAGGGTTAAATAACACTATTTGGCAAACTAAAGATGTTATAATCCAAGTAACCAAATCAACTGCCGAAATCCGTACTATTGGTCAAATTTTATCTTCGAGTACTGAACAACAATCTGCCGCAGCAGAAGAAATGACATCTAGTTTAGAGGAAACTGACGCACAGGTTAAAAGTAATGCTGAAAATGCAGGTGTTACCAATGAATTAGTTAATGATACTGCTAATCTTGCTAAAACTGGCCAAGAGAAGATGAAAAAAATGATTGATGCTATGAATGTCATTTCTAGTTCTTCTCAAGAGGTAAGCAAAACTATTAAAATAATTGATGAAATTGCTTTTCAAACTAATTTATTAGCTTTAAATGCAGCAGTGGAAGCAGCTCGAGCTGGAGAACATGGACGTGGTTTTGCAGTAGTTGCTCAAGAGGTACGTAATTTGGCTGGGCGTAGTGCTAATTCTGCCAAAGAAACTGCTGAGATGATTGAAAATGCAAAAAATCAGGTGCAAGAAGGAGTTAATATTGTCAACGATACTGCAACTGCACTTATTGAAATTGTTCAAAACGTTGTTAAAGCAAGAGATTTGGTTGAAGAAATTACGGCTGCTAGTAGAGAACAATCAGCAGGTATTTCACAAATTAATACAGCTATGGGACAAATAAGTGAAGCTGCGTATAATGGTAGCCAACAAATGGAAAAAATGGCAATCATGGCAGATGATTTGACTTTATTAGCTAATAAATTGCATGATGAAACATCTCGATTCAAATTACGCAATGATTCTGAAAACACTGTTCCTATTCAAATTGATACAACAGTTAATGATTTTATGAAACTTAAGAATTTTTCAGATACAAAATCCAATACAAATGGATATAAAGATTTTTAAACAATACATATTTATTTAAAATAAGGGTATCCTTCAAAAGTAGTTGGCAATCGTTTCGGGAAATCCACATTCGTTCCATTCCCGAAACAACTGTTCACTACTTTTATGTTAATGTGAAGGATGCCAAAATAAGCTATATTTTTCACAATTATATAACTAACACATTAATAATTCCAATGCGATTTATCTTAATTTCGGAGTTGTCAGTAAATGGTACATAAAATTTTAATTTGCGATGATTCAGTTTCTATCCGGCAAATGCTGGCATTAACTTTGATTGATGCTAAATATAATGTTACTGAATCGAAAGATGGTATGCAGGCATTGGAATTAGCAAAACAAAATAATTTTGATTTAATTATTACCGATATTAACATGCCATTACTTGATGGTTTGTCTTTAGTGGGTAAATTACGAGTTTTACCTGAATATCGTTTTAAACCAATTTTATTATTAACAACTGAAACAGACCCTGAAAAAAAGAAACAAGCCAAAGCTGCTGGTGCAACTGGATGGATAATTAAACCATTTGACCCAGATAAATTATTAGCAGCAATAAGAAAAGTATTGAGGTAATAATGACAACAATAGACTTGACTCAGGTACGTGGTTTATTTTTTGAAGAAAGTTTTGAAAATCTTGATGTTATGGAGTCTAGTTTATTAGATTTAGAGATCGAAACCTTCAATGAAGAACTAATTAACAATATTTTTCGAGCAGCTCATTCTATTAAAGGAGGAGCTGGAATTTTTCATCTTGATGATATAGTTACTTTTGCTCATAATGCAGAAACATTGTTAGATGAGGTTCGGGAAGGAAAACATGATATTAATCAAGTATTAATTGATTTATTACTACGTGTTGGTGATATATTACGTATAATGTTGACGGCATCTAAAGATGAGGTTGAATATGACACTCAAGAGATGCAAATTTGCCAAGAAGCTTTAAAAAAAGCTCTGATAGAATCAGTAGAAAATATAGAGGAAATTCCAACAGTAGAATCTGAATCTGTAGAAGAGTCTGTAGAAAATTTTGTAGAGGATATAGAACAAACCTCTAAAGAATGGCATATAGAGTTTAAACCGGAACTACCAATTTTAAAAACTGGTAATGATCCAATCAATTTGTTTAGAGAATTACAAGAACTAGGTGAATTGGAGATTATAGCAAATACGGATGCAATGCCAGATTTTGCTGATCTTGAGCCTCAATTATGTTATTTGAGTTGGAATCTGGTTTTAAATACTACTGCTGATCGTGCAGATATTGAAGAAGTTTTTGAATGGATTATTGATGAATGTGAACTAAATATTACCGAATCTGTCTTAGAAAATTCTGAACCTAAAGTAGAATCTCAGGAAGAATCTGAACCTGTACTGGAAATTATTGAAGAAACACCTGAAGTAGAAACTTCTGCCACTGAAGAAAAAACTACTGTTTCTGAAGATACCACATATACTGAGAAAGTTACTATTTCTGAAGATACCACAGAACCAGTACACGAAGAAGACGTAGTTAACAAACAGCTTCATACTCAAAGTGGAACTAATTCTATTCGAGTTGGAATAGATAAAATTGATAATTTAATCAATATTGTAGGTGAGTTAGTGATAACCCAATCTATGTTGGATCAAATTGGAGAAAATTTTGCTCACTCAGATATTATACATTTACGAGATGGTTTATCACAATTAGAACGTAACACTCGGGAATTGCAAGAAAATGTTATGCGAATTCGGATGTTGCCGATCAGCGTTTCTTTTAACCGATTTCCACGCTTAGTTCATGATTTAAGTACTCAATTAGGTAAAAAAGTTGAACTTATTTTATCTGGTGAACATACTGAATTGGATAAAACAGTATTGGAAAAAATGAGTGATCCGTTAGTTCATTTAGTGAGAAATTCTCTTGATCATGGAATTGAATCACCAGAGCAACGCAAGCAAGTTGGTAAACCAGAAGTTGGTCAGTTACATCTTAATGCTTTTCATCAAAGTGGTAATATAGTTATTCAAATAAGTGATGATGGAGCTGGATTTGACGTAGAAAGGATTCGAGCCAAAGCAGTACAAAAAGGTTGGATAACTCAAGAAGAAAAAATAACTGAAGAGCAATTATACGAGTTTATCTTTCAGCCCGGTTTTTCCACTTCTGAAGAGGTCAGTGATTTATCTGGACGTGGAGTGGGAATGGATGTGGTACGCCGTAATATAAGAGCTTTAGGTGGTTCGATTGAGGTAAAATCTGAAACTGGTAAAGGGTCAAAATTTAGTATTCGTTTACCGTTGACTTTGGCAATTTTGGATGGTCAATTAGTACGGGTTGGTAATGATATATTTGTGTTGCCATTACTTTCCATCATGGAATCATTACGAGTACAAACAAAATTAGTCAATTCTTTCACTGGAACGGTGGAGATTTATAAATTACGGGATGATTATATTCCAATTTTGCGTTTGTATAAGTTGTTTGATATTGAAAATACAACAACCAAATTGGAACAAGGTTTATTAGTTATTGCAGAAGGAGACGGCCAGAAAATAGGTTTGTTCGTTGATGAGTTACTATCCCAACAACAAATAGTTATTAAAAACTTAGAGAATAATTATAAAAAAGTACAAGGAGTTTCTGGAGCAACAATTTTGGGCGATGGCAATGTAGCTTTAATTTTGGATATTACTGGTTTGATTCAACTGTTTCGTAATCAAACTAAATCTCCTCCTCACTTACCTTTAGGGACGATTCGTTATGAATAGTGATATAAATGATGATATTGCCAATAAATATCTAACTTTTGTATTGGCGACAGAAGAATATGCAATAGATATTTTACGGGTACAGGAGATAAAAGGTTGGAGTAAAGTTACCCAGATTCCTAATACTCCTAGTTATATCTGTGGAGTAATTAATTTGCGTGGTACGATTGTACCGATTGTTGATTTACGATTACGATTTAATCTTGATTATCAAGAATATGGTTCAATGACAGTGGTGGTAGTGGTTAACGTTATTTCACCTAATAGTAAAGAACGAATAATGGGTGTTGTGGTTGATGGAGTGTCAGATGTGTATGATGTGACTGAAACTGAGATTAAACCACCACCTGATTTTGGTAGTGTTATAAGCACCGAATTTGTTGATGGTTTGGCTACTGTTAGTGATAAGATGGTGATTGTATTGGATATTGACAAGCTACTTAATTCAGATGAGTTGGCTATCATTGATGGATTGAGTCAGGGATAATATAGCTTTTCAGAAAAATAAAAGTTCTCAGACCTGCTAGGTTTCGCAAACCTGACAGGTCTTTTTTTTGGCTAAAATATTTATCTGAAAAGCTATAATTTGGGTTAATTTTTGGATAGTCCTGCAATATGTAATGTTAAACCTGCTAGGTCTTTACTACCTCGTTCAGGACTACCAATTTTGTAATTCCCTTACATCATTTCTCCCTTAAATACCGCATTCCAAGCCATAACAATAATAACATTGGCAGGTAAAATACGGAACCACCACCGCCTCCAGAACTACCACTACTACTGGAAGTAACTGATGCTGCTACAGCCTTATTAGCAACGGTGAAGTAAGTAAATTTATCGCTCCAGAATAAAACATAACCAGCTTCAATATCAGTTTGTGCTTGTACGAATACAATATTATTGCTGTTAATTACCGACCATCGTTTACCATCGGTGGAAGCAAGCAGATTGATGTTATCACGTTCCGCATTGCTGTAATCAAATGGTAATTTAACTAACATTTGTCCACCAGCCGGTAACTGGGTTAACTGCTGACCATTAGCATAAGAAGCTTGCAAATTAAATACTGAAGATACTAAACCACCATTACCAGATTTAACCGCATTGTCAATAATATTATTGTCGCCCAAAATTGCTTGAATCTGAGCAGTAGCAAATACTGATTCATTGGTAGAATTTAATTCCATCAATACGGCTATTCTACGCAAAGAATCATCACCAGCATCTGGTTTAAAAATATACAATTCTGGAGTAAATAAATGGCTATTCATTTCATTGCTATATGAACCTAATTCCGCAATCTTAATTCCATTAGCAAATTCATAACGCCGCATACTACCAACAATTACATCAGCTCTAGCAGTATTAAGGACCGACATGGAAGGATTAACTTTACTTTCATATAGAATATCATCCATATTTTGTGTGACAGTGCCATCATCATGTAATTGCATTGATGGTTTATCTAAAATCACAATACCTTCATCAACTAAACGCCGATCTGGTAACTTAGTTAGCTGTTTAAAACTGCTTGCTCCCAATACACTATTTGGAGAAATTAAGGCACTGAAAGAACCATTTTGCTTCCGCTCATGACAATCTTCACATTGCAATGAATCCACTGCTAAACGAGTATTGTGCGACATCACATAGTAATTAGATTCAGTCCATACCATAACAGCATTAGGATTAGCCATTCCTTTAGCAGCTAACACAGCATCATATGCCGATTTAAGAGCCATAAAACCATCATAATTATCTGGATCGCTGAACCGCCAACTTCCATGTGACATCCTAGCTCCAACTGTTCCTAATAAAGCATTATTAGTTGGATTAATCAAAGAACCATATTTGTTACCATTTTCATCAGTTTCCAACTTAAATACACTATTACGTTCAGTCTGATTCAACATGTAACCAGTATTTTTATCTTTCCAATAATAACGTTGGCGTGGATTATAAGGCACAATTCTTAATCTACCATCTTCCGACCGGCGGTAACGATACATTATTTGTATGTCACGACCTCGGGATTTCTTATTGGTTATATGGCAAGCCTCACAACTTATAACATCAAAATGAGTTTTAGTAACACGATCTAAGCTGTTAGAACTATAACCAGACATATCGCCACTTGCTTTCCACAGCTCTTTATGAGCATTCAACAAGGTATCATGGCCGGAAGGAATTGATGGATTTTGAGCTTCTTCATGACAGTATGCACATGATTTCGGAGCCGGATGATAATCTAAATCATTCCGCACATCCATATCAGAATTACCTTTTTGAAACTGATGTGGGCTATCTAAATCAACATTGCTAAAAGATGGTCGGTAATAGCTTTCTATATGACAAGCATTGCAATTTTTAATATCTCTAGTTTCACCGTTCGGTTCAGTCCAAGTTTTACCATAATGAACATCATCTTGATAATCCTCTTCATAGATTCCTTCTGCATCTGTTTCCATTGCAGTTTTTTCACCAAAGCCATAAAAACCACGTCTGGAATTACTTGTGCGATGGCACATCATACAGTTATCATTATTTGGATAACGCAACATTGGAATAACAGCTTTCTTGTTTTCATCAAATGCGGCTGGATTCCAATTCAAAATTGGTTTACCATTATCATCATGCTGTAAACCATTATCATCACGGGCAAAATTCAATAATGAATGTTCTGAACCATCAGTTGCTTGAGATGTCATAACTTCTAAAATTGCACTTGGAACATAACGGAAAAAACCTTTTCTAACAAGGTCATAACGACGTACATCACGAAAATGATCGTAAGCATTGGTATCAGGTGGCAATTGACTATTTTTTAAATCATCAAAACGGTAATGGCAGAGAAAACAATCATTTTCCACTACTCCACTTTTTTTCCAATCCCATTGACTAACAACAGAACTAGCAGCTTTGTCATTGTTGCTATCAGTACCACGATTATAATAATCACCGTCAAGAGGATTAACAGTACTTGGATCAACGCTATCATAACGCCGATTATTGCGGTCTTTTTCCATCCAACCACCACCTGAGTGACAGCTTATGCAACGCATGATTAAACCGGCTGAACCATGATCGGCAAAATCACTTTCAGTGGCATTATTTTTCTTCGCTAAAATATCTGGATTACTACCACCCATACAGTTATAACCGCCGTAATAACCGGGAGATACTAACTGTGTCAATTGACGCATATCTCCAAAATTATCGCTGGCTTCATCCCGACCAGTTTCAAAATGGAAGGAATGGGTTATAGCATCATAGTCATGACAACCACTTGTACCACAACTAGTTTTTGGGCTATAGGGTTGATTGCTATTAAGTACATGTTGGCCAGCTTCATCTAATAATGGAATTGCTGGATGATTAACTGGGTTATCTAAAGAGTTGGCTTGAACAGCCGAGGTAAAAATGGTGAGTAATAAAAATAATCTTAACAAACTATGTGGTCTCCTAATTATTAAAAGAAGTTTAAATAGATAAATCAACTCGAAAATATCATGCCAGATTATATATTATTGAAAATTAAGTATATATCATTTTAATATGTTATTTTTACTGGTTGATTTGACATATATATGTGGCATATAACGCAAGGAGTTAGCCTATGGTACTTTAAAAAATAGGAAAGATGTCTATTAAATATGATTGTTGTGGTGAATGGATTAACGTTTCCACAAATTAATTGTCTGAATCAGAATTCACAGAATTATAGAATTTCCAGAATTAAAACCCATAAACCGATTCTCTCGTTCCCAACGTTTACGTTGGGAATGCCTTCTGCAATGCTCTGCGTTGCGGGACGCAGAGCGTCCCTGAATGAATTCTTAACCAAGAGGTTGGGAACTAGACATATCAACCAGCTCCTATTTTAAATTCATATCGTAGGGTGGATAGAAGCGAAGCGGAAATCCACCAAAAATCATATAAAATATTTGAAATTATTAAATATGATTGTTGTGGTGAATGGTGGATTTACGTTTCACTCCTATCCACCCTACAAACCTAATTGTCTGAATCAGGATTTTCAGGATTATAGGATTAACAGGATAAAAACCATAAACCAATTTTGCCTTAATGAATTTATGACTTTGCCTTTATCCTGAAAATTCTATAATCCTGAAAATCCTGATTCAGACAATTATTTAATCCTCCCCACAACCCCATCAACCTTCTCCTGCAATTCCCCTAGATTAACTCCCCGTTCTGCCAACCACCGTTTTAAAGTACTAAATTCAGGTAATTGTAATAGTTCGTTAAGTTTTGGTAATGGGTAAGTTGTGCCTTTTTCTTTGGCTTGTTGCATACAAATAGCAAGGTTGCCTAAAGCATGTTCAAGTCTTTGTTGATTACCTATCACAATATAATAAGCTATTTGAGCAAGCCGATGCCCAGCCCCTTCCTCAATCTCCCCAACTTTATGCAAATACAAAGACAAATTACCATGAGAAATCGCCCTATCTTCAGGATTTGGCAACCGTTCAAAAATAGCCAATGCTTGCCGTTCTTGTTCTTTAGCATGTGACACATCACCACGTTCATCCCAAACAGCAGCGAGGGCGGAAAGTACTGTCGCTTGAGCTGTTAAATCATTTGCATTAGTAAATACCCGCAAACAACCTTCCAATACCTGCTGTGCTTCGTCCAAACGTCCCAATGCCATCAAAGGCCCATAATGATTAAACCGATTTCTAGCTAAAGCCTCTTCACTTTCACCAGCAGCTTGTTGAACTTGTTCTGTTTCAATCAGCAAATCAAGGTATTCTTGCCAATGTTCTAATCGTAAGTGAGCAGAATGAGCAATGTCCAACCCACTGATAAAAGCACGAGCTAAAAAATCGGTATCAGGTGCAGCAGCTAATTTTTCTCCTTTTTGACTCCGTTGCCACCAATCCCTTATCTTAACAAGGTGTTGTTCAATAGTTGGTAAAGCAGTTTCTACTTCTCCAAACATAATGCCTATCCGTAGAGCTTCATTTTCACTCAATAAAATATCAACTTCTACATTACCTATTTTACGTTTAGTTTGAGCAGTATGTTGGAAAGTTTCTTGAGCCTCTGGCAATCGTCCTAACTGTGCTAATGAAATCGCCAAATTCTGACAAATCCAAGCCACATTCGCCCAATTTTCTGCAGCTTCAGCCTCGTATGCAGATAATTTATACAAAGGCAAAGCGAATTGTGGTTGACCAGAACGATTTAACGCATCAGCCAGATAGGTACGCATTATCCACCGAGTTTTTCCAGCCGGCACTTGCTCAATAACAGTTTCTAATTCTGCAATAATAGCCTGTAATTGCTGAGGATTTTTGGTATTAATTACCACGTCACTAGCAAAATTACCCAAAGCCTCAAATGCCTCCGACCGCACCAAATAAGTTATCGCTCGCCGCCCCATTTCGGTTGCAGTTGTCTTATCACTGCCATTAAGTTAAGGATAAATTATTGTGTGATATAATGAATATTATAGCATAAAAAAACTTTTGATGAAGGTATAATGATGTTCAAAAAAAACAAGCAGTTGAGACAAGTCAAGAATTAGATGAGTTTCGCAGAAATTTCATGATGTCCCCGGAACGTCCATGTCCCGTGGACTAATCAATTTTTCAGCGAAACCGGTTATTACTTGCCCCGACACGTCCGGTCTCATCGGGCGACTCCGCACTGAAGCAGCTCCGTCCCACCGACTCCCCCATGACTTAACGGTGAGCTTGTTCAAAATTTCAAGAAATGCACTCCGTTTAACTATTTCTTCAAATTTAAGAACTCTCACGCAAGTCGCGGACTACTCGACTTCGGCTTCGCCTCTCCATGTCTCGCAGCGGAAGATTCGGTGGGTTTCCACTTCGTTCCTACTCACCCTACATAATCACTGCCATTTGCGTTGAGAGCAACCATAAAGGATTGCCCCTACGTTAAATGATGATTTGTAGGGGGTTATTTCTTGTGGTTACCCCAATCAATTTCCTTATCCAAAGCAATATATAACTTTTCTTTACCCCAATTTTTTATAGCTTCTTTAATCAGTGGGTCATAAATATCAGCTACTTCAATATTTTCGTTATATACTCAACGAGAAAAACGGCGTTCTGTACTTTGAGCTTTTTTGGCTGCAACTTTTAACAAATGGAATCCATTCTGGAAGGTTGATTTCCCTCACTTGAATTAAGCTGTATACCATCCATAACAACGTTATTTTATGACGTTTATCCTTCCAATTGCTTGATGATAGAAAATTTGATAAGGTTGTTAATAATGGGTCAAGGATTTTCAGTTTTTGTTAATGTCTCTTTTAGGTTATTAATTAAATCTATTATGCTCTTTTTTTTATACTTTTGTCAGGCTGTCAGCGTTATTCGTAGTATTTAATATTTATAATTTTATGTTAATATAAAATGTCTTTGTTAAACTCCTATGTTAAGTGCAGATATTTTGGAGTTCAAAACTTCAGCTTTGGCAACAATTAACACTTTGAATTCCAATAAAATATATGAAAAAATTACCAAAAATATTACTAATAATTACTTTAATTGGTGGCAGTTTAGTCTATTGGATACAAAACCAACCACCACCAATTGATGAAGCTGCACGGCAAGCTGGCGAACAATTAGCAACTAAAGGACGGGATAATATTCCAGCCTGTACAACGTGTCATGGTAGTAAAGGAGAAGGAAATTTTGCTGCCAATTTTCCTCGGTTAGCTGGTTTACATCCTGACTATATAATCAAACAATTACAAGACTATGCTCGTGATCCATTGCAAACTGGCGTTAAATTAGAACCAATTGCCAGAGATTACAGCAAAACTCCGCGTATCTATTCAGACTTAACTGTATATACTCCCGGCACTCGCAAAGACCCAATTATGAATAACATTGCTAAAGCTTTAACTCCAACTGATAGAAAAAACCTAGCAACTTATTTCAGTACTCTACCATTTCAAGCAACTCCACAACCAGTTGATTTTCAGACTTTGGAACGTGGTGCTGACTTAGCATTGCGAGGAAAACCAGAATATGGTCTGCCTTCTTGTGATTCTTGTCATGGTCCAGATGGAAAAGGTTTTGGTCCTTATTTTCCACCGTTGGCTGGCCAACCTCCACAATACTTAATTGATCAAATTAACAAATGGCAAACTGGCAAGCGAGATAATGATAGTTTAGCCTTAATGCAAAATATCGCTAATCAATTGACTGACGGCGATAAAATGAATGCGGCAGCCTATTTTAGTAATCGTTCTTTAATTGTGAATTGGAAATAAATCTATGAAATTACAACTAATATTGCTGTGGCTCATCTTAATTTCTTCTATTGGACTAGCCCAAGAATTAGACCCATTAGAAGTACGACCAAGTTTGGCAACTCCACGTTTAAGCATTCCAACTAATTTAACTACCGTACCTGTCGTGAACCCCGGTGAATATTTTGTACCACCATACGTAGAAGATATTCCCGATGATAATTTTGGTGAACTAGTTAAAATAGGTCGCAATATTTTCGTCAATACTCAGAAATACGGTAAACGTTATGTTGGTAATGGCCTTAATTGTACTAATTGCCATCTGTCAGAAGGTCGTAAGGCAAACGCTGCTCCATTATGGGCTGCATATGGTTTATACCCTATGTACCGACATAAAAATAAAGAAGTGGTTACTTTTGAAGAACGGATTCAGGACTGTTTCAAATATAGTTTAGATGGTATCGCACCTATGGTTGATTCGCCAGAAATGGAAGCTTTGGTGGCTTATGCTCATTGGCTATCGAAAGGTGTGCCAGTTGGAATTGCTTTACCGGGGCGTGGATTTACCCCTATCAAGAAAACTAGAACTCCATCCACTGAAAATGGAGAAATTTTATATAAAACTCAATGTGCTATATGTCATGGGAAAGATGGTTTGGGCTATAAATATGAAGATGATCGGCCCGGTTATATGTTTCCGCCTTTGTGGGGGCCAGATTCATTTAATAGAGCGGCTGGTATGAACAAAGTCAAAACAGCAGCTCAATTTATTAAGGCTAATATGCCACTGGGAAAAGGTTTTACCTTGACTGATGATGAAGCACTTGATATAGGGCTTTATATGTGGATTCAAAGTCGCCCTTATGATCCACGCCGAAGTATAATCACCAATATATTTATGCCGCCACCGGGAGGCTGTGAATAATGAACCAGACTTTTTTATATAAAATATTCCCATTTCTCCGGTGGATTCCTATGTTAGATCGGAATACGATCAAAGTTGATGTAATTGCTGGTATTGTTGCTGGAGTTTTAATTTTACCTCAAGCTATTGCATTATCGACATTAGCTGGAATGCCACCAGAATATGGTTTTTATACCGCAATTTTCCCGGTCATTATTGCATCATTATATGGTTCCTCTTGGCACGCTTTATCAGGCCCAAACACGGCAATGTGCATTATGATGGGATCGGCATTAGCCATATATGCCAGTGACGGCACACCCAACTATATTATGTATGCAATTACCTTAAGTTTTATGGTTGGAGTGATTCAGATGATGTTTGGGGTATTTAAGTTGGGCATTATTTTCAACTATTTTTCTCATACCATTATGATAGCAATTGTGACTGGAGTTGGAATTATCATTATAATACAACAGGTTGGTAGTTTTCTTGGTTTAACTATGAACGTGCCAGAACCAATTGAAGATACAGTAGTGCAAATATTTTATAGTTTTCCTATGTCAAATTGGTATGCTGTTTTCGTGGGAACCGTCACTGTTATTTCTGGTTTGATTGTTAAACGCTATTTTAAAAAATGGCCCTACCTAATTGTTTGCGTTGTTATTGGCATGATAGCAGCTAAAATATTAGAATTAATTTTTGGTTCGGCAACAGTTAATTTGGATAAACTTGGCACAATGGCACTTTCGGTACTTCCTTTATCGGCTCCAGACTTTAGCCCAGAAAATTTTGCCGAAGCTGCGGAAGGACTTTACACTGCTGCTTTTGTATTAGCTTTTTTAGGGTTAATGCAATCTTGTGTAATAGCTCGAGCGATGGCTATCAAATCTGGGCAAAATGTTAACATGAATCAAGAAGTAATCGGTCAAGGCTTATCAAATATTGGTGGTAGTTTTTTATCTTGTTTCCCCAGTTGCGGCTCTTTCAACCGAAGTGCATCCAATCTTGAAACGGGAGCGATTACACCATTAGCTGGAATTATTTCCGCATTTGCATTAGGTTTGTTAATTTTTTTTGCTAATCCTATCATTGCAGAAATGCCAGTAACAGTAATGGCTGGCGTACTATTTTTGGTAGGGGCTGGTTTGATAAAAGTGAAAGATATTAAAAAGTTGTTGCAAATACGTGGCGATGCAAGGATTATGTTTTTACTTTGCTTAGGTGTAACAGTTTATGGCGGACTTGATAAAGGTGTATTTTTAGGAATTTTTTTGTCAGTTGTCGCATATTTACGCAGTACTTCTAAACCAGAACTTGATTTATTTTTTGGTGAGGATGCTGAACAATATGTTCCGGCTAACCTAGCTGGAAAAGCTACAGTGCTACAAATTTCTGGCAGTGTCTTTTTTGGTTCTGTGCATGTTTTGGAACAGGTATTAAGTGATTTGGATAAAGTAGATAACCGCCAAGGTCATTTGGTGTTTGCTAATGAGTATTTGCATCATTTAGATATGGCAGGAGCTGATATATTGCTACAAGAGGTTAATAAACGTAAAAAAAATGGTTATCAAGCAGCATTTTGGTTGCGTGATCATAATTTGGATCGGGTACTTGAGAACAGTGGTTTAACGGAAGCATTAGGACCAGAAAATATTCATTATACTTATGGCTGTACACTTACTGTCGAAAAAATTACTAATTATAAGATTAATAATGGGTGTATACAGTAAATGCTCTTAAGGCAGAAATCTATTTAAATTTTAATATATCGTTTCACTACCGTACAATTTTGAAAAAAGTATAGAAAATAGAATATTAAAGTGGTATTATAAAGAATTTGGTAGTCCTCCAAAAAGTAGTGATGACTCCAAAAAACATGTTAAGTTTCAAATACCTAATCAGGTTTAACACTACATATTGGAGGACTACCAAGAATTTTAAGTAAGAATGCCAATGAAAATATCAAAGATATTAGGACTTACGCATTGACAAACATAATAAAGTATTAATTTCATTAAAATCATACACTTACAAAATATAAACTAATTAATTGTCATTCCCACGAAAGTGGGAATCTAGCGATCTCAAAGATTCCTAGATTCCCGTTTTCACGGGAATGACAGAGTTATGTAAATATAGTTTATATATAAATTATATAAGTAGTGTAACTATTTGTATTTTAACAAATTCATAAAATGATTATTTTGTCAATGCGTAAGTCCTAGATATATAGAAAATTACATAAAGAGTTAAAAAAACTTTATCCAGAAGAAGTAAAAGGAAATACAGCAAAGCATTTTAATACACTAACAAATTTTATATTTGGAATTATAAGGAGTGAAAAAGTAACATTAGCAGAAATAGCATTAGAAATCCCAAATGCAGGAAAAGAAGAAAGTTTAATAATGAAACTGAGACGTTGGGTTAGTAATAAAAACATAGATATGGAAACATATTTTTTACCGTTTATACAAAGTCTTATAACGAAGTATTTCAAATCAAACGATAGTAGATAAGTAATAGATGGAAGTACGGTGGGAAGAGGATGTATTACTTTAATGGTAAGTGTGGTTTATAAAAAACGTACATTACCATTGATGTGGGTAACACGCAAAGGCGACAAAGGTACTTTTCCACAGGAAATGCATATAGAAATTATAAAGGCAGTACACGAACTTATTCCAATAGGCTGTGATGTAATAATAATAAGGTGATGGTGAATTCGATGGTACAAGTTGGTTAAACACTATAACAGAATTTGGCTGGAATTATGTTTGTCGTACAGCTAAAAATTCTGCATTTTACGATGAAAATGAACGATTTAATACTAAAGATATCTGTCCAGAAAAGGGTAATAATATAGCCATTAATAATCTCCAATTAACTGACAATTAAGTATGGTTCGGTTACTGCTGTGGTTTGGTGGGATAAGAAATATAAGCAATCTATTTATCTAGTTACTAGTTTTGATACTTGTGAGGAAGCTTGTTATTGGTATGAAAAACGTTTCTACATTGAAACTATGTTTTCCGATTATAAAAGTCGTGGTTTTAATATAACACAAGAGTCATTTGAGTAATCCACAGCGGGTTACTCGTCTTATGATTCCTGTTGCTTTAGCTTAACATATGGTTGATTTCCATAAGGTGAATATGCTTTTGAAAAAGATTACAATACTATTATACATCGTACTGAACGCTGCGATTTAAGTCTATTTAAAATGGGTTATCGGTTACTTAAATATCTTATCGAACTAGATTTACCTATTCCTCGCTTTTCTATATCTTTATCTAATAACATCTTTAATTTTAAGCTATTTTTATAAATGTACGGTAGTGAAATGATAGATATTATGATGCATATAAGTCTACAGACTATAAGTAGCAAAAAATAATTGTAAATGAAAATAGGGGACAGACCACGTTTTATTTTTTCCTCCAACATAAAAGCTATTCGTTTGGAAGTAAAAAAATTAGCAAAAATGCTTTGAAAATAAATGTGGTCTGTCCTCTATTTTTCTTTAATTTTACTCTGACCCCAATTATTTCTTTCTGCTACTTCGGGGTTAAACTATTGAATTTATTATCCACAGAATACGTTAAGAATCAGGATGATTCGGTTAATAATTTGGTGTATAATGATATTTTTATAATAAGGAGTTCGTTATGAATACTGAGCAAGTTACTCATTTATGTGCTTTGTTGTGGGCGGTGCGAGCGGATGAAGCACAAGATAATGCTGGTTTATCTAAACAGGTTGGAGCTTTACGTGGGTCGGTGAAAAAAGGCGATGATGTATTATCTGGTATTGAGAAGATTGTCGGCGATTATTCTTTTTTAGAGTCTGCTTATCAGGCTTGTTTGCAAGGATTTCGAGTCCAAGGTGAGGCGGTGTTGGAGGAACTGGCTAATTGTTTGAGTATGCCAGAAACTTCTCGTAATGCACCACCGAATAAGACTAGTATTGCTCAAAAACAACTTGATAGTGGTGGGCAATTGGGGAATCTTGCTATTGCTATCACAGATACCATGAGAGCTAAGGTAATGAATACACCTGATGAAAAACAACAGAATTTATATGAGAAAATGTTGGGTAAGTTAAAAGAAGGACTCAAATTATGATACAGGTTGTCTATCCGACTTTGGATGTATTTTTATATAGCTTGGCTTATAGTTTGGGTGACAGTGAGGCAGAAAAACAAGAACGTCAGTTGGCTTTTATCCATTTTTTGCGTAATTGGGGTTTGGATGAAGCATCATTGGAAACGGTGCAACAGCAGAATGCTAATATAAGTGAAGTGGATTTGTTGGCAGAGCAACAATTGGTTAAATTTTCTGAAAAAACTTGTTATGAGGGCTATCTTTATCCTAAACGCTTGAATGATTGTTACGCGCTATTGTTGGATTGTTCTATCGAAGATTCGGAAACCAATGTTTATGATATGGATGATTTATCATGGTTGGGGCAGTTACAGGAGATTTTACAGCAGAAAAAGCGAGGTTGGGATAAAAATCAACAGGTATTGGGTGAGACTTGGATGTTGTCTTTTGCGGTGACTAATACTGCGGTTGATTATGAAGCAATTGCTCGTGCTTGTTGTCATTTGTTGTTGCCGGCTGGGTCTTTTGCTGGAGATTCGCTTCAATCTAACCATTTTTTAGGCGGGGTTTTGTTTGTAGTTAATTATTTTGTGTTGGAGCAAGACTACCAACATGAGCAACAATTATTTATCGGTATTTATCCAGATAAAAACCAAGTGCAAACATTGGCGCGGGATTATTATGAACGTTGGTTGAATTTGTGCCATTGTCAAAATAAAATTGATTGGGCGTATGGACAAAGTAGGCAATTAAAACAACGCTTATTGCAAGCCATTCCTGAAATTCGCCGTTGTCGGCAGGCAGTACAAGTTGAAGTTCTTAATGATTATGATTTAATCGAAATTGAGAGAACTTTAAATGTTGCTAGAATACAGCAGTTTGAATATGCGGAAAATTTGCGTTTAATGTTAGATCAAGCTAATACTATTGAGACTAATTTATATAATTATCGGAAATGTTTGGTAGATATTCGGCAGTTTTCTGGAGATGGTTTAGACGGTTTTGACTTGTTTGCTAGTAAGGTAGAACAGCATCATTTATTACAAGTGCAAAAAGACCATGATAATTTAAGTCTTGAAATGGATTTATTGGATAAATTAGTGGCTCATATTGGGATAAATATAGTAACATTCCTATATTTTTACACCATTAAAATTAATTATATTCTGAAAAATAAAATCTATTGTTTCGATAAGTGAATCAAATTTATAACGAAACTGCTTAATGTAACGTTTTAATGAAGCC
>JAUCGL010000254.1 GCA_030378105.1 Candidatus Halobeggiatoa sp. HSG11 | reverse complement strand
AATTCACCCAGTACATTTATGAAATTGATGATTTTTTCGTCTGAATAAGGTATTGTATTGTTCATAGGTATTCTTCTTCTCAAAATTTATGGTTATTGAAATCTGCTTTATATTATACCAAAACTTCGAGAATTTTTATGAGAAAACCGTGCATCTCCTCCTAACAAAGGAGGGGGAGCGAGGGGTGGTTGTACTTCATCACATAGAGAAGCGAAGCCGTAATTGAGTAGTCCACATATTAGATGGGAGTTCAAAATTTTTAAACACGCTAACAAGCTTCATATTTGAAATTACAGTGGAAAAGTAACATTTCAATAGTTCCATTGGGATACACTTCACCGATACAACCAAACTCGCATCAATGATAGCAATTTATCCGCATCAACTGGTTTAGCCAAATAATCATTTGCTCCAGCTTCAAGGCATTTTGCTTTATCATCTTTCATGGCTTTAGCAGTGAGAGCAATTATGGGCAATTTACTATACTTATGCTGTTTACGAATCTCTCGCATGGTCTCATAACCATCCATCTCTGGCATCATGATATCCATTAAAATTATCGCAATATCAGGCTGTAATTTGCTTAACCCATCTTTACCATCTGTAGCACAAATAACTTCCATATCATACTCTTCTAAAATAGTTGCCAAAGCATAAACATTACGCACATCATCATCAATAATTATTACCTTTTTATGTTTTAAAATAGTCTCCTTATCGTGTACCATTCTTAACATATCACGTTTTTCATTAGGCAATTTGGATTCTACCTGATGCAGGAATAAAGTTGCTTCATCTAATAGGCGTTCTGGAGAACAAACTGATTTTATTGGTAAATCATCGGAACAATTTGTTAATAAATCTTTTTCATCACTAGTTAAATCCCGATCAGCGTAAACGATAATTGGAACTTTACAAGGATAATTTTCGGCTTGTTGCATTTTCTTTAGCAATTTTCCACCGTAACCCTGTTCTATATCAATATCTAAAATAACACTATCGTATAACATGGTTTGTAATTGTTGACAAGCATTCGCAGTATTTTCAGCTATTTCAACTTGAATATAATCATTATCAACTAGCTCTATAATTTTTTGTTGATGAGCTTCATTATCAGCTACAACTAATAATTTTTTCACAGTTTTTGACAGAAAGCTTTCTATTTTTTTGAATGCCTCTCCAAGTTTTTCCATCGTCACTGGTTTAAGTAAATAACCAATTGCCCCCATTTTTTTAGCATCCATACTTTGGTCACTGGCAGACATAAAATGCACCGGAATATGCCGAGTTTTTGGATTATCCTTCAATCTTTCCATCACACTCCAACCATTTAATTCTGGTAAACCAACATCTAAAATAATAGCACTTGGATTGTATTGTTCTGCTAATTGCACACCAGTTATACCGTCTTCAGCCAACAAACATTTAAAATTATTTTCAAGAGCTAATTCCATCAAAATATTAGAAAATTTACGATCATCTTCTATAAATAAAATTGACTTATCGTCGAGCTTTAAACCATCCCTATCATCTGGAATTGGTTTTGGTGAATGTTCTGGTTTGATTTCTGAAGAGGGTTCTTCTTTAATCAACAATGGCTCTTCTGTCGTTTCTATTGTATCTTTCGTATTTGCTGTTTCTGTAGAAATATCTTCTGGTAAATATAAGGTAAATACACTACCTTTATTATCACTGGTTAAAGTTAGTTCTCCACCAAGTAATCTAGCTAGCTGACGTGAAATAGATAGACCTAAACCAGTACCACCATACTTGCGATTAGTAGAACCATCTGCTTGTTGGAAAGCTTCAAATATTACTTGCAGCTTATCTTTCGGAATTCCAATGCCAGTATCTATAACGCTGATGGCAATAGTTTTATTTAATTCTAGCTGTTGGCCACCAATATTGGTTGGAACTTCCGTCGGGTGTTGGACTGCTATTTTAACTGAACCTTTGCTAGTGAATTTAAAGGCATTAGACAGCAAATTATTGATAACTTGTTTAACACGTTGGCCATCAGTTCGCAAAGTTGGATGAACATCAAAGTCAATCGTAATGACAAATTCCAGTTCTTTATATTCAGCAATTGGTTTAAATTTCTGTTCAATCGTGGTTAATAAATCTTGTAATAGCACATTTTCCAATTGAACTTCAATCTTGCCAGCTTCAACTTTAGATAAATCCAATATATCGTTGATAAGGGTAAGTAAATCTTTACCAGCACTGTTAATAGTATTCGCATATTCTATTTGCTTTTCGTTCAAAGTACCAGGTTTATTTTCTGCCAGTAACTGTGCTAAAATTAATAAGCTATTCAAAGGAGTACGCAATTCATGTGACATGTTGGCTAAAAATTCAGATTTATATTTACTCGCCAATTCCAACTCTTCTGCTTTTAATACGATAGCAGTTTGGGCTTTCTCCATCTCAATTCGATTAGCTTCTAAAGAAAGATTTTTCTGTTGAATTTCAGCTTTCTGTTGTTCTAAATTCCTAGTACGTTCTTCAAGAATTTCATTGGTTTGTCGCAGCTCTTCTTGTTGAGTTTGCATCTCCTCTGATTGGGATTGTAATTCTTCGGATTGATTTTGCAACTTTTCATTAGTATAAAGCATTTCCTTCTGTTTTAATTGCAACTCTTCAGCTTGTTGTTGGCTTTGCTTTAACAAAACTTGCATTTGAGTCCGTGAATTAGCGGTGTTAATTGCTATGGCAATATTGGGAGCAATCTGTTCTAAAAAATTACGTTGTATATCTGGCAATTCTTTAGCAGTTCCTATTTCAATAATGGCTTTTACCGAATTTTGGTAGTCCCTACAAACCGATGTAGGTATGTTATCATAGTATTTTATATCAAGATAAACACTTAATAAAGGTATTGGAATATAT
>JAUCGL010000283.1 GCA_030378105.1 Candidatus Halobeggiatoa sp. HSG11 | reverse complement strand
ATATCTGCTACTGAAAATTTACAAAAAATATTTAACATTTTAAACTGGATATTTGGTAAAATATCAAATGTGTTAAAAAATCCAAGATTTTATATTGGGAATAATCAAACTTAAATTAACAACGGAAAATTAATTATGATGGGTATAAGTATTTGGCAATTATTGATAATTTTATTAATTGTCGTGGTTTTATTTGGCACTAAAAAATTAAGAAATATTGGTGGTGATTTGGGTGGTGCAATAAAAAATTTCCGTCAATCAATGAAAGAAGGTGAATTAGAAGCTGAAGAAACTGCTGCGTCTAAACCTGCCCAAGCTCAGTCACAAACTCAAGTCGCCAAAGATGATGATGGTAAAATTATCGAAGGTCAAGTGACAGAAAAACAAACAACTAAAGTTTAATATCATGTTTGATATAGGTTTTTGGGAAATCTGTTTAATTGCAGTTATTGCATTATTAGTCATCGGGCCGGAAAAATTACCAAGTGCGGCTCGTACTGCCGGCTTATGGGTTGGTCGAATGCGGAGTTTTATTACCACAATGAAACAAGATGTGGATCGGGAATTAAAACTGCAAGAAATGCAAGATGCTATTAAACAAAGTGAACAACATGTCCATCAAATCGTTGATGATATGGGGACTGGTATGGAAAAACTGAATCGACCAATCACCGATCCATTCGATAATGAATACTCCGATAAAAATTCATCTGATAACAAGGAAACTGATACAACGTTGCCTGATAATTCAGTTCCCGACAAAACTCCACCCGACAATTCAGCGAAAACTTCAAGTTAAATTATGTCAGAGAATTCTTATACCAAAGAAATGCCATTTGTCCAGCATTTGTTGGAGTTGCGTGATCGGTTGTTAAAAATAATTGCCTCTGTAGCAGTATTTCTATTGATATTAATGCCATTTGCCAATGATCTGTTTCACTTGTTAGCCGATCCTTTGTTAGCAAAACTACCAGAAGGCACACAAATGATAGCAATTGATGTGGCATCACCATTTTTTACTCCTTTTAAGCTAACTCTGGTGCTTTCTATTTTTTTGGCTATGCCTGTGATTTTATATCATTTATGGGCTTTTGTAGCCCCCGGCTTGTATAAAAATGAAAGGTCAATGGTACTGCCATTAATGGTGTCTAGTACTAGCTTATTTTATTTGGGAATGATATTCGCCTATTATGTTGTATTTCCGTTAATATTTGGCTTCATGGTGACTATGACTCCAGAAGGTGTTGAAATGAGTACTGATATCAGCAGATATTTGGATTTTGTGCTGAAATTGTTATTTGCGTTTGGAATTGCATTTCAAGTTCCAATCGCTACTGTTTTACTAGTTCGAGTGGGAATTGTCACTCCAGAATCACTGGCAGAAAAACGACCTTATATAATTGTCGGTGCATTTATCGTTGGCATGTTGATGACTCCACCAGACATGATTTCACAGACTTTGTTGGCAATACCAATCTGGTTATTATTTGAATTAGGTTTAGTTGTTTCTCGTTCTATGGCAGCGAAAAGAGCAGCAGCCGAGTCTGAAGAGGATGAACCAAATTTAGCTCTTAGTCGAGATGAACTGGAAAAAGAAATTGCTAAGATTGAGGATAAGAGGGAATCTTAAGTAAATGTTAATTCAATTTATTGTTGAAAATTTCATGTGTTTTGCTGAAGAAACTGTGTTTTCTATGGCAGCAAGCACAGAAATTGAACAACATAAAGAACATTTAATTCAATTAACTCCTGAAACAAATTTGCTACGCACAAGTGTTTTATATGGAGCTAATGCTCATGGCAAAACTAAATTGATTGATTTAGCTCATCCTTCTTATATTGATAAGCATGGGGAGTCATTAAAGGTATTGATGGAAAGAAAAAAGTTGCTGGATGTATTGTTGAAAATACGTTTTTTGAGTTGCAGGTTGGACAATTCATTATTTTTACTTAATATTTTTTGAATATATTATATACCACTACTTTCTGCAGAACTGCTATAAAAAATATGAGCAATAAATTCAAAGACCTCTTCATTTCTTATGGCCGTCGCGAAAGCCTCGGCTTCGTTGGGCGTTTGCACCAACAATTAAAACTAGCCGGCTATGATGGCTGGTTTGATAAAGTTAATATTCCTGATGGCGATGATTATGCTCAACGCATTAATCAAGGAATTGAATCTGCACATAATTTTGTCTATGTGATGGCTCCTCGTTGTTTAACTTCTCCGTATTGTTTGATTGAACTGGAATATGCCCGGTTGCTTGGTAAAAGAGTTATTCCAATTAATCAAATGGTAATTTTTAATACTGAATCACAGGAACTTTCTGATGGCGATAAACAAGTCATGGTTGGTTTTTACAAGCATTACAATCTGCCCGACCAGAATATCCAAACAACCCAAGATGTGTTAGACCGTTCTATTGCTGTGGTTGGTCGCACTGATTGGCTGGCTGCTGAGGAAATATTATCTGATAAGGATTGTGATGATTTGTTTGCTTGGGCGAAAAAATATGAGAATAATTGGGCTAAACACGATGATTTAGAATATTTAAAGTCATTAACGCCTCCTTTGTTTGGTGAAGCTGTTAATGAGCTTGATGGTGTGGTAGAAAGTATCAAGGCAGTTGTTGAACGGCAGACTGATTATGTCCACAAACACACGGAAATTTTAACTTATGCGTTAAATTGGCAACAGAATCAAAAAGCAACTCAGCATTTATTAGTTGGTAAAGAACGAACTGCTGCGGAAGAGTGGTTGTTGACTGATTTTTTGCCGCCGAAACAACCACCTTGTATGCCTTCAGCTTTGGTATGTGAGTTTATTTGTGAGGCTCGCAAGAATGCTGAAAATATGATGACGGATATTTTTATCTGTTATGACCGTGAAGATAAGGAAATTCGGGATAGTGTGGTGAAATCGCTTTCTCATCATGCGAAGACGACGGTACTGGGCTCCAAGTAAAATTAATACTAGCAAAATGTTAATTAATAGTTTAAAATAGCATAATGGAAAAACTTAATCAATCAGAAAACTGTCCCTGTTGTAGAAGTTCAGAAATAAAGATAATAAGCCACTATGAAACAATACACAATGGCAACCGACGAATGTA
>JAUCGL010000253.1 GCA_030378105.1 Candidatus Halobeggiatoa sp. HSG11 | reverse complement strand
TGATATTAATCAATCTTATTCACTGACATAACACACAATGCTTTAAAAAATGTAGAATATTTAAAGACCATTTCTATTTTATCGTATAAAACTATTAATAATACTTGTAACATCAAAAAAGATAGTCTATGATATTTTAACTATCAGTTTTTTTTCATTCCTACTTGTTGCTATGAATTCAAAGATATTTTGTATTTAATATATAAGTGAATTCCTAACTTGAGAAATTTGGAATAAAAGAAATTTATTTTAAATTAATGGTTTATTAAAAACTTGATAGCCAAATGATAGATATTTCATAAATAACATATGGAGATATTCCATGAAAAATTTTAAGAAGGTTGTAGCACTTGTTATATTAGCCAGCGTAAATTTTGGATGTACTATAAATTTTGGCTCCCCTTTTATGACCGGATTAAGTTTTGCCGGACCACAACAGCAGCCACCAGTTAATACTGTGCCTTTATTATGGAATGTGCCAGTTACGACAACTTCCATGCAACAGCAACCAATAATAAAAAAAAAATCAATTAAATTAAATTTAGATTCTGTTATGTTTGAAACTGGTAAAGCCGCTCTTTCTCCAAAAGGCAACCATAAACTTGATGAGTTTGCTACTGTTATTCAACATTATGGCACTCAAAACGTACTTATAGAAGGTCATACTGATAATGTTGGTAAAGCAACTTATAATCAAAGGCTTTCAGAGCGTAGAGCCAATACAGTACGTGATAGTTTAGTGGTTAGAGGAGTTAAGTCAAACAGATTGGTTACCAAAGGATTAGGTGAAAAACAACCTATCGCAACTAATGCTACATCTTCGGGAAGACAGCAAAATCGAAGAGTAGTGCTAACTATTTTATCTGACGAGCAAAAAAATCTTTATTAAATGTCTCATCTGTTTATTTCTGCTGCTCATAAATCCTCCGGTAAAACAACTATTACAATAGGATTATGTGCAGCCTTAACCACTCGTGCCGTTACTGTCCAACCTTTTAAAAAAGGGCCTGATTATATTGACCCATTATGGCTCACTCAAGCATCTCGCCGAGATTGTTATAATCTTGATTTTTATACAATGAATCCGGCTGAAATCAAACATAAATTTAATCATTATAGCCAAAATACTGATATAAGTATTATTGAAGGTAACAAAGGTTTATATGATGGAATGGATGTTGAAGGCAGTGACAGTAATGCTGCTTTAGCTTGTTTGTTAGAAGTACCAGTTATACTGGTAATTGATACTAAAGGTATGACACGTGGAATTGCACCATTATTGTTAGGTTATCAGTTATTTAGTAAAAAAATTAATATTGCTGGAGTTATTCTCAATCAAGTTGGTGGCGAAAGACATGAAAGTAAGTTGCGAACCGCAGTTGAATACCATACTGATATCCCAGTTATAGGAGCAGTGCGACGCAATTCTGATTTGGAAATAACAGAACGCCACTTAGGGCTTGTCCCCAGCAATGAAGAAAATCAAGCTCAAATTAAAATAGATAAAATTGCTGAACTAATTGCATCTCAAGTTAACCTTGAACAAATTTTTGTTAAAAGTTCCAATCAAACAAATTTAATCCAAACTACGATAAATTTCCCTAAACCTCAAGTTAAAATTGGTGTTATCCGTGATGCTGCCTTTGGATTTTATTATCCTGACGATTTAGTGGCTTTACAAAATGCTGGAGCTGAATTGGTATTTATCAATGCCTTACAAGATGCTCACCTACCATCAGTTGACGCTTTGTTTATTGGTGGCGGATTTCCAGAAGAAAAAATGTTGGAATTGGCTAATAATAAAAGCTTGAAACAAGATATTTATACGGCTATTGAAAATAATATGCCAGTCTATGCTGAATGTGGTGGATTGATGTATTTATCACGTAAAATTATTTGGCAACAAAAAAGTTGTGAAATGGTTGGAATTTTACCTTTTGATACAATTATGGAAACTCAACCACAGGGTAGAGGTTATGTACATTTATCTGAAACTGGACAAGGCTTATGGCCTTTGTTAAATTCTGCTACACATTATGCTCATGAGTTTCATTATTCACGGGTGACTAATTTACCAACAGATTTAAAATTTGCGTATAAAGTATTGCGTGGTGAAGGTTTAGATGGTAAACATGATGGAATCATTTATAAAAATACCTTGGCTAGTTATTCTCACCTCCGTGATGTAGAAGGTAATCATTGGACTCAAAGATTTGTTGAATTTATCCATTCTCATAAAAAGGAAAAATAAATGCTTAAAGTAACTGATAGAGCGGCTGTTCAAATTTCAAAAGCAGCTAAAGATGGTGACATGCAAGAGCTTGCTTTAAGGCTTGCTCCCTATACAAAATCAGATGGCTGTATTGAATATAATCGAATGGGATTTGATAATGTTAAAGATGATGATATACGAATCAGTTGTGAAGGAATAGAGGTTGTGTATGCACCATCATTTCAAAATTTATTAGAAGATGCGGTAATGGATTTTGTGGAAATTGAAGCTGGTGAATTAAGTTTTATTTTCCTCAATCCTAATGATCCAAACTATGTTCCACCAAAAGATTAATTGTGAAGTCGAGTAGTCTGCGATAGGTGAGAGTTCTTAAATTTGAAGAAATAGTTTAAGCGGATCGGCATTTCTTGCATTATAATCAGTAAATTTATCCCAATAACTTTGGAAAATTCAGGTCTTTTATCTTGGGACTAACAGTCCACAAGCCTAGCTTATTTTGGTATCCTTCAAAAGCAGTTGACAGTTATTTCGTGAGTGGAGTGAAACAGATTTCCCGAACTCATATCTAGCAATCGTTTCGGGAAATCCACTTTGTTCCATTCCCGAAACAACTATTCACTACTTTTGCGTTAATATGAAGGATGCCCTTATTTTTATATTTTTAAGCTAGAGTTGCTGGCTATCCACAAACAGGATGCTTAAATGTTGCCAAAATTGCTGTTTTTCGATAGACTAGAAATTACTATTTCATAGGTGTTCTGGATTTACCAGAAATGTACTATTTAATTGTGAATTGGTGAATGAAAAATGGTTAATTATTAATGATTTTGACTTTCATTAACAATTAATTATTCACAGTTAACCATTCACAATTAAATATACATATC
>JAUCGL010000252.1 GCA_030378105.1 Candidatus Halobeggiatoa sp. HSG11 | reverse complement strand
TTTAATTAAAAAATGTATATTATATTACCAAAATAGTATTGACAAATTAGCATTATTTAAATTAATATTAATCTTGACATATAGTTATTTACGGTGTTTAATGTATATAGTTAAGTATTCTTTCTATCTACTTGAAATTTTTAGTAGTATTTTAAATAATTCTTAATTAAGATTTAGTAATTACAATTACCAAATATAATATTATGAGTTTATTAAGCTTAAAACCAGACCCTTTAGTAGGTATTGATATCAGTACTACAGCTATTAAATTACTTGAATTGAGTAAAGCTGGTAAAGGTTATAAAGTTGAAAGTTATGGTATAGAACTGTTACCAGAAAAAGCTATAGAAGATAAAAAAATTGACGCTGATGCAGTTGAACTTATTGGTAATAAAGTAACAGCCTTGCTTAAACGTACTAAACCTAAATCTCAATTTGCTGCTGTGGCAATATCTGGGCCTGAGGTTATTACTAAAGAAGTTGTTATGGATAAAATTCCTGATACAGAAATGAAGGAAGCAATTGAAACTGATCCAGCTACATATTTAGGACAGGATATTGAAGATATTGAGCTTGATTTTCAGGTATTAGGGCCAAACGAACGAGAACCAGAAAAAGTTGACGTTTTATTAGCGGCATGCAGAGAAGAAACATTAGAAGCTCACAAAACAGTCTTAGACCTTGCAGGTTTAAAACCCAAAGTCATTGACATAGAAAAATATGCCCTTGAAAGAGCCTTTGTAATGATAGCCAAAAATGATCCAGATATTAATGAAGGTGAGATTATTGCTTTGATTGAAATAGGAGCTACTACTGCTACTATGAATGTATTAGGTGATAACCAAAAAATTATATATTCACACGAAGAAGAGTTTGGTGGTAAACAGCTTATTGAACAAATTCAAGCTAATTATGAACTTACCTATGAAGAAGCTCATTTAGGAACTCGTGATGGTGGATTGCCAGACTCATATGAGACAGATATATTGGAATCATTTAGAGATGAAATGGCTCAACAAATCAGTATAATGGTACAATCCTATTATAGCCAATCAACCTATGGTAAATTGTCTCACATCTTAATTTCCGGCGGTTGTGCATCCATACCAGATATTGTCAAACATGTTGAAACCAAAGTAGGTGGCCATGTTTCCGTTGCTAATCCATTAGCCTCAATGTCAGTTGCCTCACGAGTTAGTAAAAAAGCTTTATCAAATGATGCTCCATCATTAATGATTGCTTGTGGGCTTGCTCTGCGAACTTTTGACGAGTATTAGAATATGCCTCCAAATATTAATTTATTACCTTGGCGTGATACGCTTAAAAAAGAACGTGAAGTTCGTTTTGGAATTATTATAGGTGTTTCTTTACTATTAACCGGTTTAGTAGTATTGATAATACATCTTTATTTTCAAGGCGAAATTAATTATCAACAATCTCGTAATAACTATTTAAAAAAACAAATCAAAATAGCCGAAGCAAAGATTGAAGAAATTAAAACTTTAGATGAAAAAAAGAAACGTTTGATTGAACGAATGAACATCATTCAAGAATTAGAAGAAAATAGACCTCAAATTGTACATTTGTTTGATGAGTTAGTTAAACAAGTTCCTAATGGAGTTTATTTTACAAATATGATTCAGAAAAATAATAAAATAACTCTTGAAGGAGTAGCTCAATCTGATGCACGTGTATCGTCATTAATGGGTAAAATTAAAGAATCTAAATGGCTATCTAATCCTGAAATTAAATTTATTAAAGCAGAAGGTGAAACTAAAAGTAACTTTAAATTGGTGGTTACTCAATCTGTTCCACCATTAAAAAGTGAGTAAACCATTATGAAAATGGAAGAATTTAAAGGTTTGGAGCCTAAAAATTTTGGTAACTGGCCAATTCCAATTAAAGGATTGATAATCCTTATATTGTGTGCCATGGCTTTTCTTGCTGGATTGTGGTTTGATACTAAAATTCAGATTGAAAATTTAACGAAAACAATTGAACAAGAAGATGAATTAAAAAGTGATTTTAAATCTAAGCAATGGAAAGCCGCAACTTTACCTAAGTTAAAAAAACAACTTATTCAGATTGAATCTACTCTTGATGAAATGTTACGTAAATTGCCTGATAAAGCTCAAGTAGATGAATTAATAAGAGATATTTCTCAAGCAGTGTTGGCTAGTGGTTTAAAACAAGAATTATTTAAGCCTCACTCTAATAAAAAAGAAAAACAAAACATTTATGAACAATTGCCAATCGAATTAAAGGCTAGTGGACATTATCATGCTTTTGGTAAATTTATCAGTGGAGTTGCTGCTATGAATCGTATTGTAACTTTACATAACGTTAAAATAAAATCTAATAAAAAATCTGATAAAGAAGATGACGAACATCCATTAACTTTAAAAATGACAGCTCACATTTATCGTTACTTGGAAGCCGAAGAAGAAACAGAAACGAGAAAAACTAAAAAAGGTAATAAACCTAAGAAAAAAGCTAAAAAAAATAAGCATTAAGTTAATTTATGATTCTTAAATTGGGGAATATAATGAATAAATTTATGTATTTTGTCTTATTAATGATAATATCGGCTTGTAGTAATCGGGATATAGCCGATTTAGAATCTTATGTGGCTAAAATTAACGCTAGAGAAAATCCACATGTAGATGCTATTCCAGAAGTTAAACAAATTCCACCTTATTTTTATGAAGTGCAACACAAACGTGATCCATTTGTACCAATATTAGATACCAAAAATCCAGTAGGTGAAAAACTTCTATTTCAAACCGGATCGGGTAAAAAAGCTAAAGATTGTCCAAACCCAAAAGACCCAAGTAGAGTGAGGGTAGGTTTGGAATTAATGCCTCTTGATGCTTTACGGATGGTTGGTAGTTTAAAAATAAATAATATACTATGGGGATTAGTAGTATCAAAAAGTGAAGGTACAGTTTATCGAGTTAAAACTGGTGACCATATTGGAGAAAATTATGGAAAAATTATCAGTATTTCAGATGAAGAAATTAACGTTTTGGAAAAAGTGTCAAATGATAACGGTTGTTGGGAAGAGAAATTGGCTTCCATTCATTTATTTGGTAGTTAGCAAATTTAATACTTAATTAAAGTCTAAAAATATTTGATTTTTATTAAGAATTTAAAAATTAAGTTTAAGCATTAAAAAGGTATATCATTATGAAACTAAATCTTTATAAATATTTGTAT
>JAUCGL010000251.1 GCA_030378105.1 Candidatus Halobeggiatoa sp. HSG11 | reverse complement strand
AGATAACAAGAGAGAAAATATGTTCAAAGAAAACCAAAAACTATCCGAACTCCGAGACTGGCTTTTACCCATGCTTATGAACGGCCAAATCACCATTAAATAACGTAGGGTGGATAGAAGCGAAGCGGAAATCCACCTGTTATATGTGGTTTGGTGTATGACGCTACCGCTTATACACCCTACATAAAATCAACTACTTAAATACTTGTGTATAACGATGAGGGTTGACACAGAGAGCATTTTAATTAATTTGATTCCATAGGTTTCACCTATAGCTATTCAAGTGTAAATCCCGTTGGGGTTGTTTTAACTATCCTGAAAGGATTGAATGTGAATAGCCACCAATGAAATCGGTGAAATATAAAAGCTTTCTGTGTAACTTTAGTTAATTAAGTATATACTTATTTAGGAAAGATGTCTAATATAATAAGGGCAGGCAAAGCCCATCCCACAATCTAAAAACAACCTAATCTAACTTGATTCCGTCACACAATCAAACTGTCTATTTGATGTTAAAACAATTGACTTTAATGAAAACTTGGTACAATATGGTCTAGCGAACCTGACAATTTTATTGTGGGTGTGTTTAGTCATCAATGGAGTAATTATGATTAGTCGTCGAAAATTAATTAAAATTGTATCAGTGTCTACAGTTGCGACATTAAGTGGCTGTGTTACTAGATCAATGCATGCTGGTAAACGTAGTTATTACGATGAAAAGGTTTCTTCTATACTGATTACCGAAGATAAATCAACTATTGTTGCTATAAGTGATAGGTATCACTATGTTCTGGCTAGTTCAGCTCATCTTATATCTATACTTAATAGTCCAATACACAAAAATATTGAAGCAAGATTTACAACATTCGGTGTAGATGATGATAATTCATTGAGAGGACGAATTGACTTATCAGCTAAGTTACAAAGACCTGAAGATATAGAAGAGGCAGTTCGACTGGGTTTTCACAATAATTCAAGAGGAATCAAACAGCAAATTGTAATAACAGGTACACGATATTCTGCAAATAATTTCAAAAATACAAAAACTGTCCCACTTAACAAGGAATACACTATTGTTGTTTCGGAACCCGAAGGATTTGCTAAGAAAGCTGTGAAAATAGCAGCTACTCCTTTAACAGTTGCAGTAGATGGTGTGTTATATGGTGCATTATTAATTTTTGGCGTTCCATTGCTTGTATTTTGTCTAACTATTAGTAAAAACAACTGTATAGGAAGAGATTAAATGCACACCATACTTAATTACTCATAGGTGTTCATGATTTTTCCAATTTCCATGTAATTCTTTAAGTTATTAGGACTTACGCATTGACAAAAGCTAAAAAATATTAATTTTTATAAATTATATACTTATAACTTATTATTGTTCCCAACCTCCTGTTTGGGAACACAATGCCGTTTATAGCTCTGCTTTGAATTGGGATAAAATATATCATTGTTAACGCACGAAGCGGAGTTTCTTAAGCAGTGCGTTCCCAAACAAGAGTTTGGGAACGATATTTAAACGGTTTCATTAAGTAGTCCTTGACACTCTATTTCATCAGTGACTATTCACATTCAATCCTTTCAGGATAGTTAAAACAATCCCAACGTGATTCACATTTGAATAACCATAGGTGAAACCTATTATGGTACTTTAAAAAACCATTCATGGTAAACTATTACTTCGATTAATTAACAGAGAGTTAAACATGGATACTGTAACAATCACCGACAATAGAACTGGAAAATCTATTGAATGTCCGATAAAACAAGGAACACATGGGCCTGATGTTATTGATTGTCAGACTTTATATAAAGAGCTAGGAATGTTTACTTTTGACCCGGCTTTTGTCACTACAGCCAGTTGTGAAAGTAAAATAACTTTTATTGATGGTGATAAAGGTATTTTGTTATATCGCGGCTATCCAATTGAACAATTGGCAGAAAATAGTAATTATTTAGAAGTTTGTTATTTGTTATTATATGGTGAGCTACCTACCACGACTGAAATGGAAGGATTTACAGATAATATTAATCGACACACCATATTGAATGAGGGATTATTACGTTTTTACAACGGCTTTAGACATAATGCTCATCCAATGTCAATACTAGTGGGAGTAGTTGGAGCATTATCAAGTTATTACTACGATGCTATGGATATTAATGATCCAGAACATAGAAATAGAAGTGCATTGCGTTTAATAGCAAAAATGCCAACTATTGCAGCTAATAGTCATAATTATTTAATTGGCCATCCTTATGTTTATCCACGCAATGATGTTGGTTATGTGGAAAATTTGATGCAAATGATGTTCTCAATGCCTAATAGACCTTATGAAATTAATGAAGTGGCTGTTAAAGCATTAGAAATAATGATGATTTTACATGCTGAACATGAACAAAATGCTAGTACTTCAACTGTACGATTAGCTGGTAGCTCTCAAGCTCATCCATTTTCTTGCGTAGCTGGTGGTATTGCAACTTTATGGGGACCAGCTCATGGTGGAGCAAATGAAGCCGTGATTCGTATGTTGCAAGAAATTGGTGATGTTAAAAACATTCCAAAATATATAGAACGTTTCAAAGATAAAAATGATCCAACTCGTTTGATGGGATTTGGTCATCGAGTGTATAAGAATTATGATCCAAGAGCTAAAATTATTCGCAATAGTTGTCATGACTTATTGAACGCCTTAGGAACTGCTGACCAACCATTGTTTGAAATCGCAATGGAATTAGAACGGATTGCATTGGAAGACGATTATTTTATTGAACGTAAATTATATCCAAATGTTGATTTTTACTCAGGAATTATTCTAAGTGCTTTAGATATTCCATTAAATATGTTTACAGTCTTATTTGCAGTTGCCAGAAGCGTTGGTTGGGTATCTCAATGGATGGAAATGATGAATGAAGAAAATTTACGCATTGGAAGACCACGTCAATTATACATTGGAGCTTCACAACGTGATTATGTTTCCATGAAACAACGTTGATTTTTTAAATAAATTTTGGAATGTATACGGAATAAAGACAATCCTCTCCGCCATTATTTCTGTCTATAGACATTCATAAAAATACATTCATGTGAAACCTGCGAGGTTTTGGAAACCTCGTAGGTTTTTTAAGCCATTAACAACCAATAATGCTCCTATATAGCAATTCTTAATTATGAATGCTTAATTATTAATTAAAATCTATAAAAATATCAGATTCT
>JAUCGL010000282.1 GCA_030378105.1 Candidatus Halobeggiatoa sp. HSG11 | reverse complement strand
ACAATAATACTTTTAGGATTAACAGCTAAAGCACGTTCAAAAATCTCAAAAGCTTTATCATATTTACCATAATCAGCTAAGGCGTTTCCATAGCTATTTAAAACAATAATACTTTTAGGATTAACAGTTAAAGCCCGTTCAAAAATATCAAAAGCTTTATCATATTTACCATAATCAGCTAAGGCTTTACCGTAGCTATTTAAAGCAATAATACTCTTAGGATTAACAGTTAAAGCCCGTTCAAAAATATCAAAAGCTTTATCATATTTTCCATTATCAGCTAAGGCTTTTCCATAGCTATTTAAGGTAATACTACTTTTAGGATTAACATTTAAAGCTCGTTCAAAAATCTCAAAAGCTTTATCATATTTACCATTATCAGCTAAGGCTTTACCGTAACTAGTCAAGGTCGTGATATCCCTATTATTAACCTTTAAAGATTGTTCAAAAATTTTAGAAGCTTCTTGAATTTGCTTATTATTAGATAAAGCAATAGCATACATAGTTAAAGACTTAACATCTTTATCATCCAAATCCACCGCTTCTTTCAAAAGCTCCAACTTAATTCTAGTTTTTTTAACCTGTTTCCCTATCCGATTAAGGCTAATAATCCATTGCCTACCATACAACTCATCACGCAAACTCCTTAACACCTGACGAGCCTCTCTCTCATTACCCATATTAAAAAACTGAGCAATCTTAGTTTCCTTCTCTCTAACTATATTTAAATCTTGCATAATTTAAACATTTATCTCAAAATTTAACGTATATTGTTAATATACCAAGATACTCCAGCTTACAAAACTCTGAAATTATAATTTTTTAGCTCTTAATCGCATATTTTAACCAACTTAAAACTTAATAATCAAATAAATCTTGAACTTCTTCAAAATTTATCTACAAACCCTCAACCCAACAAAAATAAATTATCATTTTTTGAAACTTCTATCCTATCTATTTTCTGAAAACCTCTAGGCAATTTCTGGCCACGCCGACTCCGCTCTGCAATAAACGACTCAATATCCAAACTTTTTAAAGTTAAATGTCGTTTGCCAGAATATAACGTCAATTTACCCGTTGTCTTTGGGTCTAATAAACTTAAAATAACCACCGTTTCATCTTTATTCTTAGCTGGAATATTGAGCAATTTAACCCCTTTGCCTTTGGATAATTTGGGCAATTCCGAAACCTTAACTAAAGATAAATAACCAGCACTGGTGATAACAACATAATACTGATTGCTAACATCTGAGACTAACAATGGAGACAAAATTTTAGAATCTTTCGGTAAAGTTATTATTGCTTTGCCAGCTTTATTTTTGGTATATAAATCTTCCATATTAACGACAAAACCATAACCGGCAGTTGATGCTAATAAATAAGAATTAGTTGATTCTCCTAACAATACCTGAACAAATCCAGCACCATTTGGTGGAGAAAAACGTCCAGTTAACGGTTCGCCTGAACTACGAGCAGATGGCAAAGTATGTACCGAAGCAGAATAACTTCTGCCAGTTGTATCAAAAAATACCGCCTGTTGATTATTGCGTCCAGTAGCGGCATTAGCGAACTTATCGCCAGCTCGATAATTTAACTTATCTAAATCAATATCATGTCCTTTAGCAGCTCGTACCCAACCATTGGCAGATAAAATCACCGTTATTGGTTCAGAGGATATAAATGTTGTTGCAGCAAATGCTTGAGCTTGTTCTCGCTTAATAACTGGAGTTCTACGCTCATTACCATATTTTTTACTGTCTTCCTGTATTTCTTTTATAACCAAATTATTCAGCTTTTTATCAGAATTTAAAATTTTCTCTAAACTATTATATTCCTTAGTTAAATCTTTTTGTTCGCGTTGAATTTTGGCTTGTTCTAGTTTAGCCAATTGCCGCAACTTTAATTCTAAAATAGTGTCTGCTTGTTCTTCACTGAGCTTAAACTGTTCCATCAAAATTGGTTTAGGTTTATCGTGATCACGAACAATTGCAATGATAGCGTCAATATTTAAATGAGCAATCAGCAAACCTTCCAAAATATGCAAACGTTTGGTTATTTTATCAAATCTATATTGCAAACGACGTTTAACCGTTGTGAGTCGATAGCTCAACCATTCGGATAAAATCATTTTGAGATTTTTAACTTGTGGTCGATTATCAAGCCCAATCATATTCAAATTGACTCGAAAACTACGTTCCAAATCAGTGGTTGCGAATAAATGAGTCATTATGCCATCAACATCGGCCCGACTTGAACGAGGAATTATCACCAATCGTACTGGATTTTCATGGTCTGATTCATCTCGTATATCTTCAACCATTGGCAGTTTTTTTGCTGTCATTTGAGCAGCAATTTGGGTAATAATTTTGCTACCAGAAGTTTGATGAGGCAAAGCAGTTATGATAATATCGCTATTTTCTTGAATGTAACAAGCTCGCATCCGAACTGAACCGGTGCCATTGGTATAAATTTTTAATAAATCCTCTTTGGGTGTTATTATCTCTGCCTCAGTGGGATAATCAGGAGCGATAATAAAATTATGTAAATCGGCAATACTTGCATCGGGATTTTTGGATAAATGAACACAAGCATCTGCAACTTCAATCAAATTATGCGGTGGAATATCGGTTGCCATTCCAACTGCAATACCACTTGCTCCATTAAGCAAAATATTTGGTAAGCGAGCTGGAAATAAAATTGGTTCTTGCAACGAACCATCAAAATTTGGTTGCCAATCAATCGTTCCTTGCCCCAATTCGCTCAACAACAATTCGGTGAATGGCGATAAACGAGATTCGGTATATCGCATAGCAGCAAATGATTTTGGATCATCTATTGATCCCCAGTTGCCTTGTCCATCTACTAATGGATAACGATAAGAAAAAGGTTGTGCCATCAATACCATAGCTTCATAACAGGCCATATCACCGTGTGGATGGAACATTCCCAACACACTGCCAACGGTACGAGCCGATTTTTTGTATTTGCTACCAGCTTTTAAGCCTAATTCTGACATGGAATAAATAATTCGCCGTTGTACTGGCTTCAAACCGTCTCCAATATGAGGTAAGGCTCGGTCCAAAATGACGTACATGGCATAGTCAAGATAGGCTTGTTCAGTAAATTCATGCAACGGTTGACTTTCTATATCTTCGATAGCAAATTCTGTATTCATATTATTGACTTTATTTTTGAAAATATTTTATTTATAATTTATATTTAATAGGACTTACGCATTGACAAAACATT
>JAUCGL010000002.1 GCA_030378105.1 Candidatus Halobeggiatoa sp. HSG11 | reverse complement strand
GGGCATTATCGCAGGAGCATTGGGTCTGGAAGATATTTTAACACAACGTTTTGCATAAAAATTTAGCCAAATTCCTTTGGGAATCTCCGGCCTTTTATCTTGGGACTCACAGTTCAAGCCCACTGCCCAACTGGTTGGAAATAGGAATTATAGGTGGCCTATCAAATTCATTTGCACCAATCGCAACTTCAGCATTGGTGTACTCTTCGGTAAATAAATCCCATATATGCCAAGGCAATTTCTTTAACACTGGATCATCAGTTTGAATGATAAATCTTATTTCAGTATTTTTATCTCCCAATTTTTGATATAACTTCTTTTTAAGAGATTGAAATTTCTTATCATTTTCTGTATTAAGCCAATTAACGAAGTTAGAGTGAAAATCTTTTGCTGAATCAATGGCTAATTGAATAAGCGTCCCTCTTTCATCATTTATATTTCCAGCTCTACCAACGATTGGACCACCACACCAAGAATTTGATAATTTAAGATAATTTTCTTGCCAACTTTCATAATCATTTGGAATATTCACAGCCGGTGGCAAGTAACCTTTAAATTCGGAGTCATAAAGTTCACCCTCTTCACCAACCTGTACACTTACTTTAAAACCAATTTCAAAATTTCCTTCATCAATTTTAAACTTAACTAATTTAGTCATGGTCACTCCTCTAAAATTGTCTGAATCAGAATTTTCAGAATTTAAGGATTTTCAGAATTTAAAACCGTCAATTATAAATCATTGAAATAACGTGAATATAAATATTATTTTTTTTGATTTAAAAGGATTGTTAATCCTGAAAATTCTTAAATCTTGTAAATCCTGATTCTGACAAAAAATATTTTAAATAGAAAAAAATTCAGTTATTTCAATATCATTTAAATTAAGAGTCACTCTAAAATTTTCACCATTTTCAAACAACCATTCTTGTTCTAAATAATCATCCTGCTCACCAGCAGATACTTCAAGTTTATTAGCAGATTGATCGGTAACAGTTAATTTAAGTGTTGTTGGTAAATAATCTTGCTCACCAGTAACTCTGACTTGAAAAATAACTTTTAGTTGCTTATCTTCAAGCTCTTTTAACTCAATAATAAGAATTACAGTTTGCTCTTTATTTAAGTCAATTCTCTTAGCCCGTTTAATTTCCACACCAGCCATAAAAGCCGGTACAGGTCTATGAAAAACCTCTTCAAGCGTCTGCCAACCTATTTCAACAGTATCAGTAAATTTACCTTTTAACCATTGAGTTAAGTTAACTCGTTTTGGTGCTGGATTTTCCATAGCAGCAATTAAACCACCACGAAAAGCCTCAGCCTCAAGAACTATGTTAGGATTCGCATTATCAGGAGCTGGATTTCCTCCTAAAATATCCCAAATAACATCAAATTCTTCTTCAGTTAAATCTTTGTTGGTTTGCATAATATAATCTCTTTAACTTAAATATTATCAGTATTTAATGAAATCGTGACAATTTTTAAAATAAGCTCTCATTTGCTTGTAGCATCTGGTAAATATTTGACGTGTGTTTTGTTCAGATTTGCCGATGATGAATCCAATCGGTTTGTTATTCAATTCTAATTTAAATCTTAATCGCAATACAAGCTGACATAAACAATCGGAAAGATTTGGCTGTTTTCCAGTATCTTGTTTAACCAATTCTCGACATTCAACAATATGCTGTTTAACTTCTTCAGCAATTATCATGATATTTTGCCAGCGAGCTTCTGTTATAGCTTGAACATCTTTTAACTGTTCTAACGTTATATTTTCAAAAACGTTAATAAGAATTGAGTTTGCATTTTTATCAAACGATTCTTTTATAACCTGCTTAATCTGAATATCTGTTGCATCTTGTTCTTTCATTTGAACAATTTCCCCAATTGCTGCTTTTGCAGTATTTGGTTCAGTTTCTTGAAAAATTTTCTTAATGGCCAGTTCTATTGGGTCATTTTCATCAAGAATTGGTTCATAGTCAGGCAACTTAATACGTTGTTGCACACAAGAACCACATGGATGATCAAATTTATATAAAAGCATTGCTTTATGAACACAATCTATCATAAAAGGCAAGTTTTCCCTTCTTTGTCGATCAGGCTCTCTTTCATCTATTCCAGCACCTAATTCATCACTAATACTCATGTTGATTATTCCTAATATTTTTTAAGTAATGATATTAATTCACAGCTTAACATATTACGCCGATGATGTGACATTTACAAAAATTGGTAAGGTTTGTCACAAATTTCGATACCAGTGATATGATGCAATTATAGCTTATCAATTTGTAATAACTGTGTTTTGTATTTTTGTCACAAGTTCTGATACCGATGATATGATGAATTTAATATCGGATTAACTTGAAATGATGAAAAGTATTGAAGGAAGTTTGTTTTTATTTACAGCTTATAGTTTTTCAGAAAAATAAAAGTTCTCAGACCTGGCAGGTCTTTTGGCGAAAATATTTATCTGAAAAACTATATATACTTTGAGAATCATTTAATTAATATTAAACAATTAGTTGTAACCATTTATATGTTGGTTACTACCTTAACATCTTAAAATAGGTCTTAATATCATGAAATCTAACCTAAAATTATGCTTTTTACTCTCTAGTTTAGTATTATTTCAAGCTTGTAATCATCAACCCTCAAATGGTATATTTTCTTTCAGACCATCATCTTACCATCATACGGTTCAAAAAGGTGATACACTTTGTGGCATAGCAAGACAACACGGCCATAATAACATTAATTCTATTCTCGAATGGAATCAATTTATTGAGAACCCCGATCTTATTAGTATAGGATGGGTAATATCAATTCCTGAGCCTAATTACATTACTTACCATAGAGTTAGAGCTGGAGAAGATTTATCATATATCGTCAGGCAATATTGTTTAAAACCAGAGGAATTGTTGGCTTGGAATGGTCTTGGTGGACCCTATCACATATATCCCGGACAGATATTACGTGTTACCCAACCTAACTTTATGTGGTAAAACTTTGACCAAAAGACCTGACAGGTTTTGGAAACCGGTCAGGTTTGATTAAATTGACATTTTAAACTTAAACCAACCTCTCACCCCGCAACGAATTAGGTAAAGCCTCAGTTATTCTTACCTGAATAAATTTACCTAACAAATCAGCATCACCCACAAAATTAACCACTCGATTATTTTCAGTGCGACCAGCCAACTCTTGAGGATTTTTACGAGAAGGTTGTTCAACTAAAATAGTCTGCTGAGTACCAACCATAGCCTGACTGATAGCAGTTGCTTGACTATTAATTAAAGCTTGCAATTGTGCTAAACGTTGTTTTTTTAATGCTATAGGTACATCATCAGAGATGTCAGCAGCCGGAGTACCTGGTCGAGGACTATAAATAAAACTAAACGAATGATCAAAACCAATTTCTGCAATTAAATCCATAGTTTTCTGAAAATCGGCTTCCGTCTCACCCGGAAAACCAACAATAAAATCTGAAGACAGACTTAAATTAGGTCGTACCTGTTTTAAATGCCGAACTTTTTGTTTATATTCCAAAATTGTATGACCACGTTTCATCAAACTTAAAATTCGATCCGAACCACTTTGAACTGGTAAATGTAAATGACTAACTAATTTAGGTATTTCTGTATAAGTCTGAATTAAATTTTCTGACAGTTCTAACGGATGAGAAGTTGTATAGCGAATTCTATCAATCCCATCAATAGCCGCAACATAAGAAATTAACACAGCTAAATCAGCAATATCACCATCTACCATCGCTCCTCGATAGCCATTGACATTCTGTCCCAATAAAGTTATTTCCCGCACTCCTTGCCGGGCTAAAGTCACCACCTCTGCTATCACATCATCAAATGGCCGACTTACCTCTTCGCCACGAGTATACGGCACAACGCAGAAAGTACAATAATGACTACAGCCTTCCATAATAGAAACAAAAGCAGTTACACCTTCGGCCTGTGGTTCTGGCAGATTATCAAACTTTTCAATTTCAGGAAAAGATATGTCAATCATCGGTTTATGTGCTTTTTTAACCTCTGTCAACATAGCTGGCAATCGATGTAAAGTTTGAGGCCCAAAAATTAAATCAACATAGGGGGCTCTCTGTCGAATTGCTTTCCCTTCTTGACTAGCAACACACCCCCCAACTCCAAGCACAATTTCAGGTCGTTTTTCTTTTAATAATCGCCATTTACCAAGATATGAAAAAACTTTTTCCTGTGGTTTTTCACGTACTGAACAAGTATTAAGTAATAAAACATCAGCAGTCAATTGATCATCGGTAAGCTTTAATCCATGAGAGACCTTTAAAGCATCCGCAATCCGAGCCGAATCATATTCATTCATTTGGCAACCAAAGGTTTTTATAAATAGTTTTTTTGTCATTTTTATTTGTATAGTTTTTCAGATAAATAATTTCACCTAAAAACCTACGAGGTTTTCAAAACCTCGCAGGTTTCACACGAATGTATTTTTATGAATGTCTATAGTTAAGTTAAGAGTTGGAGTCCAAAGCTTCAGCTTTGGAAAAGGAGGTAAGTGCAATTTACTGATTATAATGTTTTTTATGTTACACCAACCCCAAATATTGATGTGCTTCATGTAGCTTTCAACCAAGAGACCTGTCAGGTCTGAATTCATTAATGAATACTTGCTAAATCAGTAGCAATATTATCAACATGCACAACATGTACTTCTGGATAACCAGTGATTTTTAACTTTGAATTAGTCACCACAACAGCAATAAATGGAATTTCAGCATTTCTTAAGGTTTGAATAAGTTTTTTTCTGGCTTTATCCCAATTTAATAATACGCAAATACAACCACTTAAGGAGGATGAATGCTCCATAACTGATGGATATAATTGTTTAAATGGCTTATCTGTACATGGTTCCACACAAGCCAGTATTTCTAACAAATTATCTGCTAAACCTCTACCGCTAGTGAAACAATAAGCCTCAGTACCAACAAACATCAAATCCAATAAAACTTCATGGTTACGGGGAGAACAGGTAAAAGAAGCAGCAACAGATACCGCCGTTTCAAACAAATCTTGAGATTTAGAATCTATAAAAGTATCCAAAATCAAAGCTTGCCGCACAAAAAACTCATCTTGAAACTCTTTTACTATTGGCTTGCCTGTTTTAGCCCAACTTTTCCAGTGAATATGTTGCAATGGGTCGCCGGGACGATATTCTCGTAATGCCACAAATTCTTCAGCATCACCAACTGACATCGCTAAATTCACCCCACCACGTTGATATTTCCTATTACCAACTAAATCAATTTTGTTAACTGGGTAACGTTTAGGTAACACTAATAATTTATCATTGACTGTAACGGAATATAGGGCATTAAAAAGACCGAATGGATCTGGACGAGCAAAATTTGTTTCAGTCAAATAAACATAACCTCGCCGTAATGGCTTAAGCTGCATTTGCACCGTTAAATGAGAAGGTGGAATTGGCGGTAGACTTTTCTCAGGAATATCTACTCCTCTACTCATCTTAAGCAACCATATCCAACGTGGATAACCAACATAACGGTCAAACCAATTGCGAGTATTATAACCGGGTTCTTTGATAGTTTTAAAGTTGCTAAAACTCGGATATTGTTGCTTGGCGTAGTCTCTTAAGACTAAGTTTTGTTGGATTTTTTTAGTATGATTGTATATTGTTATTTGGTAATGTAAAGTTTCATTCACTGTAGCAAATTTAGGCAAATCACGCTGTACCGTTAGGCGTATACGAAACCAAAAGCTACTTATGATAGCTAGTAACAACAGTATTAATAACAGTGAAAATAACTGATAAGATAGAGTTTGGCGAGTATCAACCCCGAATACTCCAGCCATCACTATGCCAATAAACACCAAAGAACCGGCTTTAGTTAAATGTCGCTGTTTCCATGCAACATAACTTGATATAGTTTTGAAATTGTGGAATAAAAAGCGTCGCATAGTTATAATAATTTGCTAAACGATTCTTTTTTCACTCGACCGCCTAAATTACAAAATAATTCATAAGCAATAGTACCAGATAAGCTGGCGATCTCTTCTGCTGGCAAGTCTTTACCCCATAATAACACTGGGTCACCAACTCTGGCGTTGGGTTGATTCCGCAAGTCAACGGTTATCATGTCCATAGACACTCTTCCCACTAATGGCACTCGTTTACCGTTCACTAATACTGGCGTGCCAATCGGAGCATGGCGTGGATAACCATCAGCATAACCAACTGCAATAACTCCAATGGGCATAGTTTGAGGACAAGCCCAAGTTGCACCATAACCAACTGTTTCGCCTTTGTAACAACGTTTAACGCTGATAAGTTGAGATTGTAATTGCATAACTGGTTGCAAGTCGTCATCTTCGGCCACACTGTTAGGGAAAGGTGAGGCTCCATATAACATTATGCCGGGTCGCACCCAATCAAAATAGGTCTCTGGCCAACCTAAAATTCCCGCCGAATTAGCCAATGATGCTTCTGTTACTTTTAAATGTTGCACTAGTTCTGAGAATATTTTGGTTTGCTGTGTGGTGACATCGCTGTTTAGGTCATCAGCACATGCGAGGTGGCTCATTAAGCGAATTGGGTCGGCAATGTTGCTGTTTTGTTGGGCAAGTTGATAGATTGAGATTGCGTCTTTGGGATTAAAGCCCAAGCGGTGCATACCTGTCTCAACTTTTATCCAGATATTAACTGGTTTTTCTAATGTAGCTTTGGTTAGTTGTTTGAACTGAGTTGCGGTGCTGATAACTATTTGTAAGTCTTGTTTGATGATAATTGGTAGTTCATCGGGATGAAAGAAACCTTCTAATATAACAATTGGTTGGGTGATATAAATATCTCGTAATTGCAAGGCTTCTTCCAGACAACAAACAGCAAAAGCGTCAATGTCATTGGCAATTGCATTGGCGACTCGTGCTGCACCATGTCCATATGCATTAGCTTTCACAACTGCCATTATTTTTTGCTGAGGAGCATTGTTTTTGACTTGTTGTAGGTTGTTCTGTAGGGCAGAAGTGTTAATAATAGCGTTAGTTGGACGAGTCATAGTAATTAACTTGTTGATAATTAAAGTTGTTTTATTCCTTGTGAATTATTCTTTTCTTATATTGTTTCATATTTTATAATTAAATGGAATGGCTATTAAAATATTTTGGATAAGATAAAATAAATATCAAGATAAATTAAATTAATTGAAGTTTGATTAGATTATGCAGAATGCACATAGAATATGTTAGAATGACAATATCTTAAAAGAAAAATAATAAGGAGGCAATTAATGGCAAAATTAAATAAAGGTAAATTATTATTACGTTGTGCTGCTCATGCTCTGTTTGTGGGATTGAAGGAAATTCCCGGGATGGGAATGGCGGTGGAAATTGGGCATGGTTGGTTTGATATTTTTCATGATGAGCAACGTAAAGCTGGATTTGGGGAACGGTTGGAACAGTTGGAACAGGCTGCGACCATTTTGCCGGGTGAGGCTCGGACAATTGCGGATGATTTTATTGCTGAACAACGAGCTAAAGGTATAACTGTTGTTGAGGAACAGGCTGAGGCAATTCGTGATTTGTTGATGTTTATGCCAGCAACAATTAAGGAACGTACTCAAGCGACTTTGCAATTGGCTCGACAGCACGGTACGGATATACAGACTATATTGCCGATAACTGATGAAACCAGTTTATTTGAGCAAGAGGAGTTTTATCGTTCGTTGTTTCCGGCTCGGCGGCCACGTTTTCAAACTAATGATTCGATACCACATGGTTTGGCTGGTTGGCGATTGGGAGAGTTGTTGGGGACTGGTGGTTTTGGTGAGGTATGGGAGGTACGGCATGAGCGGTTGCGATATGCGATTAAGTTTTTTCTGGGTGAGATTAATGAGAGGATTTTAACTAATGAAGCCAAGATGTTGTTTGATGTGCATGAAAAGTTGCCTCGCCACGCAAATATTGTGCATTTAAATCAGTTAAATTTGGAAAAATCGCCGTATTGGTTGTTGTTTGAGTTTGTGGAAGGTGGCACTTTGGAATCTTTGTTGCGAGCAGCTCCGTTGTCGTGGCAGGAAAGTTTGAGTTTGTTTCGGCAGATTGTGGCTGGGGTGGCGGCAGTGCATCAGATTGGGATTGTGCATCGGGATTTGAAGCCGGCTAATATTTTGTTGACTGCTGATGGGATTCCGAAAATAACTGATTTTGGGATTGGAAAGGTTTTGGCGGAAAATGAGTTGCAAATGACTCGTACTCAATATACTATGCAGGGTTTTGGTAGTTTGGGTTATATGTCGAAGGAGCAACGTAAGGGTAAAAAGGCTCATCCAGCTGATGATACTTATGCTTTGGGGGTGTTGTTGTGGCAGATGTTGGTGCAAACTTTGGATGCTCCTGATTTGGATTGGTTGGAGGAGTTGCAGCAGTTGGATGATATTCCAGAAACCTTGCAGAATGTGGTGTTTGCTTGTTTGAATAAGTCTCGTCAGCAACGGCCACAAGATGCAGGAAAGTTGTTGGAGATGTTGAGACCTGACAGGTTTCCGAAACCTGTTAGGTCTGAAGTTGAGGACGAGTTGCTGACGTTGAATAGACAGTTAGCTGATTTGCAGGATCAGGAAGCTGAGGCTATAGAGAATAATGAGGCGGTTCAGCAACGGGAGTTAGCTCGGCAGAAGTTGTTGAAAGAGCAGGAAGTGGCACGTAAACAGAGGCAAGTTGAGGCTGAGTCTGCACGACAAAAGGTGTATGCAAAATCTATGCAACATGCTAAGGTTGAACAGGCGGAAATTAATGTTCAGGCTGAGGAGCGTTTGGCTGAGTTGCGGAAGTTGGTTAAGCAGAAACGGCAACGTAATGATGCTCCATTACAGTTGCAAGAGGCTATGGAGGAATTACGGCAAGTTGAGGCGTTAATTGGAAAAATTGAATCTGATTATTCAAAAGAGAAGGAGGTGCAACAACAAAAAATTGAACAGGGTTTGCAGAAAGCTTTGGGTGAATTAGGTGAATTTCAAGCTACTCCACGTAGCCGGTTTGAGAAAACTCAAGAACATGAACAACGAAAAGTTAGACACATAACTCAACAGGAAAAAATTAAAACTTCTTGGCAACAAGAGCGTGAAAAACTAGATAAACGACTAAATGAAGCTTGTTCACAAGATTTAGCTGTTTTAAAGAAACAACGTGATATTTTGTTGAATAAACAATTTGACGTACCACCAACAAAATTACAATTAGAGTTGTTAGATTATAATGCCGATGAAGAATTGATGCAGTTCAAATTAATTGCTGAGGAAGTTGTTCCAGATGAACATTATATTATTGAGAATTCAACTTTACCAATTGTACCTAAAGAAGCAAAAACTTGTTGGCTAGATTGGGAACAAGAGTTGTTGATACCTTATTTAGTATTAGGATTGAATAAAGAAGTAAAACCAAAAGTTATTAAAGCTGGGTTTGAAACAGCAATGGAGCAGTATTATTCTTCTGATTTAGAATTACTGATTGATAAGTATTCAAAGTTTGAGACTGTAACAGTTGATATTAAAGGTAAAATTATCAACCGTAAACAACACAAAACTATTCAAATAGTTGAAGATATAAATGGTGTGTCTTTGGAAATGGTATATATTCCAAGTGGAGAATTCATGATGGGTTCAGATAAAGAAAAAACTGAAAAACCAATTCATAAAGTTACTATTAAACAACCATTTTACATGAGCAAATATCCAATTATTCAAGCACAATGGCAAGCAGTGATGGGTAATAATCCATCTAATTTTAAAGGTGAAAATAGGCCAGTGGAAAATATATCATGGAAAGATGCGATTGAGTTTTGTGAAAAGTTGTCTAAATTAACTAATCAAATTTATCGTTTACCTTCAGAAGCTGAATGGGAATATGCTTGTCGGGCTGGTACAACTACGCCGTTTTACTTTGGAGAAACGATTACTCCTGAGTTGGCTAATTATAATGGTAATTACACTTATGGTTCAGGGTCAAAAGGTAAATATCGTAAACAAACTACCGAAGTAGGTATATTTCTACCTAATAATTTTGGTTTATATGATATGCACGGTAATGTTTGGGAATGGTGTGCTGATGGTTGGTATGATAATTATAAAGATGTCCCAACTGATGGTAGCGTTTGGGAAAAAGATAATGAAAACAGAGTACTGCGTGGTGGCTCATGGGGCAGCATCCCTTACTTCTTTCGTTCCGCCTACCGTAATAGGGACAGCTACCCTAGCTACGGAATTGGTTTTCGTCTTGTTGGTGTTGCTGCGCGGACTTTTTAACTCTTTTACTCTTTTCCCTTTTTTACTTTTTTGTTTTTTTATACTGCTTTTGGTTTTAAATTTTTTTGTCAGCCATGTAGGATCAGTGTAACAACGTGAAACCAACCATTATGATATAAACAAACACATAAATTATTAATTGTACTGTTTGGTCGGTTTAATTTCACTGACCCAACATGACTATTCCTAATTTATTACTGCTTTTTTGGAGGTTGGCAGTGGTTTGTTTAATTGGTTAGTACAGCGAATTTCCGAAATAATCGAATTAAAGGCGGTTATGTTGTATTCGTTTATTTCGCCAATTCGTTGTACTACTCTTGTCAGAATCAGGATTAACAGGATTTAAGGATTTTCAGGATAAAGGCAATTAACAATATAATTGGTTTAGATTTTAATTCTGGAAATCCTATAATCCTGTGAATCCTGATTCAGACAATTGGCTCTCTGCGTTAGTTCAGTTTTCAAACGCTGCGAGACATGGAGAGGCGAAGCTGAAGTCGAGTAGTCCGTAACTAGGTGAAAGTTCTTAAATTTGAAGAAATAGTTAAACGGAGTGCATTTCTTGAAATTTTGAACAAGCTCACCGTGTAACGTTATGGGGGAGTAGGTGGGATGGAGCTGCTTCAGTGCGGAGTCGCCCGATGAGACCGGATGTGTCGGGGCAATTATAACCGGTTTCGCTGAAAAATTGATTAGTCAACGGGACATGGACGTTCCGGGGACATCATGAAATTTCTGCGAAACTCATCTTAAAAAGAAAAAGGAATTCCTCGTACAGCTGAAGCCAAAGTTCATAATAGGACACTTTCAAAAAGACGTATTTTGATTGAAAATATTAATCGATTGTGCAAAATTTTTCGTTGTGTTAAAGAAGTTTATCGAGGTAAACACAAAAATTACGGTTTAACATGGCGATTAGTTGCTGCTCTTGTCAATTTGAGATGTAGCTCTATTTAGGAAAGATGTCTATTATTTTTATCCTAAGTGTACCATATCATTGGTAATTGCTATATATGATACTGTTGGTAATGTTTGGGAATGGTGTGCTGATGGTTGGCATGGTAATTACAACAATGCTCCAACTGATGGTAGCGTTTGGAAAAAAGGCAATAAATACAGAGTTATGCGTGGTGGTTCATGGTTCAACGTCCCTTACAACACTCGTACCGCAGTTCGTGATAGGTACGTCAACCCTGGCAGCAATATTGATTTTCGTCTTGTTGGTGTGCGGACTTTTTAGCTTTTTTAATTTTTTGTTTTTTATCCTGAAAATTCTATAATTCTGTGAATTCTGATTCTGACAGTTTTTGAACAGGATTAAATCTTAAACAAAGGTTTGGGTGGTAATCCTGATAATCCCATAAATCCGTGTAATCATGTTCAAAAACCATCAGAACATCTTAGAAAAGAAACAGACCGGAAAAAATTTGACAAAAAAAAGGAAAAGAAATCTGGAAAATGCCACGTTGATTACTTTTAACAACGACTCAACAAACTTTGCCAACGTTGTAAATATACTGTCCAACTGTCCCGACTCAAATCACGGGCATTTTCTCCCCAGCGTTGCAATGGTTGTTCTGTTAATGAATGCAAGGCTTGATATAAAGCTTCTTGATCATCCGCTTTTACTATCAAGCCACAATCTTTAGCCTGTTCCGGCAAACCATCCACATCAGTTACCACTACTCCACGACCAGCGGCACGAGCTTCTAAGCAAACTAAACCAAAAGGTTCAAAGCGAGAAGGAATCACAATCACATCACAACCTTGCAAAAAACCGGGTACATCATGTAAAGGGCCACAAAATGTCACATTACTTAAGCCACTTGCTAATTCTCGTAATTGTGACTCTTGTTCTCCATTACCTCCCAAACGAAGTTGTAAATCGGGTAAGCGACGCATGACCTCAAGTAATGTATCAAACCCTTTTTGCCAGTGAAAACGACCATAAGCTCCTAAAACTAAAGGTAGTGTTGGTGTTTTTTTCGTTACGGTTAAAAATGAATCTAATTGCCGACTTTGTGGAATCACGGTAAGTTTTTTCTGTGCCAGTAAGCAAGCAAGCCATTTAGCTTGACCTTGAGAAACTGCAATCACTTGGTTGACTAGCAGATAATTCAAACGTAGCATTTGGCGAAACCGTGACGGTGAAGGCACAGTTTGTTCAAAAGCTGCGGTGTAGTGATGTTCTTGTAGCAGGATTTTTGCACCGGGATTACACAGTCGCAAACACAACAGACTGGGTAAAGTACGCCAGTTAGAAGCATAATGAATCATGATAATACGGGCATGGTAGGGTTTTCGCCACCAAAAGGTTGGCTTGAGGCAAATAAACTCAAATTGATAGTCATTGGCCAGATAGGAAGCTGCCAAGCTGTCTATCACTGATTTAATTCCGCCCATATCAGTGTCATTGAGCAAATGTACGATTTTAGGTTTTGTGGGCCAAGACAGAAAAGACAACAACCACCATTTCAGTTTACGTTGCCAAACCAGATTACAACGTGGATCGGCCAATAAACGCCGAGCAATTGCAGTTTGGCCGTGACGTACATTGAGTTGGGCTATATGCACCAAATGTCCAGCAATATAACGTGCCACTGTCTGGCGTTTAGACTCAGGGATTTGTCCTTGTTCTAACTGCATTTGTAAGCGACTACTAAAGGCTAATTCCTGCTGCGGAATACAGTTAACACTGACCCGATTATCGGCAGACACTATATAGCGTACTGCCACCGCCGGATGTAAAGCGATGGGATAAAACAAGCCAATGCGTGCCCATAAATCCTGATCTTCACCTTGTTTTTGTTCTGTTGGAAACCCACCAACCTTATCTAGCACAGTGCGTGGAATACACACGCTAGAAGCCGTTAATGGCAAGTTACCGCGTGACGCTACAGCGAAATAATCTTCAATTAGTAAGGCTTGCTTACCCAAGCTGTGAATGGGTTGAGCTATGCGTTGTTCGCCTTGTTGTAACTCATAAGCAGTGGCAAAAGCACCAGCCTGTGGATAACGCTGAATCAGGCTGTAAATATGCTGTAAAAAATCTGGTTTCCAATAATCATCTGCATCAAGAAAAGCTAAATAGTCGCTTTGAGCTTCTGCAATACCACGATTACGTGCTGCTGATACACCAGCATTGCTTTGTCTAATTAAACGTATGCTAGGTATTGCGGCAACGATGTCGCTACTGCCATCACTGGAACCATCATCGACTACGATTATTTCAAAACTAGTTTCGGTTTGTGCTAACACTGAGTCCAGAGCAGCTTTTATACTCTTAACTTTGTTGTACAACGGAATAATGACGGAAAAGTTGGGCATTAGGATTGCTCCTGTTGATAAAATACAAAACTTAAAATAACTGTTTACGTATGACCCAGCCGGTATAAGCTGGAAGAGCCAGTAAATGGATTAGCAAAATGGCAACTGCAACTCCTGTAATGCCCCAAGGCAAAGCGGCTAACAATCCAATAAAAAAGAATACTGTGAATAACAGGCTCCAGTAAAAATCAATATGAGGTTTGTTTAACACCCGCATGACTTCAGAAGCTCCTTCACCATAAGGACGCGGAATCGCTGATAAACATAACAACACCAGAACTGGTATCGCTACTATCCATTTTTCGCCGAAAACAATTGGCACATACCAAGGTGCGAGTAGTGCTTGAGCTAGAATAAGAGGTATCATGCTCAAGCTGACGATTTTTAAGGTATTTAGAAACTTTTCTCGCAATAAATTACGGTCGTGTTGCACTTCGCATAAATGCGGAAACAAGGCAGTGTTAAAAGCACGAGTCAATGACAAACTAATGCCCAACCCAGCATTACGGGCAAAATAATAAATTCCCAACGCCTCAATTCCGAGAAAACGCCCGATAATTAGATTATCCAGATTCAAGCGTAACGTTTTCAGCAATTCAACTCCCAGTATATGTTTACCAAAATGCAGAATTTCCTGCCAATGAGCAAAACCAGTACCTAGTTTAAATTTCCATGAGTAATTCATACGCATTCCAATAACCCAAATTGGTGCGACCAACAGTTTAGGTAACACAATCGCCCACACTCCAAATCCGGCTATTGCAAGTCCAGCAGTTAGTAAATTGTCCACTGTAACCTGCACTCCAGCCACTAAAGCAATGACCTTAAAACGGTTTTCACGTTGAATTAAAAAAGCTTGCACCAAACCAAGTGGCATCAGCAAATATACAATCGCCAATAGCATGACCATTTCAACCAATTGTGGTTGCTGATAAAACCAAGCGATAGGAAAAGCAGCCAAGGATTGCAACAAGAATAAAGTAATACATACGAACCAATTTAATCTATAAGCTGTATTACAAACTGCTTCTAAGTGTTGTTTGGAAGTATGAATAATTTTTGCACCAATACCATTTTGATTAAATACTTTAATCAATTCATCAGTAGTCATGACAAGTGCCGCGATACCAAATTCTTCTAAGCTAAGATAACGGGCTAGAACGATGGCCGTTAGTAAACGTGATACCCGTGCCATCATTTCCGAAAGCCCGATCCAACCAACATTATGGACAAAACGGTTATTAAACCACTGCTTCATACGATACCTGCTCCTAAAAACTTAGACAAAGTTATACATTTTTAGCAAACGTAGGGTGGATAAGCGGAGCGTCATCCACCTTCATAATGTTGGTGTATGACGTTATCACTTATACACCCTACATTAAATATATTGACAGTTGTTTCGGGAATGGAGTGAAACGGATTTCCCGAATATGAAAGGATGTCTTAATTGGCGAAGAAATTGCTATACTTTACATTGTGCAAAAAATATACCTATAGGCTTTCAGAAAAATAAAGCTATCAGACCTGACAGGTTTTTAAAACCTGTCAGGTCTTTTGGCCAAAATGTTTATCTGAAAAGCTATACTAACTCGGAGGTCGTATGAAAAAATCTTATCTATTACTCTTGTTCAAATGTTTACTGTTAATGCCATTGGCACAAGTGCAAGATACTCCACTGCTGATTTATTTGGATGCAGATCGTAGTCATGCTCGTGTTATTCTTAAAACTCAAAGTAATTAAAATGCTGGCACAATATATTTATAAATATTCTTCTTAACTTTGTTATCTACATCCTTTTTTAACAAAGCTCGCAAAGTTCCTTCATTATCAGGGTAATCTTCCAGTGTCTTTCCCAACACCTCAACCAAAGGAATTTGTTCTTTAGAAGCATCAGTTTTCAGTACCGCTTTATTAGCCCAATTCACTCCTTCAAGAGTAGGAGTCATTTTGGAAAAGTTCTTAACCGCAGCAGCCCTTACATTAGGTGATGTTTCTGCTTCATAATGAGTTGTCAGCATCTCTATTGCACGAGGAGCCTCAACATGGCGTAAAGCATCATACGCTGAAGCCCGAACTCCTTCATTTTTGGCGGTAAAATATGGCTCAACCGCATCCAGTACTTCTGCACTTCCATAATTACCAATTGCACCCAAAATAACAGCTTGTTCGCGTGGGTCATCGCTACCTTCCAAATTAGTAACCAAAAGTTTACCAATTTCTGGTTTAACCACATCATTGAATTTATCATTATTACCCAAACTACCCAATGCGTAAAGACTCATAGTCCGATATTCCCGGTCATCCTTTGTATCAAGACCGCTAGTAAATTGCCACAACGCATTTACGGTCGAAGCTTCTGGATATTCAAAATCATGCATATAAGCTAAAGCACGCATTTTGGTGAGATGACTGCGATTTGAATCATTTAATGTATTAACAATTGCTTGTTGAGCTTCTACATGACCAGCTTCAGTGATTAAACGCCACAGAACTAGTTGAGTTGATTGGTCAAAACGTTTTCGTTTAGGATCGCCATCTAACAAGTTGACTACATCAAAAGCTGCTTGTGGGTGTTGACGAAGATAATTAACGAAAAACTTTTCCGCAGTGCGATTAGCATTTGGAACCTTAGAATTTTTTAATTGTTCAAATAGGTTTAAAGCACTATCCATATCTAAATTTTTGCCTAATTTATCAAAATATGGATCGGTATTATAGTATTTAGATTTGGCAAATTTAGCTGCATTCAAGCGATTTAAAAATTGTGCAAAAGTTGCTGGAAATACACCAGTTAAATCTTTCTTAATTTGGTGAATTTGAGCTTTAACTTGAGTTTCAGCCCACTTATAAGTTCCTGATAATGAATTAATTTTTTCTGTATGTTTTAAAGTTGAAAACCAAGGGCCTTTTACCGAAGTTGTCACTGTTGTTAAGCTATTTTCAATCTGAGTTTGTGATTTAGACATGGCCGGATTAATATCAAAACTTGCTACTCGGGTAGAAAAATATTTGAGTTTTTGTTTTGTGAGTGTTGCTAACTTGGTGTCCATTTTGTTTAATTTGTAGATAGCTTGATAACGTCCAGTTTTGTCAATTTCTTTGGTACGCCATTCAATTTTACTTTCTTTAGGAAAAGCAATTTGCAAAGTGTTAAGTAACTGTTCCACAAATTGCTGAGCTTCAGTGGGGATATTTTTGGTGAATTTGAAATGACTTAAGAAGCCCAACGTTGTCATTTGAAACGTAAATGGATAAGAAATAGCATCCACGTAACGTGGAGTTTCTTGATTCAGTTGGTAGGTGACATCAGCCAGTTTAGCTGCGACTTGCCAAACATCTGGTTTCAAAGCAAAGTATTTTAAATACAATTCACCACTTGTTTGCATAGTTACTGGAGTTTTCTGGCCTTGAGATGGTGCTGATGCAGAGGAGTTTCCAGAAGTAGCAATGTTGGGAGTGATGAAGCCAAAATCAATTTTGGCATTTGATTTACCCTCAAAATGAAAAGCTAGAGTTTGTCCATCTTTGGGTTTGAAGCGTAATTTAGTTGCATTTTTGACCGTTTGGTTAGTTTTAACTACTATTTGAGTTGGTTTGGAGGATTGTTGAGTAGTTTTAGGGGGTTGTTGAACCGGTTTTGGAGATTGAGTAACTGATGGCGGTGATGGTGTTTCTAGCAAAAATATAGTGCCTATTACTCCAATGATAACAAGTAATGCTGTGATAAGTAAAAGTTTTTGGTGTTTCATTATAAAAATTCCTGTTTTGGTGTTGCTTAAAGCTATAGACATTTATAAAAATACATTCGTGTGAAACCTGCGAGGTTTTGGAAACCTCGTAGGTTTGTATACGAACGAAACCTTGAAGGTTTTGGAAACCTTCAAGTTTTTTTTTAAACTAAGGATATAAAGTAGTTACTTCGATGAGATCAATGAAGTCTAAAATAACTCAAAATCTTATTCACTCAATGCACTAATTGCAAAGCGCATTGGTTCCGAGTTAGGAATTAAGGTCATTTCTGCTGCATACACTGTACTACCAACAGTAATGCTTGGTATACTCACGGTACCAGCTTGTATACTGTAAGTAGCTGATGGTGTACCGGTAGCTGGTATGATTTCAGTTACTTCAAACAGGTATCCCGGATTATAGCTGTTATCTACGCCGATCAATTTTAATGTAACCTTAAAAAGACCAAATGCACCTACATCTGTGACTGGAAGATGAAGTTCGCTAGTTACCTCGTTATATGTATTATTGTCTGGTTGTGTAGGAGTTGTACCATCGCCATCAGTTCCAGTATCTGGTTGCGTAGTGCCATCACCGTCAGTTCCAGTGTATGGTTGCGTAGTACCGTCACCATCAGTTCCAGTGTCTGGTTGCGTAGTACCATCGCCATCAGTTCCGGAAATACCTGCATCACGCACTAAACGAGCATAGTTATAGACCCGTTGGGCATCACCTTGGGGACCGTGACTTGCCGGATAGTCAGTTGCATTACCTGTTTTAGGATCACTGCGCTGTGTGCCGGCACCGTGAACATCCAGCCAAGTACTACCACTGTCTATAGAGCCAATGGCACGCCCGAAACTGAGATAGGCTGCGTTTGCACCGGCCCCACCATAACTAATGTGGGTGGTGCTGCTCCAATAATAGGGATAGTCACTTGCTCCATCTTCATTGGTAATAGCAGTAGCATTGAACAACGGATCAATGGCGGCAGAACTGGTGGTATCTGGTGAGCGAGTGTAATCTATCAAACTTTGTAGTTCTTTGACGTTGGGCAAACGCCAGTTACTGTAACCAAGATAGTTAGTGGCGTTTTGTTGTTCTACCCAAGCCAACGTTTGTTCCCAGTCACGTACGCTCTCACTGTCATCCTGCGACCACATCAGATCGGTGGTACTGTCCGTGATGGTTCCGTCACTGTTGTCGGTAAAGCTGTTTTGCCCGTAATTGCTGTTGCCACGGACGCAACTGACGTAAAAAGTCTTATCCTGTCCATGAAGACTCATGCCATAACCTTTAATGCGTCCGTCAGCGAAGTTCACACCAAACATGGTTTGATCGCCGTTCATGGTGGTGCTGACGTATTGGGTGACACTGGCATATTGTGCGTCAATAATCCGCTCTCCGGCATTGGTATCACCATAGCCGAAATCGAAATAATCCGTGTCGATAAAGGGAATCAAACCGGAGGTATCGGTTCCGCTGTAACGGCTGGAATCCTCGCCGTTGAAATCAATAAGTGAATACGCTTGCTTGATATCGGGCAGTTGCCAATCGCTATAACCAGCCAGAGCCAAATTGTCACAATAGGTCATGGCATCCGTATAGCTCAGCTTGTCATCGGCATTGATATCACCATCACCATCCGTATCGGGACTTTTTTGCCACATCAGCCCGGTAACATTGTCGGTAATAGTGCTGTCGCCATTGTTGGTGTAACTCATGGCATTGCCCTGATACTGGGCATCTTGGCCGTAAAATGCTGCGTCTGGCGCAGGACAACTAACGGGTTCATTTGCGTCATAACAATATGTTTGCCCAGTGTCCGGGAGTGTACCGCCAGTATTGCCGATGATAACGCCGATATCGTCAGGTGGCGTGTAAGTGCTGCTTTCATCGGATGAAGCATTCGGATCGCAAGACAATTGTGTGTCAGACACTGTACAAATGCCGCTTTTATCACCGTCCGGTGTCGTAAAAGTACAACTACTGTCTTGGCTTAAACCATCACATGCATCAATAGTCGGCTGGGCTGGTGTTCCATCACTGGTTCCACCGTTAGTCCCATCATCAGGAGGTGTTTCACCGCCAGTTCCACCATCAGGAGGTGTTCCACCACCAGTTCCACCGTCAGGCATACATACCAATTGGTTTTCTACAGTTCCGCAAGAACCGCTAACAGTACTATCAGGCGTTTGAAAAGAACAATTATTGCCACTGTTCAAATTATTACAAGCGTCAATGGCATCTTGGGGTGGTTGATTTTCACTATTAGTCCCGTCATTAGGAGGTTGTTGGGTTCCATCACCAGTTCCATCATTAGGAGGTTGTTGGGTTCCGTCACCAGTTCCACCATTAGGAGGTTGTTGAGTTCCGTCACCAGTTCCATCATTAGGAGGTGGTTGAGTTCCGTCACCAGTTCCATCATTAGGAGGTGGTTGGGTTCCGTCACCAGTTCCATCATTAGGAGGTGGTTGGGTTCCGTCACCAGTTCCACCATTAGGAGGTTGTTGAGTTCCGTCACCAGTTCCATCATTAGGAGGTTGTTGAGTTCCGTCACCAGTTCCACCATTAGGAGGTTGTTGAGTTCCGTCACCAGTTCCATCATTAGGAGGTTGTTGAGTTCCGTCACCAGTTCCATCATTAGGAGGTTGTTGGGTTCCGTCACCAGTTCCACCATTAGGAGGTTGTTGGGTTCCATCACCAGTTCCACCATTAGAAGGCATACATGCCAATTGGTTTTCTACAGTTCCGCAAGAACCGTTAACAGTACTATTAGGCGTTTGAAAAGAACAACTACTGCCATTACTCAAACCGTTGCAAGCATCAATCGCCTGTTGCGGTGGTGTTTGAGCAAAAACAGGACTATAGATTGTGCCGGATAGTGCAAGCATTATTGCTGCACTTAAGGGAGTATATCGAAGTTTCATATTGTTTTCCTTAATGGAATAAAATTTCATTGTACCAGATGTTATAGATTGGGTACGTTATTTTAATTACTTATGTATTTATATATTTACTAACATTCTGTCATTCAAATATTCACCATTCTTCATTGATCCATAGACACCTCTCTATTATGAACTAAACCTTGAAGGTTTTAGAAACCTTCAAGGTTTTTGTACGAACTAAATCTTCACATGGACTTAAACCTTGAAGGTTTTAGAAACCTTCAAGGTTTTTGTACGAATGAAACCTTCACATGGACTAAACCTTGAAGGTTTTGGAAACCTTCAAGGTTTTTGTACGAATGAAACCTTCACATGGACTAAACCTTGAAGGTTTTGGAAACCTTCAAGGTTTTTGTATGAACAAACTCTTCACATGGACTAAACCTTGAAGGTTTTAGAAACCTTCAAGGTTTTTGTATGAACGAAATCTTCACATGGACTAAACCTTGAAGGTTTTAGAAACCTTCAAGGTTTTTGCATGAACAAACTCTTCACATGAACTAAACCTTGAAGGTTTTAGAAACCTTCAAGGTTTTTGCATGAACAAACTCTTCACATGGACTAAACCTTGAAGGTTTTAGAAACCTTCAAGGTTTTTGCACGAACGAAATCTTCAATGAACTAAACCTTGAAGGTTTTTGGTACAATGAAGGTTTGAAAAAATCAATAGAGTTAATTATGCAAAAAATTGTCTCCCTTGAACACGGGGAGTATTATCACATTTATCATCGTGGCAATAACCGAGACAGTATCTTCTTTGAAGCAAAAAACTTTGAGTATTTTTTGAAACTCTATGTAAAATATATTGTGCCGGTAGCAGATACCTTTGCTTATTGTTTGATGAAAAATCACTTTCATTTTTTGGTGCGAATAAAGACAGTGGAAGAACAGATGTCTGTCTTAACGCCAGAAGAAGTTTCTCAAATCTTAGAAACCTCAATGTCTATCAAGGTATTAAACCCAACCCAACAAGTTTCCAATTTGTTAAATAGTTATACTAAATCAATAAACAAAGCTTATCAACGTGTGGGAAGTTTGTTTCAAGGTTGTTTTGGTCGCATTCACGTTGATTCTGATAGTTATTTTATTCATTTGGTTACTTATATTCATCGCAATCCTGAAAAACATGGGTTTGTTGATGATTTTCGCACCTACCCTTACTCATCTTATCATGCCATTAGTCATCAAAAAGCCAGTCAAATCAAATCGGAAGATGTACTTAAATGGTTTGACAATTTAGATACTTTTAATAATTGTCATCAAACTTGGGATAACGAAAAACAAATTGTTCATTTGATTGGTGATGACTGGTTTTACTAAGCTAAACCTTTCACACGAATTAAACCTTGAAGGTTTTAGAAACCTTCAAAGTTTTTGTACGAACGAACTCTTCACATGGACTTAAACCTTGAAGGTTTTGAAAACCTTCAAGGTTTTTGTACGAACGAACTCTTCACATGGACTTAAACCTTGAAGGTTTTAGAAACCTTCAAGGTTTTTGTATGAACGAAATCTTCAGTGGACTAAACCTTGAAGGTTTTAGAAACCTTCAAGGTTTTTGTACGAATGAAACCTTCACATGGACTTAAACCTTGAAGGTTTTGGAAACCTTCAAGGTTTTTGCATGAACGAACCCTTCACATGGACTTAAACCTTGAAGGTTTTGAAAACCTTCAAGGTTTTTACCATCAATCCAAATCCGCCCCCGACACAACCCAATCCGTATCACCATTCAACGTGCCATCATTACCGGAGCCGGTGACATCGGTTACGGTTGTGCCAACAGCGTCGAAGTTGTAGTAGGCAGCCAAGCCGCTTTCATCACCATCCAATGTGCGATTCATGTTGGCCTGAATCTCCGTTTGGGTGCGGGTAACAGTCCAAATACGCACTTCATCCATTTTACCGGGTAAGCCCTTGCCTAGTTCGCGCATAGGTTCACTGACTGGAATTTTGCCTGATGTCCCCGTGTGGTTATGTACCTGTTCACCATTGACGTACAAGATATAATCCGTACCATCAAAAGTAACTGCTACATGATTCCAAGCTCTAAGTGTCAGTACATCATTAGAAGTCATAGGTCCATACCAATTAGTACCATCACCGAAGCCGTAATGGAGTAGCTTGCCTTTAGTCCATAAACCCGGTGCACGATCATCGGCTCCACCATTCTGGTACCCCATGAATGCATGAAAAGAGGTATCCGCATCTGAATAGTCTGGATAAATCCAAGTTTCTTGAGTGAATGTGGTACCCAATACTGGAGCGGATGCACCTAAATCAACATAATCACCATTGCCATCAAAGCTCAAAGCATTACCCGGTGGGTTGATGCCTGTCATTGCACCGGAGGCTAACCATACGGGTTCTGGAATTGCGGTGTCATTGGTTGTGCCGTCATTGCCTGAGCCAGTGACATCCTCAACAGTCAATCCAATCTTGTTAAAGTTGTAGTAGGCGACCAAGCCGCTTTCTGAACCGCTGAGGACGGAATCCATGTTGTCTTCAATTTCAGCTTGACTGCGGGTGGTGCTCCAAACACGCACTTCGTCTATTTCGCCATCGAAATGATTATATCCTTCACTGTAATTGGGATGAGCAATTTTCATAGTATTGCCACTATTATCCGCATTATTGGAATTGTAGGTGCTGCTTGAGGTATCGTCTGTACCGTCAATGTAAATGTGACCTGTTTCACTACTCTCATCCCAAGTAACAGAGACATGATGCCATTCACCATCATTTACCACAGTAGTACTTTTGATAAAGGAATTACCATAGCCGACAAAATTAACTACACCTGAGTTATTGAGATAAAAGCATTTTTCACCGCTTTCCCAAGTTGTGTCATCATCGTTCTTGGCGATAATACTCATCGCATTGGATGCTGTTGTTTTAATCCAAGCTTCTAGTGAAAAGTTCGCATTAGCCAGCTCAGTGACACTATTATTGAGTTCAACATAATCATCATCGCCATCAAAACTCATGGTATAGCCTGTGGATATGTCGGAGGGCACCCACGCGGGGCCAGTGCTATCGTTCAACACACCGTCATTGTCATAGCTAGAAACGTCAATCACTTCTAAGCCACTGTCTTGGTCAAAACGATAGTACGCCACTAAGCCATTTTCAAAACTGCTCACGGTGGTGTTCATATTGTCTTGAATTTCAGTTTGGGTACGAACATCATTCCAAATGCGGACTTCATCAATCATGCCGGGGAAATAATTATCCACTCTACCTATCCAACGTACTGGCTTGCTAACAGGTGTTTTACCCGATGCACCTGTGTAATTATGCACTTGCTCGCCGTTAACGTAAAGGGTGTAATCACTGCCATCAAAACTCACTGCAACATGATTCCAAGCATTGAGCGTTAACACATCACCGGATGTGGTAGCATTCCAGCTAGGGGTATCACTATCATCAGTAAAGCCGTAATGGATTTTTTGCCCTTTAACCCACATACTCGGTGCACGGCTACCACTTTGATAACCCAAGAATCCATGAAAAACAGTATCTGAATAATCCGGATAAATCCATGCTTCTTGAGTGAAAGTATCATCTAATGTCGGTGCAGATTCACCTAAATCAACATAATCATCCACTCCATCAAAGGTCATGGCATTGCCCGGTGGAAGCATCTTGGACACAGGCGCATCTGAATCAATCCATGTCGGGTTTCCATTCAATGTCCCATGATAACTGCCAGCTATATCACTGAGTACAGCTATTGACGAACCGGCTTTTTCATCAAAGTTGTAGTAAGCGATTAAGCCACTTTCATTACTAACCATAGTGCGATTCATATAGGCTTGGATTTCTGCTTGACTGCGGACGACATCCCAGATGCGTACTTCGTCCAGTTGTCCTGTGAACTTATCTGCATTAGAAGCGTTTATGTGTAAGCCAAGTTTAATGGTGTCACCAGCATTATCTACTTTATTGGCAGTATACAAAGCCCGGCTGACAGTATCCGTATCGTCTTCACCGTCGAGATAGAGCCTTCCCGTGCCTGAGATACCACTGCTGTAATCCCAAACAACCGCAATATGATGCCATTGACCGTCGGTTATTGAAGTACTACCATCTATCCAACTATTGCCCCAACCAGAGAAAAACACAGAGCCATCGCTATCAATACGAAGGTGTTTTTCGCCGGCTTCCCAATTACTATCACCATTGGTCTTGACGAGAATATCACGGGAGACAGTGCTGGTTTTGACCCACAACTCTAAACTAAAGTCCGAAGTTGCCCAGTTGGTAATACTATTATTTAGTTCAACATAATCACCCGTACCATCAAAGCTCAAGGCACTGCCCGGTGCAGGCAAATCAGTCAACGGTGCATCGGAAACGCCCCATGTCGGGCTAGAGTCGCCATCAAATGTGCCATCATAATTACCGGTCGTATCCGTTACAGTGTTGCCAGTGCTTTGGTCAAACTGATAATAAGCGACTAAATTGCTCTCAGTCCCTTTTAATGTACTCTTCATGTAGGTTTGAATCTCAGCTTGACTGCGAGCCGTATTCCAGACACGCACTTCATCAATATTGCCGTAGAATGGAAAAGATGTTCCATCGGTTTGAGCACCTATAGTCAATGGCATATCTGTATTTTTTGCTTGAGTGACAGTATTTGTACCCTGAAGCTCACCATTGATATAAAATGCCAATGTATTACCATCATAGGTTCCTGCCAAATGTGTCCAAGTATTGAGTTCAATAGCAGAGCCAATGATTTTTGTCCATGCAGAACCGTTACCCAACCAGTATTGCCAATTGTCATCGTTACCAGCGTAAATATTTGCGGCTTGTTCTGAACCGCTACCACGATTACTCATGACTGTACGCCAATTACCACTATTGCCCGTAACATACGCCCAAGCTTCAAAAGTGAAGGCATCAGGATTGAGTGCTTCGTTATACGGAACATTGACATAATCATCTGTACCATCAAAGGTCAAAGCATTGCCAGCAATATCTGACGTTTGCACCCAACCAACATTGATTGTCGCACCACCAGTATTTTCATAGTATTCTACTTTGATAGAATGTAGTCCTGCTTCTAAAGGCAGTGTTTCGGTGTAAGTAGTTGGTCCTTGATTAACCCATGCATCAATCACAATACTACCGTCAACATACACCCGTACACCGTCATCGCTGGTAGCAGTAAAAGTATAATCTGACTCTTCAAATTCAAACACACCCACCCATCGAGTGGAGAAACTGTCTGAATTGACAGCCCCATCTGGACTACCGGTTCCCCAACTATGATCGATAGAAGTTTCAGTGGTCGTGTACACAGGAGAACCAGATAGGTCTTTGCTATTGAAATATTGGACATTGAAAATATCATGACCGGTGGTATTGTTCGGATTGGTGATTTCAGTCCAAGTGACTTGTGCATTACCACCGTCAGCAGTACCACCTATATCAGCATACTCCATACGAATAGCGTGTGATTCTCCATTTGAAGTATCATGCATGAGTACAGCCTCTTGATAAGTAGTAACCGGGCGATCACCATTCAATTCATCAACCATTAAAGTGTTATCAACCCACAAACGCACATTATCACTGGCTTCTACTGTGAATACATAAATACTATCCGTTGCAATGCTTATATCACCCATCCAGCGTACAGCAAAACCATCTTTGACGAAGTCAGCATTTGGATTACCAGTGATATTTTTAACATTATTATTTACATCGCTATCTGGTTGATAAACACCATTAATTTCACCCAAATATGCTCCATTATTCAGTGTAAAACTAATATTATTAGTAACATTAGCCTTTCTCTCAATCAGTCGTGGAGCAATACCACCAAATTGACCAAGATAGTTATCTACATCGGTAACATCATCTTGTTCCATATCACTACTTGATTGATAATAATAGGTGTAGAAAACGTCATCCGCACGCAGATTCCAATCCAGATTGGCAATTGCAAATGGACGATGCTCACCAATATTCTCTACCGGTTCTGTTCGCTGCCTAGTATTGTAAACAACTTTTATTTCATGATAACCAGCAGTTAAATTTGGTGAGAAATAGTATGCTTTTGGACCTTTAGCACTGTAAGTACCCAGATATTTACTGCCATCAACCCAAACATCCACAGCACCACTGAAACGGCCAACAAACTCGTAATAACCATCGCTGGCAAAATCAAACTCACCAACCCAAGTTACTTCATTGTCTGGATGGTTCCAATGGCCATTTGGATCCAAAAATATCAGTGGTTGAGAAGAGGTTGCTGGAACACCTAAATTACCCACTACTGTGGAAATAAACTGATCTTCAGCTTGCCATTCTAGTTGCACTAAAGCATCTATTGGCGTACTGTTATCATGGGAATATTGCAATTTAATGGTATGATTATCAGTCGCATCTATAGATTCACTTACTTCATAAACATAGTAGGCAGTATTTCCATCACTGTCTTCAACTGTAGTTGTGCGACCATCTTCACCACTAAAAGAAAGTTGACTACCATCCAAATAGAGTTTTGCTGCACTGTCATCCGTTGTCAGCACGAAAGTATATGTGACACTTTCGTCAAACTGGAATTCACCTTCCCATTCTGCGGAAAATGTACTGTTAGTTATCCCATACTCATTAGTACCACTTTTATCATCACCCGGAAGACCTTCATCCCAATCATGGTCAATTTCATCTTCCATGTCAGTCCACACGGCAACATCGTCGCCACTTACACCCCAATCGGTGCTGTTATAGTACGATGTATTGAAGGTATTAATCTTACTCCAAGCAAGTGATACCTTGGCATCATCGCTGATATTTTCATAGTCCACACTGACATTTATGGCATCGTCTTCAGTAAATGCTACATCAATGGTTTGCGTTACATTCGGTTGTGAAGCATCAAAGCGATAATACGCTACCAATTCTTCTCCTTCTTCTTCACCAACTTCATTACCAATGAGTTGCTTGTACATATTGTCTTGAATTTCAGTTTGGGTACGAACATAGTTCCAAATACGAACTTCGTCTAGTGTGCCATCGAAATAGCGGCTGGTTTTACTGTCGTTAGCCGGTCTGCCGATATAGCTTCTGGAAGCTGATTTATTGGCGAAAGACCCACTGGAGGAATCTTGATACACACCATCGACATACAATGACATAAGGCCGTCCGTATCATAGGTCACCGCAATGTGATACCACTTTCCGACCTTCAAAGTATTGAGACCAGTCAGCCCCAGTGTGTTTGAACCGTCCTGATAGTTAAAATAAGCTTTACTGCCTCTTATCGCAGTATGAACTTCCAAGTAACTGCCGCTATTGCCAAAACCGTCCCCACTGACGTTTGATGCATACACTAATATTTGATCGTCTCCTATGTCATCTGGCTTGACCCAATGCTCAATTGTTACCGTACCTGAGGAAACCGGATTAGTCGGCAGATGAACATAATCACCATTACCATCAAAACTCATCGAACCTGACACATGGGCACTAAGGTTTGAACCAGCATTACTTTGTACAGTTGAATCATCGAACACATCACTATCTAACCAAGTTGGACCATTTTTCGGTGTACCATCATTATCACCTGCATGGTCAACTACCATGCTTTCATTCATGCCAAATGGTGTAGCGTCATAATTGTCGTCCCCATCGGTGTCTAGCGCGACTGTCAGATAATCATCCGCTCTGGCTTCAAAACTATAAGTACCAGCATCAAAGTCAAAAGTACCCACCCATTCAGCACCAAAATTACTCGTAGGACTCAAATTATAATTTAATTCACTGGTTGTTGAATTTATCCCAGAAGGCAGAGTGCCTGTAGTAGCAGTTGTATCAAGCACAAACTGATTTGGCTGTGCCCAATATATGAATACTGGATCAATAAGCGGATATTCCCATTCAAAACCTTCCCATTCTAAGAGAACGTATTTGGACTTGTTCTTATCCCAAATTCCCTTATACCATAAATAAAATTCACCATCCAACGTACTGATAACCAAAGGCACTTCAAAAGTGAAAATGGCAAGTGGCTCAGACGGTAATACTTGCAGAGCTGCGGTAAAAGGTACTTCCACACCTAACAGCAACAATTCAATCCCAATCCCTGCACTATAAATACCAATAGTAACTCCACCATCAGCATAAGCAGTCAATTCCAAATAAGGCCCCACCGAAATAGTAACAGTATTACTTGTATCAACAACCAAACTACCACGCAACCCCACTTCACCAGTTGCACCAGCTTCAACAGTAACAGGAATTATACCCACAACAAAAGTTTTCTTACCATTCGGGTCACCACCTATAGAAACACTTTTAGTCAAGTATTCATTGGCCAAAGAGTCCTGAGAATTAAAAATTTCGTATTCACCATCTACATCTTCTGTACCACCACTGCCACAACCTGAACGGCTATCAGTACCATAGTAACCATACCACCCATTAAGGCCGATGACATCAACATCATAACCAAACCAAGTACAAAGCAATTTGTCTCCATTGATATCAGCTCCCACATCCACACTTAGCACATCTATTTCATAACCAAAAATGCCAAAGTAAACTCGGTTGCCGGTACCATCGAAGGCAGCAGCATAAGGATAATTAACAACGGTGTTATCAGATTGCGTAACACTACCTTCTGCATAAGTCAAGCTTGCTTGAAATTCATAGCCTATACCAATATCATCGGTACCATATTCTTCAGCTTCGTCAAGTGGTGTGAATAAATCAATACCATAATCTGTTACCTCCTCTTTCCATGTACCAGACAACTGACTACTACCAGCCCTTACCGATCTCCGTGTAGAACGAGTTGTTCCAACATCTTCCTGCGAGGCCAAAAACATCACTGGCATAGTTTTCACATTATCCGCCGTATTGTTTTCCCACTCAGTCACAGTTTTAGTTGGGTCAAGCTGAATCACCAAATTAACAGTAGAATCAGAAGTTTTGGCCGCTAACACATCATACGCTGCCCCATCAATATACAGCTTATAAGTATAACCCTGTTGATCCTGCTTAAACAAAGAAGCACAACGCTCACCAGCCGGATAACCCTCACGAGTCTCCGCACGACAACTCATCGGATAAGTCTTCTTAGTAACTAAAGAAGGACGACGACCGCTATTATCAGCAATAGATAACGGATAACTTTGACCATCAATATCCAACGCAAAAACAATATTCACTGGCAACCCAGTATCCTGTGCCATCGACTCAACTTCCATATTCAGCACTAATTCAGAACTAAATTGACTACCGCCATCTACTGGACGCTTTCTCGGCAACTCAAAACTATTGCTATTCAACTCAGCCGACAAAATCCGCAAATTAGGCTTATCTGGCTGACCAACAATCACACTTGCTGGAGCCGCCAAGAAATTATCCTGTTTATCCGCAGCATCTTCCGATTGCAACGCATCATCTTCCGGATTATAGTCAAATCGACCAATACTAAACACCGCCGCATAAGTACCATTTTCCACCCCGGCTGGCACAATAAAACTATGCTCAACATGAGCTTTACTATTATCATCAGTGAGATAAGAAATTTCTGTCACCGTATCTAAATCTTGAGTCTTAGTCACCGTATCACCGAGACCAACATGACCCAATTTATCAATCGTCAACGCCGTCAAACTATGGGCAACATCAAAATTCCCCCCAGCAATATTTAAATCATCAATAGAACCAGTTCGCAGATTCACCAAATAAAGCTTCATGAAAGTATTATGCTTAGGAGTTTCAGTTTCCACATCAAACCAAATCTTAGTTGGCATCCCAGCTTGCATGGTATCTTCCACCCAAACTTGCGTGAACTTCAAATTACCAGCTTCAAAATCCGGAATATAAGTATCATCACCAACCTCATCAACCACCACTTTGCCACTATCCGCAGTATAACTTATCGGTAACACTGGCCCAACCGGAACACTCAACGTAAAGTTACCAGCACTATCAGTCACTACAGAACCAATTAAATTACCGTCTGCATCACTTGCACTAACAGTTACGTCACCAAGTGGACGGCCAATTTCATCAATAACATACCCATATTTCATATAAGCGTTGGAAACAAAATACCGAGTATTATCTTCAGTATCACGATGATAGAGATATAAATCATAACCACCTTCACCACCGGGACGTTTAGAATGAAACAGAATATGTTCTGCATCCTCAGTCAAAGCTGGACTTGTATCTTCATAATCACTGTTAAGACCGGGTAAATCCAATAATTCACCAGAAGATACTTCCATCAGCAACACATCATTACCTACGTGCAGCATGGAAGGATCATAGCGATTGCTATAAAAAGCTAAGAAATTACCATCCGCACTAAGAGATGTATTTCCTTCAATAAACGGTGAATTGAGATTGGGCAAATCAAGCAGTCGGCCTCTATTCAAATTATACAGATAGACATCCGCACCTTCATGACCGCCACCTCCGGGAGTACTCTTACCATCGGCACGTCCACGACCTTCAAACGCTATCAATGAACCGGAGGCATTTAAGGTTGGTTTAAGTTCATTGGCATCAGTATTGAACCAACTATAATAAAATTGCTTAGGTTGTTTAGTTGTCAAATCATACAGATAGGTATCAGCATTACGCATGTCAGGCCGACTGCTATAAGCCAACAAAGTTCCTTCAGCATTAAGCGTAGGATATTCTTCGATAAAAGCGGTATTTAAGTTTGGTAAATCAATGAATGTTCCATTATTTATGTCATACAGGAAAATATCTGGTTGTCCATTCCGCAAGGATTCAAATGCGACCAAATTACCATTCCCACTAACATTAGGATTGAGGTCTGGATGTGGAGAATTCAGTCCCGGCAATTCAAGCAAACCTTGTCGCCACACATAAATATCATCATCCCCCAAACGATTACTTTGGAACACAATGGTTTGGCCATCATCACTTATATCAGCATTTAACTCATCAGCGATACTATTGATATCAAGTAGTGGGATAAAATGTGTGTTGGTCTCAACATCTTTAGTCGTATATTGGGTATTTTGACGCTCAACAATTAAGACTATACCACCCATTTTTTGATTCAAATCCATCCCTAAGACATAATTATTCCAGTAATCAACGCCAATAACCGCCGCATGACTTGCTTTGGATAAATCAGCCAATTGAATTTTGCTAACTGGTACGTTTTCCGCAATTGGTAACAAAGTATCAGAACCAAACAGAATCAAAGAAAAGTTGACGTGATTGACGTTTGGCCAAGATTGAATGGCTGCATCATAACCCAATTTTGTTGCGATTTGCGTATCCAAGATAACTCTATCCTGAAGCAATGTTCCAGCTATGGCTTGCGGTAAGTCGCGATGATTATTATAATTCGATGTAGCCTCACCAGTAGCACCCACCGAAGTGCCATCTGCACGATAACTTATAGATACAAAAGGTACACGCATGTCGGTGCTAGATTGATGTGGATTGGTTGGATCACGTTCGCTAGGAATCATGGTGTATTGCATCACTGAACGGGATATTTTGCCCAATAATGGCATTTGACCGAGGGACATTCCAGCATTTCCATTAGCATCAAAGTTGAGTTCGATAAGGTTAATCATTGGTTTAAGCATTTGTAATGGCACGTCTGGTTTTTCGCCTTTTACATTAAGAGTACCTGCTAAAGAACCGATTATGCCGTCGGCCCCAGTGAGGGATAGGCCAAGTGCATCGGCACAGTCTTGTCGTTCAGCAAGCACAATACGCATATTTGCTTGATGGATGCCGAGTTTGATATTTGCGGTAGCTAAAGTACCGTTAATCCGCCCCAGTCCTAATGGCAAGGAAACAGTTTTCCCAGTGTCGGTCAAATTGAGATTAGTATCACGGAAAACCACCAAAGCCGGGAAGGTGGTATCTATCAATAGATTCAAGGTTTGATTATCAACATCAACTGGTGCGGTAAACAATCCTTCGGCTGTTTGGGTTAATGGAATGGTTTCCACTTGTTCAGTCGCAGTTGCAGATGCTTGGGATTGGAAACTGTATTGATAAATATCAGCACCGCCTTCGCCACCGAGCCGGCGGGATTGGAAAACTAACGATTCTCCATTGCCAGAAAAATTTGGAGCTACATCGTCAAATTCTGAATTTAACCAAGGAAAAGACAAGGGTATTTGCGTTATCGCATCCACCACAAAAATATCCCGGTTATAAAGACCCATTTCAGGGTTACGGCGGTTGCTGTGAAAAGCAAGACGCAAAGTGTCTTGGTTTAATGCTGAATGTTGTTCGTTAAAATTAGTGTTGACACCACGCATTCCTTTAGACAGTGGCAGCATGGTACGGTTGAGGATATTGTAAACAAAAATATCATCATTCGCTTGGTTGTTCGGTGTTTGGTGAGCTGGTACTTGACGAGTGAAGCTCAGAAAACTTCCATCTTTAGTCAATGCTGGACTTGTTTCTGCTGAATCACTGTTGACGTTAGGCATGTCTATGAAAGTAGCATCAGTACGGTCATAAAGATAAATATTTTTATTGCCGTCGCGTTCTGACACAAAAGCTAGATAACGTCCGTCACCACTTAAAACTGGCATGGTGTCGTCAGCTTCGGAGTTAAGGTTTGGTAAATCAACTAATGTTTTTTGATTCAGGTCGTATAAATAAATATCGGCCAGACCTTTATTCGGTGTACGGTCGGAAACAAAAGCCACAAACTGCCCATCACCACTCACATAAGGATTAGTTTCATTAGCAACACTATTTAGACCAGCTAAATTAACCAACCCAGAATCACGTTGCCACAAATACACATCAGTACCACCAACACTGCCATCACGGTCAGATTGGAATACTATAATATTGCCAGTGTTATCTGTAACTGGAAATTCATCGTTGCCGGGAGAATTCAAACCGGGCAAATCCATTAAATTGCTACTGGTTTCAACCTGTTTATTTTGAGAAGTCTGCAAGTCCAAACGCCGCAATAGTGAAATAGTACCATCTGGCCCACCATTGCGTTCTGGGACAAAATCAAAACCAACTACATATTCTTGCCAACGGCTAATACCAAGTACCGCCTCAAATTCCACTCCCATCATGCTGTAAGGAGCAACACTCACTTCCCAAACTTCAAACTTTGGATGCAAAGTAGTGGTTTCAGTCAAGCCAATGAGGTTGAGTTCAATTTCCTCATTTTCATCAATCATCCATTTTTCGGTAGCTGAGTTATATCCCAATTTTTCGGCAACTTTAGTATCAAGCACCAAACGACTAACCGCACCGGTATCAAACAAAATATCTAAATCATCACCCGCAGCCTCGCCATAACTTGTTTTAGCTCGGAAAGGCACTTGCATATCAGCAAATCTTCTACGTTGGGTACGGTCATTTGGGTCAGCTACTGATTTAGCTTTAGCTCGGAAAATAAAATCTGCATTGGCTTGTTCTAATAATGGTTGTTTGCCAAATGCTAACGTTGCATCCCCAGCCGGCGGTAAATTAAATTCCACGCCGTTAATTTGTGGAGTAAGCAAAGTCAGTGGAGCGTCCAAAAGTGCTGAATCACTACTGAAATTTAGGCCAGCAGTACGGCGTAAACCAATAATACCATCGGCACCTTTAGCGGTTAGAGAGGGGTCATTTTGGGAATCTGGGCTGCGAATCAACATGATTTGCATTGCCGAATGAGAATAAGTACCGATACGCACTGAGGCAGTGGCAAGCACACCCTCACGAGTGCCACTGGCGTAGGATTTGGAAACTGGCGTGTCAGTTGCTTGGATAGGACTATCTTCGCGTCTTCTAACACTGCGATTGCAATCAGATAAACGGTCTTCAAACACTAGCAGTGCATCGGAGCCAGTATCAACTAGCAAATTTAGAGTTTGATTGCCAATCTCAACTGGGAGTAAGAATTGGTCGGCTCCACCTCGTACAAGTGGGAATACGGTTTCGTTACCCGTATAAACCTGTGCATTAATCCCAGAAATATTTTGAGGTTGTTCAGTTAATTCGTTAACTAGAAAACGTCCATTCTCAGGATTAAAGGTAAACTTTGCCTGATGGAAACTGCGGATATTACCTGCTGCATCAAGTAAATAACCATTGAGTTCCGCAATTCCAGTTGCAGCATCGTAACTGGAGCGTACTTCGGATACTGATATATTGGAAGGTACTGCACTTACGACTTCAAATTCAGAACTCGTTGCTATCAAGCGTAGTTCAACCCGGTAAACACCAGTTTGCTCGCTATTTTTTAATTCAATTGCTGGGATATGTAATTTCCCGCTGCTTTCTTCATAAGTTGCATAGGCTCCGTCTACGGGACAATCTGGTGGAGCGGCTTGGGCTGGAAATAGCCAAAATGCAAGTAGCCATGTGCAAAATAGGGTAAACAGCCGTGTACTACGACTGATGTGAGCGTCCGGTTGGGACGGGGGGTTGTGAGTATTCATAATAGTTTCTCTTTTGTTGATGTTTAAATTATGTATAGTTGTCTTACGCCAACCCTTCAAGGTTTTTGTACGAACGAAATCTTCAATGGACTAAACCTTGAAGGTTTTGGAAACCTTCAAGGTTTTTGCATGAACTAAATCTTCACATGAACCAAACCTTGAAGGTTTTAGAAACCTTCAAGGTTTTTACACGAACTAAATCTTTACATGGACTAAACCTTGAAGGTTTTAGAAACCTTCAAGGTTTTTGTACGAATGAAACCTTCACATGTACTTAAACCTTGAAGGTTTTGAAAACCTTCAAGGTTTTTGTACGAATGAAACCTTCACATGGACTTAAACCTTGAAGGTTTTGGAAACCTTCAAGGTTTTTACCGTTAATCCATATCCGCCCCCGACACAACCCAATCCGTATCGCCATTCAACGTGCCATTATGGCCGGAGCCGGTGACATCGGTGACACTTGTTCCAACATCGTCGAAGTTGTAGTAGGCAGCCAAGCCGCTTTCATTACCATTCAAAGTGCGATTCATGTTTGCTTGAATCTCTGGTTTAGTGAGGGCGGTATTCCAAACACGGACTTCATCAATATCTCCAGACATGTAGTCTGAATGTATGTGCCAAGCACCAATTCTCATTGCTAAACCTGAATTGACAGTGGTGATATTGGCTGTTGAATTAGTTGTAACTGGTTCACCGTTCACATAAAGCGTTACGGTTTCAGTGCTACGGTCAACTACACCTGCAAGATGATACCATTCTCCGATGGCAACCGCTGTGCTACCATTCGTAAATAGTGTAGTACTGCCATCAGCAATAAAAAATTGCGGTGTCAGGCTGTCATTCAAGCGCAGTAGCCAGCCGGTAGCTGAACCGGTGCCCGTCTTATTGCCGACAATATTGCGATAATCGCCACCGTTATCAACTTTAGCCCAAGCTTCCACGCTGAAGCTGTTAGCACCGAATTCTAAGTCTGCGTGATTTGTAACGTTCACATAATCACCAGTCCCATCAAAATGCAAAGCATTACCCGGTGGGTTCATACCTGTCATTGCATCGGAGGCTAACCACACTGGCACTGGAATCGCGGTGTCGTTGGTTGTGCCATCATGGCCGGAGCCGCTGACATCTTTAACAGTCAATCCAATCTTGTTGAAGTTGTAGTAGGCGACCAAGCCGCTTTCTGAACCGCCAAGGCTGGAATTCATGTTGTCCTCGATTTCGGTTTGACTGCGGGCAACATTCCAAAGCCGTACTTCGTCTATTTGTCCATCGAAGTAGTAAGCTTCATTGTTATCCTTATAAGCACCGATAAATAGGCCCATTGGTTGAAACTCCCAGTCAATCGCACCGCTTTTGGCTTCGGAAGCCATTAACTCCCCATTTTTGTAGAAACGAATCTCACTACCGTCATAAGTACCAGCAATATGTACCCATTCACCGGTAGTGATTGCAGTTCCCGGATTATTCATCATATCACCTTCAGCCATTGATTCTGTTATTAGCAAGAATCGCATTTGACCATTTTTGTAGGCTAATGAATATCCCGATTCATTGTTGCTATTATCTTGGATAAAACTGAGTACACCTTCCCAGTCCGCTAGAGAATTAGCTTTAATCCAAGCTTCAACGGTAACATATTGAGCAGTTTCCAAACCGTTACTATGTGCAACTTCCACATAATCATCCACACCATCAAAGCTCATGGCGTAGCCTGTGGACGCACCAGAAGGCACCCATGCAGGGCCGGTGCTATCGTTTAACACGCCGTCATGATCGTGGCTGGAAACATCAATCACTTCTTGGCCGCTATCTTGGTCAAAGCGATAGTACGCCACTAAGCCACTTTCAAAACTGCTCACAGTACTGTTCATGTTGTCTTGAATTTCATCTTGACTGCGGACAGTATCCCAGACCCGTACTTCGTCTATTTGCCCGGAATAATATCGGTTGGTAATGGTATTGGCTCCAATATGAATAACGGAATTATCCGTTAGCGCACCTGTTCCTGCGTTAGCAGAGCCATTGGAACTACCATCCACATATAAAGTCATGGAACCGCCTGATGCCCTAGTTACTGCAACGTGATGCCAGTTGCTGTCGGTTATATTGGTTGTGCCGGTTATGTTCATGTTGGCATTTCCGTCCCAAAATGAGAGTTTGTCTCCCAGCACGGCCAAAACAAAATCGTTTGCGACACCACCGACATCCGACCAGATAATTCCGTCGCCTTGGTAGGCATAACTGCCTGTCGGTGCGGAAACATCCGTTTTAATCCAAGCTTCAAGGCTAAAATCGTCACTTGTAACGTTGGTGATTTCCACATAATCATCCACACCATCAAAACTCATGGCATTTCCCGGTGGAAGCATCTTGGACAAAGTAGCACCTGAATCAACCCATGTCGGGTCTCCATTCAAAGTACCATGATTACTGCCAGCTATATCACTGAGTACAGCGATTGACGAACCGACTTTTTCATCAAAGTTGTAGTAAGCGATTAAGCCACTTTCATCACTATCCAAAGAGCGATTCATGTAGGCTTTTATTTCTGCTTGACTGCGAACCACGTCCCAGATGCGGACTTCGTCAATGTCACCGCCAAAGTAATTGGCGTTAGCGAATTTGCCGATATAGGTGTTCATGCCGTCTCCCAACGGAGCAACTCCGGTCGCACTATCTACCAACACGCCGTTCTTGTACAGCTTCATTTCGCTGCTGCCGTCATAAGTAACAGCGACATGATACCAAGTGTCGGTCACCATCGTTTCCGGGTCTTGCACCGTTGACCATGCACCTTTGTGACCGGAGGAAAGTATATAGTTAGGTGCCCAAAAAGCATGTTTGCCACCGTCACCGCTGATGATGTTATTGCCACCCCTTTGCTTAATCCAAGCTTCCTTGGTATAAGTATTTGGCAGGATAGCACCCAGTGCCACATAATCACCATTACCATCAAAGCTCAAAGCACTGCCCGGTGCTGGCAAGTCAGTCAATGGTGCATCGGAAACGCCCCATGTTGGATCGCCGTTCAGTGTACCATTATAACTAACATTACCAGTGGTATCTGTTGCAGTTGTACCTGAACCATCATCAAGCTGATAATAAGCCACTAAACCGCCTTCCGTACCTTTTAGAGTACTCTTCATGTAGGCTTGAATTTCAGCTTGACTACGAGCGGTGTTCCAGACGCGAACTTCGTCAATTGCACCATTCCAATAATTACCGTTAAGGTTTTTATTAATACCTAATAGCAGATTGCCATCAGCACTTTCCAAAGTACGATTAACACTGTTTTCCAGTTCACCATCCAGATATAAACTGAGGGTAACACCGTCATATACCAAAGCAACATGATACCAATTGCCGGTATTTAGCGTAGTTGTGCCGTTTAAGAGACTGCCGCCAAGGAAGGAGATTAGCGTCCCGGTACTATTTTTATAAGATAGCCAATTACGTCCCTCACCAGTCCCGTCCATTTGCTGTATCAGCCGATTATCACTGGTAAGTGTATCCAGCTTAAACCAGACTTCCGCACTGAAAGAATTTGTTGAAGGATCGAGAAGATAAGGCAATTCCACATAATCCCCATCACCATCAAAGCTCAAAGCATTGCCAGCAATCTCAGAAGTTTGGGCCCAATTAACCGTAATGTTTGGGGTTGGGCCTGCAAAATATTCCACTTTGACAGAATGCAGTCCTGCTTCTATGGGCTGTTTTGCTGAACTTGAACCTAAACCAATGACTTCTTTACCATCCACATACAATATAGCAGTGCCACTCGTAGTTATGGAAAAGTCGTAGTCTGATTCTTCAAACTCAAACACACCAACCCAGCGAGCAGAATCACTACCAGCATAGTTATCAATACTAGATACTGTACCACCGTCTGTAGCTGGACCTGATAAATCACTGCTAGTGAAGGTTTGCAGATTGAAAGTATTTGGTGCAATTTTGGCCCAAGTTAGATTCGCATCGCCACCGTCTGCATCGCTACCACTGTTTTCAGCATACTCCATACGAATCGCATTAGCAGTATCTTCATATAGAAAAACAGCTTCTTGGTAAGTAGTCAAAGCTGTATTCGATTCATCAAGCAGTTGAATATTATCTATCCACAGAGCAACATCACCATCAGCTTTTGCGGTGAATACATAAACACTACCAGTATAACCAGTATTATACGCAGTGGTGGTGATGTTTCCTAACCAACGTACTGCAAATCCATCTTTAATCTGATCAGTATAATTTGTAATATTTGGATTACCGGTAACATTATGACCAGTGCCATCTGTCAGATAAACACCATTGCTTTCAGTCAGATGCTTACTAGAATCTAATGAAAAATCAATGCTATTACTAGTAAGAACAGTTCTCTCAATGAGTCGTGGAGCAATAGCACCAAATGGACCTAGATAATTTTCTTCATCGGTAACATCATCTTCTATCATATCTTGTTTCGATTGATAGTAATAGGTATAGAAAACGTCATCCGCACGCAGATTCCAATCCAGATTGGCAATAGTAAGTGGACGATGATCAATATTATCTACCGATTCTGTTTGTGGACCAGTATGGTAAACAACTTTGATTTCATGATAACCGGCAGTTAAATTGGGCGAGAAATGATAAGCCTTTGGCCCTTTTTCACTGCGTGTACCCAGATATTTATTACCATCAACCCAAACATCAATACCACCACTGAAACGACCGACAAATTCATAATAACCATCTGTAGCAAAATCAAATTCACCAGCCCAAGTGACATGGTTATTTGGATGCTCCCAATGGCCATTTGGTTCTAAAAATAAAAGTGGTTGGTAAGAAATAGCCGGAACACTGAGATTTCCTACTACTGAGGCAATAAAGCTATCTTCAGCTTGCCATTCCAGTTGCACTAAGGCATCTGTTGGTGCATTGTCATGAGAATATTGCAGTTTAATAGTATGATTAATACTTGCATCTATATTGGATGGTGTAGTGGCTTCGTAGACATAGTAGGCAATATTTCCGTCACTATCGCTAACTGGAGTTGTGCTACCATTATCACCACTAAAAGAAAGTTGACTACCATCCAAATAGAGTTTCGGTGCATTGTCATCCGTTGTCAGCACGAAAGTATATGCGACACTTTCATCAAACTCAAATTCACCTTCCCATTCTGCGGAAAATGTACTGTTGGTTATCCCATACTCATTAGTACCATTTTTATCATCACCCGGAAGGCCGTCATCCCAATCATGGTCAATTTCATCTTCCATATCAGTCCATACTGTATCACCAGTCCAATTCGTACTGTTATAGTAGGAGACGTTGAAAGTATTGAGCTTAGTCCAAGCCAGTGATAAACTGGCACTACTGCCTGTATTTTCATAGTCCACGTCGATGTCTATAGTAGTATCTTCTAATATTTCCTTCTCAATATTCATATCAAAACGATAATACGCCTGCAAACCAGGTTCATTACCGTTCAATTGCTTGTTTTTGTTATCGTTGATGTCACGACCTTGAAGAGCCACATTCCAAATACGAACTTCATCTATTTGACCATTGAAATAATGAGGAGCTTCATTGTAATTGGGTCGGCCAATCTTCAGGGTATTACCGCTGTTATTCATGTAATTGCCGGCATAGCCGCTTGAAGCAGTATCATGGTTACCATCCACATAAATTTTACCGGTACCTGATGAACCACTGCCACTATAATCCCAAACAACTGCTACATGATGCCAGTTTCCATCATTAACAGCAGTGTTGCCTTTAATATAGTCGTTGCTATGACCAACAAAATAAACTCGACCGTTGCCATCAATATAGAAGACTTTTTCACCATTTTCCCAACTGGTGTCACCATCATCACTGGAAACAATGGCTCGACCGGTGCCAGTGGTTTTAATCCAAGCTTCAATGGTAAAGTCAGCCTTTGCTAATTCAACAACATTTGTATTTGTTTCTACATAATCCCCATTACCGTCAAGTTCTATTGAACCAGTTCCTCCAAGGATTTGGCTGAAGGATTTCGAGTCAGACACATCAGTACTTGATATGTAAGCATTACCCACAAGGTCAATTGCTTTGGGCAAATCAAACAAAGTATTGCCATCCAATTTGACAAGCAAGCTGTCGTCTGCACTGGCCTCAAAATCATAAGTACCCTCATCAAAGTCAAAAGTACCCATCCATTCAGCACCGAAATCATTCGTAGAACTCAAATCATAATTTAATTCACTGGTTGTTGAACTTATCTCAGAAGGCAGAGTACCTGAAGTAGCAGTTGTATCAAGCACAAACTGATTTGGTGCTGCCCAATACAAAAATACTGGATCAATCAGCGGAAATTCCCATTCAAAACCATCCCATTCCAAAATAGTGTATTTGGACTTGTCCTTATCCCAAAATGCCTTATACCATAAATAAAATTCACCATCCAACGTACTGATAACCAAAGGTATTTCAAAAGTGAAAGTTGCAAGTGGTATAGAAGGTAATACTTGCAGAGCTGCGGTAAAAGGTACTTCTACACCTAACAGCAACAATTCAATCCCAATTCCTCCACTATATATACCAATGGTAACTCCTCCTTCAGCATAAGCAGTGAGTTCTGCGTAAGGACCAATTGATATAGTAAGTGTATTACTGGTATCAACAACCAAACTACCACGAATTCCTAATTCACCCGTAGCACCAGCAGTAACAGTAATAGGAATTATACCCACAACAAAGGTTTTTGGGTCACTATCTACAGACTTACTTTTACTGAAATATTCATTACCATCACCATACAATTGAGTATTAAAAATTTCATATTCTGAAGTTACGTCTACTTTGGAATTGCCAGCACAACCAGATTCTTGACTCATACCATCAATATCATAGTAGCCACTCCATATATCATCACCGATAATATCAACATCATAACCAAACCATGTGCAGAGCAGTTGGTCTCCATTTATGTCAGCACCAACATCCACACTTAGCATATCAATTTCATAGCCAAATATGCCTACATAAACTCGGTTACCAGTACCATCAAAAGAGGCAGCATAGGGATAGGTAGTACTATTGTGTGTGTTTTCTGCATAAGTCAAGCTCGCTTGAAATGCGTAACCCACACCAAAATCATCGGTACCATATTCTTCAGCTTCGTCAAGTGGATTGAATAAATCAATACCATAATCCGTTACCCATGATTCCCAATTACCAGTCTGTGGAGAATGACCACTATCATCTGCCCTAACCGATCTCCGTGTAGAACGAGTTGTTCCAACATCTTCCGGCGAGGCCAAAAACATCACTGGCATTGTTTTCACATTATCCGCCGTATTGTTTTCCCACTCAGTCACAGTTTTATCAGGGTCAAGCTGAATCACCAAATTAACAGTAGAATCAGCAGTTAAAGCCGCTAAAGCATCATACGCTGCCTCATCAATATACAGCTTATAAGTATAACCCTGTTGATCCTGCTTAAATAAAGAAGCACAACGCTCACCAGCCGGATAACCCTCACGAGTCTCCTCACGACAACTCACCGGATAAGTCTTTTTCGTAACTAAAGAAGGACGACGACCGCTATTATCAGCAATAGATAACGGATAACTTTGACCATCAATATCCAACGCAAAAACAATATCCACAGGCAATTCAGTATCCTGTGCCATCGACTCAACTTCCATGTTCAGCACTAATTCAGAACTAAATTGACTACTGCCATCTACTGGACGCTTTCTCGGCAACTCAAAACTATTGCTATTCAACTCAGCGAATAAAATCCGCAAATTAGGCTTATCTGGTTGACCAACAATCACACTCGCCGGAGCCGCCAAGAAATTATCCTGTTTATCCGCAGCATCCTCAGATTGCAACGCATCATCTTCTGGATTATAGTCAAACCGACCAATACTAAACACCGCCGCATAAGTCCCATTTTCCACCCCGGCTGGCACAATAAAACTATGCTCAACATGAGCTTTACTATTATCATCAGTGAGATAAGAGATTTCTGTCACCGTATCCGAATCTTGCGTTTTCGTCACCGTATCACCTGGACCAACATGCCCCAATTTATCAATCGTCAACGCCGTCAAACTATGGGCAACATCAAAATTCCCCCCAGCAATATTTAAATCATCAATAGAACCAGTTCGCAGATTCACTAAATAAAGCTTCATGAAAGTATTATGCTTAGGCGTTTCAGTTTCCACATCAAACCAAATCTTAGTTGGCATCCCAGCTTGCATAGTATCTTCCACCCAAACTTGAGTGAACTTCAAATTACCAGCTTCAAAATCCGGGATATAAGTATCATCACCAACCTCATCAACCACCACTTTGCCATTATCCACAGTATAAGTTATTGGCAACACTGGCCCAACCGGAACACTCAAAGTAAAGTTACCAGCACTATCCGTCACTACAGAACCAATTAAATTACCGTCTGCATCACTTGCACTAACCGTTACGTCACCTAACGGACGACCAATTTCATCAATAACATAACCATCTTCCATATAAGCTGCGGAAACAAAATAGCGAGTATTATCTTCAGTATCACGATGATAGAGATACAAATCATAACCACCTTCACCGCCGGGACGTTTAGAATGGAATAAAACATGTTCAGCATCTGGAGTCAAGGCTGGTGCAGCATCCTCATAATCACTATTCAGACCGGGTAAATCCAATAATTCACCAGAAGACAATTCGGCGAGTAAAACATCATTACCCACATGTAGCATAGAAGGGTCATAGCGATTACTATCAAAAGCTAAGAAGTTGCTATCAGAACTAAGAACCGGATTTCCTTCAATAAACGGTGAATTGAGATTGGGTAAATCAAGCAGTCGGCCTCTATCCAGATTGTACAGATACACATCCACATTTATTCCTTCTATAGAACTCATGCCATCGGCACGTCCCTGACCTTCAAACGCTATCAATGAACCGGTGCCATTTAAAGTCGGGCTTAGTTCATCAGCATCAGTGTTGAACCAACTAGAATAAAATTGCTTAGGTTGTTTGGTAGTCAAATCATACAGATAGGTATCAGCATTGCGCATGTCAGGCCGACTTGTATAAGCCAGCAAAGTGCCATCAGCATTAAGGGTTGGATATTCTTCTGGAAAATCCGTGTTGAGGTTAGGCAAATCAATTAACTTACCTGCATTGATATCATACAAGAAAATATCCGGCAGTCCATTTCGCAATGATTCAAACGCAATAAGATTACCATTTCCACTCACACTTGGATTAAAATCTGGTTGCAAGGAATTCAGTCCCGGCAATTCAAGCAAACCTTGTCGCCACACATAAATATCATCGTCTCCCAAGCGATTACTTTGGAATACAATGGTTTTGCCATCATCGCTTATATCTGCGTTTAACTCATCAGCGATACTATTGATATCAAGTAGTGGGATAAAATGCGTGTTGGTCTCAACATCTGTAGTCGTATATTGAGTATTTTGACGTTCAACAATTAAGACTATGCCACCCATTTTTTCATTCAAATCCATCCCTAAGACATAATTATTCCAATAATCAACGCCAATAACCGCCGCATGACTTGCTTTGGATAAATCAGCCAATTGAATTTTGCTAACAGGCACATTTTCCGCAATTGGCAACAAAGTATCAGAACCAAACAGAATCAAAGAAAAATTGACATGATTGACGTTTGGCCAAGATTGACTGGCTGCATCATAGCCCAATTTTGTGGCGATTTGCGTATCCAAGATAACTTTATCCTGAAGTAATGTTCCAGCTATGGCTTGTGGTAAGTCGCGATGATTATTATAATTCGACTTAGCCCCACCAGTAGCACCCACCGAAGTGCCATCTGCACGATAACTTATAGATACAAAAGGTACACGCATGTCGGTGCTAGATTGATGCGGATTGGTTGGATCACGTTCGCTAGGAATCATGGTGTAGTGCATCACCGAGCGGGATATTTTGCCCAATAACGGCATTTTACCAAGGGACATTCCAGCTTTTCCATCAGCATCAAAGTTGAGTTCGATAAGGTTAATCGCTGGTTTAAGCGTTTGTAATGGCACATCTGGTTGTTCACCTTCTACATTGGGCATACCAGCTAAAGAACCGATAATACCATCGGCCCCAGTGAGGGATAGGCCAAGTGCATCGGCACAGTCTTGTCGTTCAGCAAGTACAATACGCATATTTGCTTGATGGATGCCGAGTTTGATATTCGCAGTAGCCAAAGTGCCGTTAATCTGGCCTTGTCCTAATGGCAAGGAAACAGTTTTTCCAGTGTCGGTCAAATTGAGATTAGTATCACGGAAAATCACCAAAGCCGGGAAGGTGGTATCTATCAATAGATTCAAGGTTTGATTATCAACATCAACTGGTGCGGTAAACAATCCTTCGGCTGTTTGGGTTAATGGAATGGTTTCCACTTGTTCAGTCGTAGTTGCAGATGCTTGGGATTGGAAACGGTATTGATAAATATCAGCACCGCCTTCACCACCGAGCCGGCGAGATTGGAAAACTAACGACTCTCCATTGCCAGAAAAATTTGGAGCTACATCGTCAAATTCTGAATTTAACCAAGGAAAAGACAAGGGTATTTGCGTTATCGCATCCACCACAAAAATATCCCGGTTATAAAGACCCATTTCAGGGTTACGGCGGTTACTGTGAAAGGCAAGACGCAAAGTATCTTGGTTTAATGCTGACTGTTGTTCGTTAAAACCAGTGTTGACACCACGCATTCCTTTAGACAGTGGCAGCATGGTACGGTTGAGGATATTGTAAACAAAAATATCATCATTCGCTTGGTTGTTCGGTGTTTGGTGAGCTGGTACTTGACGAGTGAAGCTCAGAAAACTTCCATCTGAAGTCAATGCTGGACTTGTTTCTACTGAATCACTGTTGACGTTGGGCATGTCTATGAAAGTAGCATCAGTACGGTCATAAAGATAAATATTTTTATTGCCGTCACGTTCTGACACAAAAGCTAGATAACGTCCGTCACCACTTAAAACTGGCATGGTGTCTTCAGCTTCGGAGTTAAGGTTTGGTAAATCAACTAATTGTTGTTGAGCTAGGTCGTATAAATAAATGTCGGCCAGACCTTTATTCGGTGTACGGTCAGAAACAAAAGCCACAAACTGCCCATCACCACTTAGGTTAGGATTACTTTCATTAGCCACACTATTTAGACCAGCTAAATTAACCAACCCAGAATCACGTTGCCACATATACACATCAGTACCACCAACACTGCCATCACGGTCAGATTGGAATACTATGAGACTGCCACTGTTATCCGTTACTGGAAATTCATCATTGCCGGGAGAATTCAAACCGGGCAAATCCATTAAATTGCTACTGGTTTCAACCTGTTTATTTTGAGAAGTCTGCAAATCCAAGCGTCGCAACAGGGAAATAGTACCATCAGGGCCACCATTGGATTCAGGCACAAAGTCAAACCCAACCACATATTCTTGCCAACGGCTGATTCCCAACACCGCCTCAAATTCCACTCCCATCATGCTGTAAGGTGCAACACTGACTTCCCAGACTTTAAACTTTGGATACAAGGTAGTGGTTTCAGTCAACCCGATGAGATTGAGTTCAATTTCCTCATTTTCATCAATCATCCATTCTTCTTTGGCAGAGTTATAACCAAGTTTCTCGGCAACTTTGGTATCTAACACTAAACGACTAACCGCACCGGTATCAAACAAAATATCTAAATCATCACCCGCAGCCTCGCCATAACTTGTTTTAGCTCGGAAAGGCACTTGCATATCAGCAAATCTTCTACGTTGGGTACGGTCATTTGGGTCAGCTACTGATTTAGCTTTAGCTCGGAAAATAAAATCTGCATTGGCTTGTTCTAATAATGGTTGTTTACCAAATGCTAATGTTGCATCCCCAGCCGGCGGTAAATTAAATTCCACGCCGTTAATTTGTGGAGTAAGTAAACTCAGTGGAGCATCCAAAAGTGCTGAATCACTACTGAAATTAAGGCCGGCAGTACGGCGTAAACCAATAATACCATCAGCACCTTTAGCGGTAAGGGAAGGGTCGTTTTGGGAATCTGGGCTGCGAATCAGCATGATTTGCATGGCTGAATGGGAATAAGTACCGATACGTACTGAGGCAGTAGCAAGTACACCTTCACGAGTGCCACTGGCGTAGGATTTGGAAACTGGCGTGTCAGTTGCTTGGATAGGACTATCTTCGCGTCTTCTAACACTGCGATTGCAATCAGATAAACGGTCTTCAAACACTAGCAGTGCATCAGAACCGGTGTCAACTAACAAATTTAAAGTTTGATTACCAATTTCAACTGGGAGCAGGAATTGGTCGGCTCCGCCACGTACTAATGGGAATACGGTTTCGTTACCCGTATAAACCTGTGCATTAATCCCAGAAATATTTTGAGGTTGTTCAGTTAATTCGTTAACTAGAAAACGTCCACTCTCAGGATTAAAGGTAAACTTTGCCTGATGGAAACTGCGGATATTACCTGTTGCATCAAGTAAATAACCATTGAGCTCCGCAATTCCAGTTGCAGCATCGTAACTGGAGCGTACTTCGGATACTGATATATTGGAAGGTACTGCACTTACGACTTCAAATTCAGAACTCGTTGCTATCAAGCGTAGTTCAACCCGGTAAACACCAGTTTGCTCGCTATTTTTTAATTCAATTGCTGGGATATGTAATTCCCCACTGCTTTCTTCATAAGTAACGTAGGCTCCGTCTACGGGACAATTTGGTGGAGCGGCCAAGGCTGGAAATAGCCAAAATGCAAGTAGCCATGTGCAAAATAGAGAAAACCACCGTGTATTATGGTGATAGTGAGTGTCTCGCTGAGACGAAGGATTATGATTACTCATTAATAGTTTTCCTTTTTGTTGATGTTTAATTTATATATCGTTGTCTTACGCCAAATATTGAAGGAACTAAACCTTGAAGGTTTCCAAAACCTTCAAGGTTTTTGTGCATAAAAAAAATGGTAAAAATATTCTAAAAAGAACTATCGTTTAATAAAATATTAACATAAAGTTCCAATTAGAACAAATTTTTTTTAATTTAATTGTAAAAAATTCTTTTTTACCCATTTATGTATTGAAATAATGATGGGAAAATATTTTTTCTGGTTTAGTATTATTCGTGACACTTGAGTATCGTGGTATGTATTTCTAGCTGGAATGTGGGAATGAGGAGTTTAATTATGAATGACTTATTGTTAATTATTAATACAATACCATATATTTTTCCATTAACCATTAACCATTAACCATTAACCATTAATCTTATAACGCTTTTCCAGAAAAAATTTTGTTCTCGGTAAAAATCTTGAAGATTTGGCACGAAATTTTTATAGACAACTTTAACTATGACACAGCTTCCTCCAAATAAGTCCAGTGATACTATTGGACCATTACAAACAGCTTTATTCAAAATATTCAAAGCACTCGCACGATTGGTGTTAGGTTTCGGCTTGTCTTATGAACGTTTTGATGAACTGGCACGCCAAGCATTTGTAGCAGTGGCGGAAGAGGATTTTGTGTTGCCCGGTCGTAAACAAACCAATGCCAGAGTTGCTGTGGTAACAGGGCTTTCGCGTAAAGAAGTCACCCGATTGCGTGGTTTAAAAACTCATTCAGAAGAGCTAACTGGTCCAGTTCAGTATAATCGTGCTGCACGGGTACTTAATGGTTGGTTGCGGGATACGGCTTATCAAAATTCTGACAAACAACCGGCCATTCTGCCATTAGAAGGAGAAGCCGGGAGTTTTAGCCGTCTAGCTAAAGACTATAGTGGTGATATTCCTGTACGAGCGGTGTTGGATGAATTATTGCATACAGGTGCAGTGGAACGTTTGAAAAATGGAAACCTGCAAGTGGCACAACAAGCATATATACCAGAGGGAAATATCGGTGACAAATTGGTGATTTTTGGTACTGATGTGGCTGCTTTGGTAGATACCATCAACCATAATCTTAACAATCCACCTGAAAAAAGTTATTTACATACAAAGGTGGCATATAATAATTTGCCAGCCGAAGCTCTCCCTGTATTACGAAAAATTTCCGCCGAAGAAGGTTTAGCAACATTAAAACAACTTAACCGTTGGTTTGCTGCTCAAGATAGAGATGCTAATCCAGAAGCTATAGGCACGGATCGCTATTATGCTGGAGTGAGTATCTATTTTTATAACCGTAAGGTAAAAGGCCCAGAAAATAATTAGGTAGCCATATAAAAAGTAGTGATAGCTTCAAAAAACCTACTAGGTTTCAAAAACCTAGTAGGTTTAACACTACATATTGCAGGACTACCAATAATTAAAACTTAATAACATGAATCTAAACATTTTTAAACCATATAACCAGATTTTCAAAATTTGCCTAGTTCTGTCTCTTCTAATTGCTTGTGACAGCGAGACCATAAATATTGTTGAAGGTGGCTTAGAAGGTACTGGAACTGGTACAGAAAAAGGAACCAATGTTGGACCTATTTCTGATTTTGGTAGTATTATCGTTAACGACATAACTTACGATACCAATCAATCTGAAATATTTATCAACGGTGAATCAAGCAATTTTGAACAACTTAGCTTGGGAATGCAAATAACTGTAGACAGTACTCAAGAAAGCGAACGTGACATCGCTGAACAAATAAGCTATCAAGATAGTTTACGTGGCCCAGTGTTATTTATTAGCCCAACCGGCAATAGTTTGAGAATAGCTGGACAGACTATAATTATTACTGAACAAACTGTACTACATGGTTTCGAGCAAGTTGTTGAACTTCGACTTGGAGATTATTTGCGGGTTAGTGGTCCATCAGCCGGAGCAAGAGGCATTCAAGCAACTTTATTAGAACGATTGCCACCAGTTCCAGAAATTTTATTAACTGGTACGATTGTTCATTTAGATGCAGCTAACCAGACTTTCTTTATCAGTAATAATGGTTTGTTGATATCGTATAGTGAGGTTCAAATGTTATCCGCTGAATTACATAATGGACAGCTAGTGGAAGTTATTGGAACTGTAGATAAGAAAGTATTGCAAGCTACTCAAATACGGACTTTGGATGTAAATATATTACCACCTAGAACTTCTTTCATATTGAATGGTACAGTGACACGCTTTGTTAGCTCTAATGATTTTGAAGTGGAACATCGATCGATACATATTAGTCCAGACACTCGTGTTATTAAAGGTAGTTTAGAAGATGTTGGGCTTGGTTCTCAAGTCAAAGTTTATGGTTCAGTCAATGAGGATGGTATATTGATACTTGATTCTATAAGTGTAAATACAGTATCAAATAGCTCAACTTTCATGCCTATGCGACTCAGTGGGCCACTGGATAATATTGAGCTTCAGAACCAAAATTTAACAATATTTGGAGTGTCGGTGCAATTGCTTCCTAACATTTTGTTTCGAGATGTAAGTGGGCAATTTGAACATTTTGGTCCTCAAGAATTTCGGATTGGAGATGTATTTGCTGTTGCTGGTTCCGCTAATCCTAATGGTGGTATTACAGCAGAAACTATTCAGTATGAGCCATTTGCACCATTCAACCATCGTCAGTTACAAGGACCACCAACAGATATTGATGGTTTTAATGGCACTTGGCATATTTTTGGGGTGACAGTGCTTACAGATGACAATACCGAATTTTTCGACACATTGGATAATCCGCCCAATTTACCACCGCCGGGATCACCATTGATAGTGTCGCAAGATAGTATTACTGATGCAACTAAGTTCTTCGCTCGCATAAGTCCTGACGTGTTGGTTCATGTAAATGGTGAATGGCAGGGGAATGTTCTGTTGGCAAAGGTGGTTGTATTGGTGTATCGACTTGGGGAGTGAAAAAACTATTTTTTATCTTTTGGTGTTTCCACGCAATACCTCACTGTCATTAAGTTAAGGGTTTAATTTTGGGTAACCACAAGGGATTACCCCTACAAACCATCATTTTATCGTAGGGGCAATCCTTTATGGTTGCCCTTAACGCAAATGGCAATGACACTTCATTGTGCAAAAAATATACCTATAGGCTTTCAGAAAAATAAAGCTATCAGACCTGACAGGTTTTTAAAACCTGTCAGGTCTTTTGGCCAAAATGTTTATCTGAAAAGTTATACTAACTCGGAGGTCGTATGAAAAAATCTTATCTATTACTCTTGTTCAAATGTTTACTGTTAATGCCATTGGCACAAGCGCAAGATACTCCACTGCTGATTTATTTGGATGCAGATCGTAGTCATGCTCGTGAATCAGGAATAGCGATTGAACGCGGAATTCGTACCGCACTGGATGAAATTAACTACACTCTTGCCGGACATCGTATCGCATTAAAAATCCTTGATCATCGCGGTAATTCCCGCCGTAGTCATCTACACTTAAAACAATTTATCGCCGATCCCAAGGCTCTAGCGGTATTCTGTGGTCTGCACTCACCACCATTATTAGCCAATCTGCAATTTATTAATGAAAACGAAATCTTAATGCTAGACCCATGGGCCGCTGCTGGGCCAATAACTCGTTATCAAAGCGACAAACCAACTGTGAAAAATTTTGTGTTTCGTCTCTCAATTGATGATAGCAAAGCCGGAACAGTATTAATTCACCATGCAATCAAACGAAACCGACATAAACAACCGCATTTATTATTGGAAAAAACCGGTTGGGGACGTTCCAATCATCGTACTATGCTCACTGCCTTACAACAGCTTGATAAACCCAAATCTCAAGTCACTTGGTTTGATTGGGGAATTCGTAAAACTGCTGCTAAAATAGTTTTACGCGAGATAGTTCAAACGGGAGCTGATGTCATAATGCTGGTTGCCAATGCCCCTGAAGCCAAGGTGTTTGTTAAAGCTATGTTAGAACTGGCACCTGCACAACGCTTACCGATAGTCAGTCATTGGGGATTAACTGGAGGAGACTTTCCACAAGTGATTAATGCGGATATGCGTTCACAGTTAGGGTTGGAATTTATTCAAACCAGTTTTTCTTTTTTACAAATGGACAACAATCCCTTTGCCCAACAAGTATTTCAACACGCCCAAAGCTTGTTTCCTGAACTCAAAACGCCAGCCGACTTAAAAGCCGCAACTGGTTTTATTCATGCCTATGATTTAACTCGTTTATTTATTAAAGCAGTAGAACAAACCGGATTAACTGGTGATAAGCAAAAAGATAAAAATGCGATTCGTCTAGCGTTAGAAAATCTGCAACAACCGGTGCAAGGCTTATTGAAAACCTATCACCAGCCATTTAGTACCTTTTCCGCAAACAACCCAGATGCACATGAAGCCTTGGGCATAAACGATTTTGTCTTGGGTCATTATGGACGTTGGGGTGAAGTGATTTTATTACCAGAATAATGAAAACTAAACCCACCAATGTTACTCATTCGCTGACCTCTAAGCTATTTATTTTATTTATTTTTGCTATATTCGTGCTGAATAATATCTGGTCATTCTGGCTGTTGTTTCAAGGTAGCGAGCATGTGTTGCGTGATTTACAAACAAAACATCGTCATGCGGAGCTGAATGCCTATATAGAAAACTTGGAAAACTACATTGCGGATCGTATTTTGTTATTACATCGCCATGCTCAACAGCCGATCCTTGTCAATGGAGTGATGAACCCAGAACAAAACAAGGCTAGTTTAGCAGATTTTATTGATAGTCTGTTTTTTTTAGGTCATCACAACTATAGTTTGAGCTTAATTGATTTTCAAGGCCAAATTATTTATTCCAATACCACCAATCATCCTCCGACAAGCTTTACCCAACAAGTTTGGTTTACCAATTTGATTCAGGGAACTCAACAGCAACAAATAAGCGTACAACCAAATCAGGATATACCAAGCTGGCAATTTGCGGTTCCCGTATTGTATAACGAGTTCCCCGAAGGGGTGTTAATGGTCAATTTTCCGGTTGATATAGGTTTTATTATTCATGAAAATGAAGCCAAAAATCTTAAATTGAGCTTTTCTTATAACAAACAGTTAGTAACTGCGGTTGGGCAACTGAATCAAACCAGCCTTATTTCAGAAAAATCATTGATTTATCCCCAGATGAAACTGAAATTGGCCTTAGATGATAAAGAATTTGTTGAATACCGCAACTATTCACTACAAAGCTTTATACTATCTTTTCTTTTCGGTAGCACGATTTTGCTGATTTTATTTGCTTGGGCTGGGCGTAAATTGTTTATAGTTCCCCAAGAGAAGCTGTTAAACCTTAGCCGAGCCTTAGAACAAAACAACACTGCCTTACAGCATGAAATACAAGTTCGTAAAGACAGTGAAATAGCGTTAAAACAGGCCAAACATCAAGCTGAACAAGCCAATCAAGCCAAATCACGTTTTCTAGCAACCATGAGTCATGAAATCCGTACCCCAGTTTCTGCCATGTTAGGAATGTTGAACTTATTAAAAACTACCGAACTTGATAAATCGCAACAACAGTTTATCAGCACTGCTAAAAATACCGGTAAGTCTTTATTAAATATAATCAATGATATATTGGATTTTTCTAAAGTTGAAGCTGGCAAACTGGAATTAAAAAATGATTTTTTCGACCTCGCTGATACCATACATAACATTGTGGTATTACTCACTCCTTCTGCTTCTGCCAAGGGGGTTAAAATCTCGACACAAATAGACAACAAGATACCGAAACAATTGTACGGTGATGTGGGGCGATTGCGTCAAGTCATTTTGAATTTAGCCGGTAATGCAGTTAAATTCACCCATCAGGGCCGGGTTCAAATACAGGTGACATTGCACACCCAGCACAGTGAAAAAATGGGGTTACAATTCTGTATCGAAGACAGTGGGATTGGGATTCCAGCAGAAGCACAAGCGGCATTATTTGAAGAATTTATCCAATTAGATTCTTCAAATGCTCGTGAATATGGCGGTACCGGGTTGGGGCTGGCGATTTCACGCAGTTTGGTGGTCTTGATGGAAGGCGAAATTTGGCTTGAAAGCGAACTTGGTAAAGGTAGCCGTTTTTATTTTACTACTTATTTTCAAATTCCTAGTTCAAAACATCTGGCCACTAATTCCCCATTGAGTCACAGCAATAAACCCATAATCGTTAAGGTAAACAAACCTTTATTATTAGCTGAAGATAATCCAGCCAATCAGTTGTATTTATCTACTTTTCTGAAAAAAGCTGGTTATGATGTTACTGTGGTGAACAATGGCTTACAAGCGGTCGAACAGGTTAAACAACAGCAGTTTGCATTAATACTCATGGATTTGAGTATGCCAAAAATGGGTGGATTGGAGGCCACAAAAAGCATTCGTGCCTTACCAGATGATAAAGGTAAGTTGCCGATTATTGCTTTAACTGCCAATGAATTAGATAGTGAAAAACAACTGTGCTTAGAAGCTGGAATGGATGATTACTTGACTAAAACAAGGGTAGCGGTGGATAGCAATGTGTTATTACACAAGTTACAAGAGCATCTAGGTAGTTCCACAACTTCTAAATCGTTAGATGTTGAAGTCACGCCAGTAGAAAAACAATTTGCTTCGCTGGAAGCTATCCAAGTACCGATTTTGGATTTACAAATTTTGCATCAAATAGAACTGGATACTTCGCTTGAAGTCATGCCGCAAATGCTCCAAACTTTTATTAGTGAAGCCAAAAAAACTACTCAACAAATTACCCAATTTGCTGCCATTGGCAATCTCACTCGACTTCAAGTTGAAGCACACGGTTTGAAAGGGAGTGCTAATTTATTTGGGGTGTTACGTTTGCATCAAACGCTCAAAGCTTTGGACACAGCATGTAAGCAGAGTCAGTTGAGTGTTGCACGTATCCATGCTGAACGGATACCTGAGCAAGTGAAAGAAGCGGAGTTTGCATTGCAACAATATTTGGAAAAAATAAGAGAGTAATTATTGATTATGAATGGTTAATTATTAATTAAATTCATATATCAATTACTTAGAAATTGTTGATTAGGCTTTATGTTTGGTCGGGTTCTACCCGGCTGTCCAGTGCTTTGTTATATAGCATTTCCTGATTGGATAGACCACAGTTATATTAAGCAAGAATCTGATATTTTTATAGATTTTAATTAATAATTAAGCATTCATAATTAAGAATTGTCATACATTTTTTCTCTATTCTTTTTAAAGTTCTCTGCTTGTTCAAAAATATCCTTGTAAACTTCATCTCGTGTCACAGGTGGATAACCGTGTTTATCTAACAATAAAATCAGTTCAACTTTAAGAGCCGATTTAATATCTTCTCGTTTACTCCAGTCAGGAAATTTTGCTTGTGCATCAACCAAATCTTTTACAGCTTTTGCCAATACAATTAGTTTTTCCTCTGGATATTTGAAATCATATTTAATACACAACTCTTTCAAAATGTCATAAAAAGCTTTTTCTTCAAAATCAATTCCTAATTCGTCACCAGCTGAAAATTCTTTTTGAACATCCCAAATTAAATTGGTTAAGTGGTCTGCCATTTCTTCATAAACTTCACTACGCAAAATATCATCTTCATCTCTTTCGTTGTATTTCTCAACTAGGGAACGCATCTTTTTTGAAAAATCAATGCCTTTTACTTTATTGACTTTCTTTATTTTTCCAATAGCTTTGGCTAAGAGTTGTTGCAGCAATTTTATTTTAGTGTTCGGCAATTTTATCTTATCAATTTTTGCCAAATAATCTTCATCAAAAATATCTTGTTCTGGTTCTTCACTGAGATTAAAAATTTCTTGCACTCCATCACTTTCTAAAGCATCTTTTATCATTCCACGAACTTTGGCGTTCATTTGTGCGGTGTCAGGTGCATTGCCTTTTGTGAGTTTAAAAACAATTGAGCGAATTGCTAAATAGAAGTGGGTGAAATCCTTTTCCTTTTGGGTTAATTGTTCACTTCCTGCACAAATATCATAAGCTGCTTTCAAGCGTTTAACTAAGCCCATAAATCGAGTTTCAATTTCTTTAGTCAGTTGCACATGTTCGGCAGCCATATTTAAAGTATTTAATTGTTCTAATGCAGAACCGGCAAAATATTTTGAACTATCAAATTTATGAAAGAGTTTAGCTAATAAATCCAAATGGTTTTTAACTATAATCAAAGATTCTTGAATATCCTCAAAATTTTCTCCATCAGTTTTGTTATATTTGGCTAAAGCAAGGTTCATTTGTTTTTTAATGCCAATATAATCAATAACTAAACCTTTATTTTTATCTTTAAATTTTCGGTTAACTCGTGAAATTGTTTGGATTAAATTATGTTGCCTAATTGGTTTGTCAATGTAAATAGAATCTAAAAACGGCACATCAAAACCGGTAAGCCACATATCAACTACAATGGCTATTTTGAAATTAGATTTTTCATTCTTAAATTGCCGGTCTAATTCCTTACGATATTCTTTTGTACCCAATAAATTGTACATTTCTTTGGGGTCATCTTTGCCTCTGGTCATTATCATTTTGATACGTTCCATTGGTTTGATTTCCCTTTTTTCTTTATCGGTAAGCTTAACTCCTGCTTCTACAACTTCGGCCCATTCAGGTCTTATTGCAATGATATTCTTGTAAAAATTATAGCCAATTTTTCTGCTATTACAAACAAACATTGCTTTGCCTTTTACCGTTGAACCTTCTGATACTCTTTTTTCATAATGCTTAACAAAATCTTTGGCTAATTTCTGCAAGCGGTCTGGGTCGCCAAGAATAGAATTAATTGTAGCAGTTGCTTTTTTACTTTCTTCTATCTGGTATTCGTTAGCTCCTTCTTCCGCAGCTTCTGCATAATATTGTTCTATTTTTTCTAATTCGCTATTGTTTAATACTACTTTGGCTGCTCGTCCTTCATAAACAATTCTTACGGTGATTTCATCTCTAACTGATTCGGTCATTGTGTAAGCATCAACTACTTTGCCGAAAACATCTAAAGTGGCATCTATTGGTGTTCCGGTAAATCCAACAAAAGTTGTATTGGGTAGTGAATCGTGTAGGTATTTAGCAAAACCGAAAGTCTTTTTTATCCCTTTGGAAGTGACTTGTATTTTTTGGTCTAAATTGGTTTGACTTCTATGTGCTTCATCTGAAATACAGATAACATTCGTTCTTTCAGTTAGTAATTTGGTATCTTCGGTAAATTTGTGAATAGTGGTTAAGAAAACGCCCCCGCTTTTTCTACCTTGAAGCAAAGTCCTTAATTCTGCTCTGCTTTCAACACTGGTTATAGTATTATCGCCGATAAAATTTTTTGCATTGGTGAATTGCATTGAAAGCTGGTCGTCTAAATCTGTTCTATCGGTTATCAGTACAATTGTTGGGTTGGCAAAATGTTCACTTTTCATTAATAGGCGAGTGAGGTACAACATAGTAAAACTTTTACCGCTTCCGGTTGCACCAAAGTAAGTTCCACCTTTTCCGTTTCCTGTGGGTTTTTCGGCTTTTTTGATATTTTCGTATAAGGTACGAGCTGCATAATATTGAGGATAGCGACAAACTATTTTTTCATCTTTTTTTGAGGTGTCAGGAATATAGATAAAGTTTTGAATAATATCCCGTAATCTATCCTGTTGTAACATGCCTTGAACAAGGGTAAACATACTGTTAATACCATCAACTTCTTTTGCTAAACTAGTAACTCTACGCCAAGCGTAATAAAATTCGTAAGGGGCAAAAAATGAACCTGCTTTGTTATTTACGCCATCGCTTATTACACAAAAGGCATTGTATTTAAATAGTTCGGGAATATCTCTTTTGTAACGAATGGTTAATTGTTCGTAAGCAGTGTGTATGGTGGCTTCTTCTCGAATGGCTGATTTGAACTCAAAAACAACAACAGGCAAACCATTTATGTAAATAATACCATCAGGGATTCGTTTTTCTGTTCCGATAATTTCAAGTTGATTAACAAATTTGTAAATATTATTGTTAGCATATTTTGCTACTGGTTCGGCAATAATATTATCCAAATGTTTGCTTTTTCTTTGAGTATCTAAACCAGCATAATCAATCAGTTCAATATGAATATCTTTTTGCTGTCGGTCTTCTCTTTTAAGAATAAAACCATCAGCAAGCCAACGCATAATTGTTTTATTACTTTCGTAAAGGTCAGCCGAAGAAAGATTTTTTAGTTGAAGAATTATAGATTGAGCTTCTATTTCTGTTAGTTGGTCTTTTTTATATCTGCCCAGTAAGTAGTTTTTTAAATCTTCTTCAATTAAAACTTCATTATCATCTGCCCGGGAAATAGTGTTACCCAAGTGATGTGGAAAGTCTTCATTTTCTAAAAGTTTAATAAAAGCTTTTTCTAGTTTTGCTTCGGTAAATTTTTGGCTGTAATTACCCATTGTCCTGTAGTTTCTCCTTTTCTTTCTATTACTTTTTTCTTCTTTAGAGCATCAGTATGCTTTTGTACTGCTGATTCATTAATAGCTAGTTTTTCTGACAGTTCTTTTCTAGATATTCTTGGATTAGCTACAATAAGTTCAAAAACTTCTTTTTGCCTAGTTGTTAAATTATTTACTTGACCACCATCTTGACCACCATCTTGACCACCATCAATAGCTTTATAAATGGTTACTTGAATACCTCCATCTTTCTCAATTATTTCAGGTTCGGGAAGTTTTGCTTCTTTACATGAATTAATAATTTTTAAAGTACCTATTCCCCAAGTATCTATATAACCTGATTTAAAACAAGCATCAGCAATTTTTGGATTTCTTGGTCTGGAGTTATGAGCTACTTTTAAACTTGCTATATTCATGCCTTGCGGTAAAATGCCTTCATTCCAAATGGAGAGTTTGTCATCGTAAACCCGTATTTGAATAGCAGCTCCCATGTACGTTTTATGCACCAAGGCATTGAGCAGCATTTCTCGAAGAGCCGCAACAGGATATTCGCCTTTTTCTATTCGGTGCATTCCTGCAAAATCTACAGGGCGAATAAGGAATTTATAGTTAAGTTGAACTTGAACTTCATAAAGCAAATGAATCAAGTTACCTTCTATCACTTCTTGAAACTTCAAATCGGAACTATCTTTTCCAAAGCGACCAATTTTTACCGTTAGGTTGGAGTAGAAGCGGCTTGGGTCTTTGCCAAACAAAATGAGTGCTGCTCTTTTAAGTTTATTATTTTCTTCTAAGCGTAGCTTGTTTAAAATGGTTAGTGTATCTAATCCTGTGGTATCGGGTAGTCGGCTTTTTTCTTTACTGTCTGCAATAAACTGGTCGATACTTTTTTGGTCAATATCTTCAATGCTGGCACTTTCCTCAATAACATCATCCCAAGTTTTGCCGGCTTTTTTGAGCAGAAACTCGTTGAGTTCCATTCCGGTTAGTTCCATTTTGGTACTTCCCGAGCGGTAGTAGTATCTGCCTCTTAATGATATTGGAATAGAGTATGGGTTGACTTTGATTTCAATGAATTTATTACCCGCTTCTTCCAGCAAATTAATGTCGCAGATAATCCCCAACTTATGACGGATTTTCTGTGGAATATTTTCAAGCAGCTTCTTGTAATCAGGCAAATCGACCACATTGCCATTATCATCTTTACCGATGTAGATAACACCGCCAATGGTGTTGGCAAAGCCGCAAATCCATTTCAGGTAGTCGTCATGCCAGTTTTGTTTCCATTCTATGTTTTGTCGTTCACTCATTTTGTTTCTAACTTTTCTGTTTCAACCTTTGTCATTTTTGATAGAATAATAGAATTAAGTTTATTTAACTGTTCGAGTGCTTGTTCAATTAATAATTTTCGCTCAAATATCTTGGAACAAATTTTATGGAATTGTTCAGATATTGTTTTATTTGGATATATAGACAAAAGAGGGTTTAAAATTTTCATTGTTAAAAATTTTGTTGCTGTTCCAGAAGATATTCCCTTAAATTCATCTAATTGATTGATGATTTCAAAATATGCCTGATAAATACTAATACTATTTTTGAGTGGTGTAATTACATAAGTTCTTTGGTAGGCATCAAATTTTCCTTTGAAATACTTAAATGGATATATTGCACTGGCATTGTTTCCTGCCAATAATAATGCTTCACAATCAAAAGAATAAGTGTTCGTTTTAAATGTTTCGGCTGAACATGTAAAGAATGGGTAAACCCCATTAATACTAGCAGCATTTGAGTTTAATTTTCCTGTTTTAAAGCTAAATAGTTTTTCGTAATTATGAACCTCCCACCCCACAGGAATCCCCTTATCCAACTCCTCATTAAAAACCATTGCCCCACCATTTGATTTATAAGGTTTTCCTTCTTCATTAGGAAACTCAAAATCAACAAACCAATGTTTATATAAAGCTTGAGCGGTTTCTTCTAATTTTTGGTTAAGTTTTTTATTTAGCTCTATTCTGTGTATAACAGTGTTATATTCTTTTACTATTTCTCTTTGTTTTTCTATTGAAGGAACTGGGATTAGTGTTTCACAAAGTGCCTCCCAATCATAACCACCTCTGATTGCAGCATCACATTTAAAAGTTGCGTATCTATCAAATTCGGGTCTCCGAAACCACATCATTAAATATTCGGGGTTAAGTTCATTTCTATCATTAACTTCAAATACTGGATAAGCAGGAGATACTAAATTTGGCACATCATCAAGCTTTAACACTACAGGCAATTTGTTTACCCGAATTGGCGACATAAAATCACAAGCAAATTGATATTTACTCATAACTCGATAAACAGACATATTAGTTCCAACAGTATTGGAGGTTGTCTCCCTAAATTCTTTAGTCATACTTAAACCAAGAAGTTTAGTAACTTTTAAATCCTTATTTCGTTTTTCAACTCTATGAATAAAGTTGCCAATCGGTTTATAATTTGATTTCATAACCCAATTCCTTAAAAACTTGTAATAATTCTTCTTTTGACTGCTCTTCCTGTTTTAACAAATCGCTTATTTCACCTTGTAAATCCTGCATTTTTTTATCAAAATCAATATTTTCATCTCTATTGATAAACTCAATATATTTACTTGGAACAAGAGAATAATCTTTAGCCTTCACTTCCTGAAAAGTTGCTGAATAACAATACTCAGCTACGTCTTGATAATCCTTATCTTTTTGTTGCCAATCATGATAAGTTTTAGCTATATCTTGAATATGTTCGTTTGAAAATTGAATAAACTTTTTCTCAAAAGGCTCACCTATTTGGCGTAAATCCATAAAAAGTATTTCTTCTTCTCTATCCCTATAATCTCTGACAGTATCAGGATGTTTAAGCAAATATTGCTGTTTATTTTTATTTAAAATCCACAGAGTAACACTAATATCAGTTGTATAAAACATATTACGAGGCAAAATTACAATAGCTTCAACCAAATTATTTTCAATCAGTTTTTTGCGAATTTTATACTCCTCACCACCACCAGACAAAGCACCATTAGCAAGAATAAATCCAGCAACCCCATTTTCAGAAAGTTTAGAAACCATATTAAGAATCCAAGCATAATTGGCATTACTCTTAGGCGGCACTTCATAACCCATCCATCTTGGATCATCCAACAATTCTTTTACACCTCTCCAATCTTTTTGATTAAAAGGCGGATTAGCCATAATAAAATCAGCTTTTAAATCCTTATGCTGATCATTTGCAAAAGTATCTGCTGCCTTTTCACCAAAATTAGCAGAAATACCACGAATCGCTAAATTCATCTTAGCCAGTTTATAAGTCGTATTGGTATATTCCTGACCATAAATAGATATTTCTTTCTTATTGCCATGATGACTTTCTATAAATTTAATAGACTGTACAAACATACCACCAGAACCACAAGCAGGATCATAAATCTTGCCTTTGTGAGGTTCTATTAATTCAGCAAGCAGATTAACTATACTTTTTGGCGTGTAAAATTCTCCTTTACCTTTTCCCTCTTTCAGTGCAAATTTAGACAAAAAATATTCATAAACTCGCCCAATAACATCTTGCCCATTATCTTTAAGCGTATCAATATCATTGATTTTATCCAACAAAGAGGCAAGTTTGGTTTTGTCTAAACCTAAACGCGAAAAATAATTATCAGGTAAAGCACCTTTCAGAGCCGGGTTGTTTTTCTCAATTATGTTAAGAGCGGTGTCAATTTTTAAAGCAATATCATTTTGCTTGGCATTTTTTATAATGTAGCCCCAACGAGAAACATCATCTAAAAAGAACACATTTTTCATCGTGTAGAAATCTTTCATTTCCACATATTTTTTTTTGCCTTCAGCAAGCAGTTCTTTTTTGCGTATTTCAAATTTATCACTTGTAAACTTTAAGAAAATAAGCCCAAGTACAACGTGTTTGTATTCTGCCGGCTCTACCGAACCTCTTAATTTATCACATGATTGCCAAAGAGTTTCTTCTATGGACTTGGTATTATTTTTCTTTGCCATTTATGGGCATCCTTCATTTATCAGTTAACATTATTATATACAAAAATGCCTCCACAATATGAAGATTTAAAACACCTTGGATATAAACGATCATTTAATATGGGTACAAGTTGATTATGATAACACAAACCCAGTTCATCTACCCCACCACATTGAGTCATTCAACCACATAACTATCAATAAAAGATGATTTTAATCATAAAATTATCCACTGCAAGACATGGAGATGCGGAGCGGTATTTCTTGAAATTTTGAACAAGCTCACCGTTAAGTCATGAGGGAATCGGTGGGACGGAGCTGCTTCAGTGCGGAGTCGCCCGATGAGACCGGACGTGTCGGGGCAATTATAACCGGTTTCGTTGAAAAATTGATTAGTTCACGGGACATGGACGTTCCGGGGACATCATGAAATTTCTGCGAAACTCATTTTCATTTCTACCCACCATACATAATATATTTTCATTTCAAGTACTTAAATACTTATGTATAACGATTAGAACAGGAGTTTGGGAACAATAATAAGTTATAACTATATAATTTGCAAAAAATTAATATTTTTTAGCTTTTGTCAATGCATAAGTCCTATTTTTTATAATAATCACTACTTTTTGCGAACTACTGAATCATTTAATTGGCAAGAAAATATTTTTTACTGTATTGTATCTATTTGAAATATAAATATTTTTTACATATTCAATTACTATTATATTATGGTTTTGTATCCTTTATAAGAGTTATTTGTTATAATTGCTCAAATTATTTGTTTGTATGAGATGTATCCTAATAAAAGTTCTCGTTCCCAACCAAGAGGTTAAAAATGAAAACTTTGTGTAAGATGCTTTCTATATTTTAAGATAACTTTCAACTACTACACACATAAACTTTCATTAAATAAAATCCACTATAATCAGAAATTTTTTAGCTTCTTAATCCTTTCTGAGAAAGTTGAGCAATTACCTTCAAAAATCATTTAACATGGAAACTTTATCTAACGAAATTGCCAAACGACGCACTTTCGCAATTATCTCTCACCCGGATGCAGGAAAAACCACAGTTACAGAAAAACTATTGTTATTTGGTGGAGCAATCAATTTAGCTGGCACAGTTAAGGGACGTAAAGCAGCTCGACATGCAACTTCCGACTGGATGGAACTGGAAAAACAACGGGGAATTTCTGTAACTTCTTCAGTAATGCAGTTTCCTTATAAAAACATCATTGTCAATCTGTTAGATACTCCCGGTCATGAAGATTTTTCAGAAGATACTTATCGTACTTTAACTGCGGTTGATTCAGCGTTAATGGTGATTGATGCTGCTAAAGGAGTCGAGGAACGCACGATTAAATTAATGGATGTATGTCGATTGCGTGATACCCCAATTCTTACTTTTATCAATAAATTAGACCGTGATGGTCAAGAACCAATTGATTTATTAGATGAAATTGAAACGGTCCTTAAAATTCAATGTTCTCCAATAACTTGGCCTATCGGGATGGGCAAAAGTTTTAAAGGAATATACAATTTTTTAACTAACAATGTCACTTTGTTTCAACCTAGCCAAAATAGCGTCATAAGTGAAGGTAAAGACTATTCTGAGCTTGACGACCCAGAATTAATTGCAGAATTAGGAAGCAGTATTGTTGCTGAATTAAAAGATGAAATTGAATTAGTACAAGGAGCCAGTAATCCCTTTGTATTAGAAGACTTTTTAGCTGGTGAGTTAACTCCAGTTTTTTTTGGTTCCGCTCTTAATAATTTTGGTGTGAAAGCATTGTTAGACGGTTTTGTTGATTATGCACCAACTCCATTAGCACGGCCAACTATAACTCGTCAGGTTGAACCGGATGAAGATAAATTTTCTGGATTTGTGTTTAAAATTCAAGCTAATATGGACCCAGCTCATAGAGATAGAATTGCTTTCTTACGAGTATGTTCTGGAACTTTTAATAAAGGCATGAAAATTAATCATTTGCGTATAAATAGAGAAGTGCAGATTGCTAATGCAGTGACTTTTATGGCTGGTGAGAGAGAACATGCAGAAACAGCTTATTCTGGCGATATCATTGGTTTACATAATCACGGCACAATTCAAATTGGTGATACTTTTACCCAAGGTGAAGAATTAAAATTTACTGGTATTCCTCATTTTGCTCCAGAAATATTTCGCCGTGCTAGATTACGTGACCCTTTAAAAATGAAAGCTTTATTGAAAGGTTTACAACAATTAAGTGAGGAGGGAGCTACTCAATTATTTCGTCCATTTACCAATAATGACTTGATTCTGGGGGCTGTTGGAATTTTGCAGTTTGACGTGGTTAGTTGGCGATTAAAAAATGAGTATGGAGTGGAATGTAGTTTTGAAGCAGTTCAAGTTGCTACAGCTCGTTGGGTTAGTTGTGAGGATGAGAAGAAATTTGAAGATTTTAAACGCCGAGCTAATTCTAATTTAGCTTTGGATGGGGCAAATAATCTGACTTATATTGCTCCAACTAAAGTCAATCTTTCATTGATGGAAGAACGTTGGCCAGAAGTTAAATTTTTTGCTACTCGTGAGCATTAAGGGATGTTCACTGGGGAGCAATTCTTAATTATTAATGCTTAATTATTAATTAAAATCTATAAAAATATCAGATTCTTGCTTAATATAACTGTGGTCTATCCAATCGGGAAATGCTATATTTGGAACAGAGGATAACGAAGCTCTCCGTATTTCAATCCCAATTTCATCTACATAAAGTAGTGATAACTCCAAAAACCTGTTAGGTATCAAATACCTAGTAGGTTTAACACCACATATTACAAGACTGCCAAATAATTTAATAATCAACTAAAATTTATCCCAAACACCTATGTTACGATATTGTTAAACTTGACTTTTCAATCTAAAAACTTTCTAGCCACTTTAACCAATAAGCCGGGCGTATATCTTATGTTAGACGCAACTAACACAGTATTATACGTGGGCAAAGCTCGGCATTTAAAAAAACGCTTGGCTAGTTATTTCACCAAAACCATCACCAGTCCCAAAACCAAAGCTTTAGTCAAACAAATAGCCAATGTAGAAGTAACTGTCACTCACACGGAAAATGAAGCGTTAATCTTAGAAAACACTCTGATTAAAACTCATAAACCTCGCTATAACATCCTGTTACGAGATGGCAAGAGCTATCCCTATATATGTCTATCAAATCACAAATTTCCTCGTTTGAATATTCAGCGTGGCAAGCCCAAAGGCAAATGTTTTGGTCCTTATCCTCATTCCCATGCTGTCCATGAAACATTGAATTTGTTACAAAAATTATTTAATATTCGCCGTTGTAAAGATAGTTTTTTTCGCAATCGTTCACGTCCTTGTTTGCAATATCAAATTAAACGTTGCACAGCTCCTTGTGTTGATTTAATTGGTGAGACTGAGTATAAGGACAATGTTCAACAGACAATTTTATTTCTGGCTGGCAAAAGTCAAGCTATTATTGATACCTTAGTTACTAAAATGAAAATGGCTTCTCAACAGCTAGAATTTGAACAAGCTGCTGAATTGCGAGATAAAATTATAAGTTTAAGAACAATTCAAGAACGTCAATATGTCAGTTCCGAAGCTGGAAATATTGACATTATTGCTGCGATTATTAAAGGCAAAACTGCTTGTGTACAAGTGTTGACCGTGCGTGATGGTAAACATGTTGGCAGCAAAGCTTTCTTTCCAAAAATCCCATTATCTGAACAAGTAACGGAGTTGTTGGCAGCCTTTTTATCTCAATACTATCTTAACTCAATCAATGATATACCCAAAGAAATCATTATTAATCATACTATTAATGACTTGGAACTACTTAGTCAAGTTATAAGCCAACAACAGAAACGGCAGATTATTATACATTCTAAAGTAAGAGATAAACGAGCTAGATGGTTAAAAATGGCAGTGGAAAATGCCCATATAAGTCTATTGCAAAATCAACATAATCAATATCATGAACGGATAGCGGCCTTGACTATCGCTTTACAGTTGGAAACAATACCACAACGGATGGAATGTTTTGATGTCAGCCATACACGTGGAGAAGCAACGGTGGCTTCTTGTGTTGTATTTGATAACAATGGATTTTGTCGCAATGAATATCGGCGTTATAATATTAATAATATAACTCCGGGTGATGACTATGCAGCCATGCAACAAGCTTTGTCACGCCATTATAAACGTGCAACTAAATTGCCGGATATTTTATTTGTTGATGGTGGTAAAGGTCAGATGAAAATTGCCAGAGAGGTCTTACAAAAACTTGATTTGACTATTTATATTGTTGGTATAGCCAAAGACCCAAGTAGAAAAGCTGGATTGGAAACTCTTATTCTAGCAGATGATTCATTAATTTTAGGTAAAGATTCACCGGCCTTGCATCTTATTCAATTGATACGAGATGAAGCTCATAGATTTGCTATCACTTCTCATCGAAATCGGCGGGATAAAATACGGCGAACTTCAACTTTAGAGCAGATAGAAGGTATAGGCCCCAAACGACGACGACAGTTGCTGATTCATTTTGGTGGTTTGCAAGGCATTTCTAAAGCTGGAGTATTTGAAATAGCTTCAGTTCCCGGAGTCAGTCAACAGTTAGCTCAAAAGATTTATGATTTTTTTCAGGAAGATACTAAATGAATAATGGAACTCTTTATGTTGTCGCAACCCCAATCGGTAATTTACAAGATTTAAGTCCACGAGCTAAAACGATTCTATCGGAGGTTGACCTTATCGCTGCTGAAGATACTCGTCATAGCCGTCAGTTGTTAAAGTATTTTAACATCAGCACTCCTTTACAATCTTTGCATGAACATAACGAAAAACAGCAAGCTAAAATTTTACTTAAGCGATTGTTTGATGGTGATAATATTGCTTTAATAAGTGATGCTGGGACTCCATTGATAAGTGATCCGGGCCAACATTTTTTGCAATTAGTTTTAGCAGAACAGATAACTGTTATACCTATACCCGGTGCTTGTGCGTTAATCAGTGCTTTGTCAATTGCTGGTTTTTCAGCAGATAAATTTGTTTTTGAAGGTTTTTTATCGGCAAAATCCACTACCCGACAACAACGTTTAGAAGAATTAAAAACCGAAACCAGAACTTTAGTTTTTTACGAAGCTCCGCATCGAATAGTTGCTTGTATAGAAGATATATTACAAGTATTTGGTGAACAACGAGAAATAGCATTAGTTAAAGAGCTAACTAAAATATTTGAAACAGTGTATCGAAACAATTTACCGGAAGTTTTGAACTGGTTACAGGAAAAATCTGAACGCTCCAAAGGAGAATTTGTATTAGTTATACAAGGTTATTCACCACCAGATAACAAAACGATAACTCCTGAAGCAGAAAGAATTTTTAAATTATTGCGGAAAGATTTGGCACTGAAACAAGCTGCTAAATTAACAAGTGAAATAACCGGAATAAGTAAGAATAGTTTGTATACATTAGGATTGAAACTGGATTCCAAGCTATAATAAGGAACAATAAAATCGACAACAAGACCAGACCTGCTAGGTTTTGAAAACCTAGCAGGTCTTAAAAATTTCATCTTTAACTTAAATATCAAATCATGGCAACTGAACATACTCCGGCAATGCAACAATACTTAACTGTCAAGCAGGAATATCCTGATATGCTAGTATTTTTTCGTATGGGAGATTTTTATGAACTATTTTTCGAGGATGCGGAACGAGCTGCTCGTTTGTTAGACATAACTTTAACTTCTCGCAGTAAAAAAAATTCTAAAAGCATTCCAATGGCTGGTGTTCCATTCCACGCTATTGAGAACTATTTGGCTAAATTAGTACGGCAAGGCGAATCGGCAGTTATTTGTGAACAAGTCGGCGATCCAGCAACAAGCAAAGGTTTAGTTGAACGCAAAGTAACACGTATCATAACACCCGGCACTTTGACCGATGAAGCCTTATTGGATGAACGACAGGAAAGCTTACTAGCAGCTATCCATATATTGGAAAATATAATTGGCATTGCTACTTTAGACTTGGCCAGTGGTCGCTTTGCATTGTTGGAAGTGCCGAGCCAAGCTTTATTAAATAGTGAATTGGAAAGATTACGTCCAGCTGAACTGTTAGTCAGCGAAACCTGTCAGCTCAAATTTCCCAAATTATCTATCCGCAAACAACCTCCTTGGTATTTTGAATTAGATACCGCTCAACGCTTACTCGTACAACAATTTGGCACTAAAGATTTATCTGGTTTTGGCTGCGAACATTTAACCGTTGCATTACGAGCTGCTGGCTGTCTGTTACAATATGCAAGAGATACGCAACATAGTGATTTACCTCATATTCAAGGCTTATATTGGGAACGAAGAGAAGACAGTATTTTTATGGATGTTGCTAGTCGGCGAAATTTAGAGCTTGACAGCCGTTTATTAGGCAAACGTGAGCATACTCTGGTTAATATCATGGATGAATGTGCAACTCCTATGGGTGGACGGATGTTACGGCGTTGGTTGCATCGGCCATTGCGTGATATTAAAATGTTGCAAGCTCGTCACCAAAGTATTGATACGTTACTGACTCAGCAGAGTATTGACGCAATATATCATCAACTCCGTACTATAGGAGACATTGAACGTATTTTGGCCCGGGTGGCTTTAAAATCAGCCCGTCCCCGTGATTTATCTCAATTACGAACTGCATTAGGAGAGCTTCCAAGTTTACAACAGCAATTGCAACAGTTACAAAGTCCATATTTAAAAAGTTTAGCCCAAAAAATAGGAACTTTTCCAATCTATCAACGTTTATTGCAAGCTGCGATTACGGAAAAACCATCAACTTTATTAAGAGATGGTGGTGTGATAGCGGATCGTTATGATAATGAATTAGATGATTTGCGTAGTTTGAGTGAAAATGCTGGTCAATATTTATTGGATTTGGAAAGCCGAGAACGGGAGCGGACTGGGATTGCAAATTTAAAAGTTGGTTTCAATAAAGTGCATGGTTATTATATTGAAATCAGTCGTACTCATGCCGCTAAAGCTCCAACTAATTACATTCGTCGCCAAACTTTGAAAGCAGTGGAACGTTATATAACCGATGAATTAAAAGGTTTTGAGGATAAGGTTTTGAGTGCTAGAGGTCGGTCTTTGAATCGGGAAAAATATTTGTATGATGTGTTATTAGATAAATTATTGGAATCATTGGCAGAATTTCAGATTTGTAGTATTGCTTTGGCCGAGTTGGATGTGTTGAATAATTTTGCTGAACGAGCCGATACTTTGAAACTTTATCCGCCTCAATTTACTGATAAAGAACAGATTGAAATAATTGAAGGACGGCATTTGGTCGTGGAAGCAGTGCAGGATGAACCTTTCATGCCAAATGATTTACAGTTACATCGTCAACGTTGCATGTTATTGATAACTGGTGGTAATATGTCTGGTAAGTCAGTTTACATGCGACAGACTGCGTTGATTGTGTTACTGGCTCATATCGGTAGTTTTGTGCCAGCACAACAAGCAACTATCGGCCCGGTTGATGCTATTTTTACTCGAATAGGGGCAAGTGATGATTTAGCTGGTGGCCGTTCAACTTTTATGGTGGAAATGACTGAAACTGCTAATATTTTACATAATGCTACTAAAAATAGTTTGGTGCTGATGGATGAGGTTGGACGAGGAACTAGCACTTTTGATGGTTTGTCTTTGGCATGGGCTTGTGCGGAATATTTAGCTCAAAAAACCAATGCTTACACTTTGTTTGCTACTCATTATTTTGAGTTGACTGGATTGCAGGATAGTTTGCGAAATGTGGTGAATGTTCATTTGGATGCAGTGGAGCAGGGAGATAAGTTAATTTTTATGCACTCGGTGAAGGAGGGGCCAGCAAGTAAAAGTTATGGGTTGCAGGTGGCTTTATTGGCTGGAGTCCCAAAGGCTGTGGTGACTCAGGCTAAGAAACATTTAAAGCAATTGGAAGCTCAAAAGTTACAAATGGTGGCTCATCAGACTGAGTTAGCTTTATCGCCAGTGTCGGTACAGAATCCAGTGGTGGATCGGATTAAACGATTGTCACCAGATGAAATGAATCCTAAACAAGCTCTTGAGATGATTTATGAATTGAAAGGGATGGTGGGATAGGTTATTATGGAGTTTTCATTTGTTGCAAAATAAATTTTGTATTTTGGCAATCTATTGATTTCTGTGTAACATCAATTAGTATAAAATACACTGGAGTTTTTTTATGAGTATAGAATTAGAATTACGTTTAGCAGGTGAAGATGCCAATGAGGATTCTTTAGAGGATTTGATAGATTGGTTGGAGCGAGCTAATATTAATGGGTTGGAGGTTAAGAGAAAAGAGTTGCCGCCAGCCAAGGGTGATATGGGCTTTGTCCCTGATATTGATACTATTGTTACTTGTTTGCAAACATTTGATGATTTTAAGTCACTGCTTGAGTTTTTGAAAACTTGGTATGGATATAATCACATTATGATCTGTCCCAAATTACAGACTATTTCTGAACAGTTGTTGGGCAACGATCCAAAAATTCAGGCGATGGTTGAGCAGATACGGACATTATTTTGTAAGGAAAAACAATGAAATTGATTGCTCCAAAAAATACTCAGGTTATTCTGATTGGGGCAAGTAAATTTGATGCTGCGGATGATAATTTACCTAATTTACCCAATGTGAAAAATAATCTGGTGGAATTGCATAAATCGTTAAATGAAGTTGTTGGAATTAATGCAAAAAATATTCATCCAGTCTTAGATAAAGATGATTTTGATACAATTATTGAGGAAACTATTGATATATTTCCCAAAGCTTCGGATACGATTATTGTGTATTATGCCGGGCATGGCATTCCTAAAAACAGCTTTTATTTAGCGACTAAAAGAACAACTGTTTTAAAAAAGCACTGTACAAGAGCAATCGAATCAAACAAATTAGTTGATTTAGTTATCCAAGAAACTAAAGCTAAAAATATTATTTTTATTATTGATTGTTGCTTTAGTGCTAGATTAAAGGAAAAGATTGATACTAAAAGTAAAAATGTATTTTTTATTGTCGCTTCTTCTTCTAATAAAGCTGCCAAAGATACATCTCCAGATAATCAAGATTGTACCGCATTTACTCATGAATTATTAGATGTTTTGGGTAAAGGTATTAAAAATGCTGGTGAATTTCTTACTTTTCAAGATATAAGCAATCATTTGGAAAAACAATTGCTTGACAAAAATTTGCCTGAACCTCAGATAAGTAGTCATGGTTCGCCGGATAAATTGGGGATTTGTAAAAACAGGGCTTATAAAAAGATTGTTACAACTAATAAAAAATATAAAATAAATAATGATTTACGCCATCATTTACCTGATCGTAGATCACAAGAAGCCAAATTAGGTAGAGCAATACATAATAATAAAAACTTGCCATTGTTATGTTTAATTCATAGTAATGAAAATCAATGTAATGATAGGTTTATAGACCGCCTTGTTTATCATTATCTTCCCAAAGTTGTGCCTGAAAATGATATAACTCCTTATTTTGTTCATTGCAATTTTTCTAATAGCGTTGATTTGCAACAAGAAATTTCTGAACAATTGGCTACCAGTTTAAAAATAAATCCTTTTGCTCCACTCTCTGAAATCGTTGATGCTATTATTATGGAACAAAATCCGGTTATTTTTCATACTGATATGTGTACTAAAAATTGGTCACGATGTGGAGGAATCAAAGCTATTCATAATTTTATTGAATTTTGGGCAAAATTGAAGTTTCCAAAAGAATATAATCATTTATTGTTAATATGTCTTTATTTTAATTATAAAAATATAAAACCAACCGGTCTTTTTAGTCGATTTAAAAAACAATCTATTAATGACCAAATAAGGCAGGAATTCAAACAACTCGCAACTAAAAACTTTTTAGATACATTTGGTATAAATGGTCTTGTGCTGCCAGAATTAACAAACATTGAAAAAGAGGATGTTGAGGCATGGGCAAGGGATCATTTGCATACAAGTGTTTTGGATATCGTGCAACCAAAAATTGCTTATCTTTTCAAATCATCGGATGCAACAATACCAATGTGTGATTTATCTAGAGAACTCAGGAAAATACTGGAAGAATTTCCACCAGATGTATTTAGAGAATGATATAGCAATTCTTAATTATGAATGGTTAATTATTAATTAAATTCTACAAAAATATCAATTATTTATTTTGTATTACAAAATCTATTTAATCGGGAAACGCTATAAATAGGTTGAAGAATATTTTAGTTGCCTGAATCAGAATTAACAGAATTAAAGAATTAACAGAATTTAAAACCTTTAAACCAATGAATTTATTTTTTAATCCTGAAAATCCTTTAATCCTGTGAATCATGATTCAGACAATAGACAACCAAGTACAACTAATTAACGAAATAATCGAATAAAACAAAACGGCTCTTCATTAACGAAAATCCTGATTCAGACAATAAGAAAACAGAGAATAAACCATGAACTTTTACACAGAAAAACCACCGAAACAATCGCCAGTAACACCAGTTGAATTACCAGCAGCACGCCAAAATACTCAAACACATCCTGAAGCTTATTTGCCGGATGAAGGTTTGGTTAAGGCGGTGAATGTTGCATTGCTATTGGGGCAACCGTTGTTATTGACTGGAGAGCCGGGAACTGGAAAAACTCAATTGGCATATAGCCTAGCTTATCAATTGGGTTTAGGACAACCACTTAAATTTGAGACTAAATCAACTTCTACTGCTAAAGATTTATTCTATTTTTATGATGCACTGGGACGGTTTCATGATGCACAGGCGGCTCAATTGGGTGAACAAGGAGTACAGAAACACAGTGTTGATTATGTTACTTATAATGCTTTGGGTGAAGCGATTATACGCACTAATCCACTTGAAATAGTTCAGAATTATTTGCCAAATGAATTTGAGCATGTTGAGCCTTGCCGTTCAGTGGTGTTGGTTGATGAAATTGATAAAGCTCCGTTAGATTTTCCTAATGATATTCTTAATGAAATTGAGAACTTATATTTTCGAATTCCAGAATTAAGAAATACAGAAATAAAAATAACCGAGAATATGTCGCCAATATTAGTATTGACAAGTAATTCGGAGAAGCCATTGCCGGAAGCATTTTTACGGCGTTGTATTTATTATAATGTTCCTTTTCCTGACGAAACTGATTTGGAGAAAATTATTACTGCTCGTTTGGGGACGTTTGCTAGTGATGAGTTTCTCAATCAAGCTTTGGAGATATTTTTACGATTGCGAAATGGGAACTTGCGGAAAAAGCCTTCAACTGCTGAGTTACTTAATTGGTTGATGGTGTTGCGTGAGATGTATCCTGATGCGGATAATCCGATTGCAGATAATCCTGATTGTGTGTTGGATAGTTTGAGTAGCTTGGTTAAAATGAAGGAAGATACTGATAAGGCAAAGGATATTTTACGATGAGTCAAACAATTCGTGCAACAGATATTTCATTACATGACTTGGAAACTAAATTTGGTCTTCAACTTGAGGATAATGAGCAGTTTTTTTCTGAGTGGCAAACAGAATTGCCAAAAATAACCGATTTAGATAAACAGGTTATTAATCGAATAAAAGAGAGTTATTTCAATTTGATAAAGTATCCTCCGTTACTTGAAGACACGGTTAAAATGGCGATACTGGGGCCATTATTACATCTCACTGATTTTTATTCGTATCCTCTTCATACTAAATCAGAATATTCAATTAAAGTTTCCAATATGGATGGCGATATGATTGTTGAGGGGAAAATTGATGTTTTGGTTTTGAAAGAGCAATTTTGGGTCATGGTTATTGAATCAAAACAGGCGGCCTTTTCGATTGAAGCTGGATTGGCACAAATATTGGCCTATATGTTGGTTAATGATAATCAAGATAAACCTTGTTTTGGCATGATAACAACCGGTGGAAGTTTTGTTTTTATCAAATTGGTTAAGGGTGATGTTCCACAGTATGCTTTGTCTAGGGTGTTTGAACTGCGGAATCCGGGCAATGAATTATATACGGTTTTTAGTGTGTTGAAACGGTTAGAGCAGGTTGCATTAAGTGAAGAATAGTTCTATAGCTTTTCAGATAAATATTTTGGCCAAAAGACCTGCAAGGTCTGAGAACTTTCATTATTGTTCCCAAACTCCTGTTTGGGAACCCAATGTTGTTAAAGCTCTGCTTTGATTGAGGTTATGGTATATCATTATTAATGACGAAGCGGAGCTTTTTGGCAGTGCGTTCCCAAACAAGAGTTTGGGAACGATATTTAATTTTTATGTACCCTAACAAAATGATATGAAATACAAATTATTTGAAGAAGTCGTTCTTAACAAAGATATTCCTGAAAAAAACTTGAAAAAAGGAGATATTGCAACTGTTGTTGAATATTATCCTGTTTCTGAATATGAAGATGGTTATTCATTGGAAGTGTTCAATGCACTCGGAGATACAATAGCTGTAATAACTGTTCCTGAATCAGCAATCCAATCTTTCACTGAAAACGAAGTTTTAAGCGTCAGATTGTTAGCTGCATAATGAATATAGAAGACATTCTAACCAAAAAATTAATCACTTTAATAGATGATTTGCGTTTTGCCGGCTATAACATTGGGGCGACACAGTATATTGCTGCACAGGATTTGGTTTTGGCTCTGGCAGCACGAGGTGAATTGCCGTCTGATTTGTCTGAACTGCGGATGTTATTGGCTCCAATTCTTTGTCATTCACCTCAAGAACAGGCTGAATTTGATACGTATTTTGATAAATGGGTTGGTCAGTTTCAGCAAGTTGAAATTGTGGTTGAAACTGAAACACATATTGATAATTCAGGTAATAATATACGAGATTTAAACCTGTCAGGTTTGGTAGTCTCAATTTTTAAAAATATACGTTTATGGAAATGGACTGTTTTAATTATTGTATTGTTATCGGGAATTTATTGGGTAAATACAACTTATTTTCCGAAGGATGAAGAGGTTCCTAAACCAACACAACCAAGTAACATAACTCAACCAGTTCAACCAAATATTGATGAAACTGTTCAGCCTGTTCAACCAGCACTTGAGAACGAAGAGGTAATCCAACTACCAGATGTACCGGTTATTCCGGCTGTATGGGATAAGTTACCGCCAGCAGAATTTTTGTTACTTGTGCCATTACTTTGGTTTTTATGGTGGTGGTATCGAATTCAACTGTTTTTAACAAGGCAATCAACTAAAGAACCGCCGGATGTAAAAAATTTACCAGTTCAGGCTATAGAAAATACGTTTTTTAAATCAGTTAGTTTGGCACGAACATCTCAACAGTTACGTAAACATATTTCTGTGCCAGCAAATTTTTTGGATGTTGATGCAACGGTTGCTAAAACTATTCAAGCTGGTTGGTTCACGCCGATAACTGGTACGATTAAAATTCGGCCAGAATATTTGGCTTTGATAGATAGAACGACTTTTAATGACCATCAAACTCAGTTAGTTAATTCTTTGATTAATCAAATAGTTGCTGATGAAGTTTCAGTTATACGTTATTATTTTGATACGGTTCCACGTCGTTTATATCCAGACCTGTCAGGTTTTGGAAACCTGACAGGTCTCAAACCAGTTCCACTCACTCTTTCGGAATTAGCCCAGCATTATCCCAATCATCGGTTGCTGATTTTTTCTGATGGCAATGGGTTGGTTAATCCTATAACTGGTCAGGTTGTTAATTGGATTGAGCAATTTTCATGGTCGCAAAAGGCATTATTAACTTTGGAAAGTCCTGAGCAATGGGGCTATCAAGAGCAAATTTTAGCTGGGGCTGATTTTCTTATTTTGCCTGCTAATGAGGCTGGGTTACAGGGATTGGTTGGACAGACTGATATTTGGCAACCAACTGATTCTGGGGAGTTTCCTGAGTATTTGCAGGAGCGTCCACGGCGTTGGCTTGAACATCATGCACCGGATGCTGCGGTGTTGACTGAATTACTTGAACAGGTACGAGATTTTCTGGGGGAGAAGGGCAATTATTGGTTTAGTGCTTGTGCTATTTATCCTGAGTTACGTTGGCAGTTGACGCTGTATTTGGGTGAGCAATTGGGTTTGTTGACTGAGGAGCGGTTGGGTTTATTGGCACGTTTGCCTTGGTTTCGGTATGGGTATATGCCTGATTGGTTGCGGGAGCGGTTAATATGGGATTTGTCTTTGGAGCAGGAGAAGGCTATTCGTTTGAGTTTGCAGGATTTATTGTTGACTGCTCAGGATAAACCGAGGTCTGATTTTGAGTTGCAAATTGTTACGAAGTTTCCAAGTTTGATTAAGCGGTTGTTTGGTGCAAAGTCGAAGCCGTTGCGGGATTATGTGTTTTTGTCGTTTGTTGGTGATAGGTTGGCGGTGAAGGTTCCTAAGATGATGCGTGAGTTGATTGAACCGTCCAATTTGTTGAGGTTGCCGAGTTATTTGACGGTTGGGTTGTTTGTGGTGTTTTTGGTGGTGGTTGAAGCAAGTTATAATAGATTGCAGTTTGAGCCGAAGGGATGGAATCAGGTTGATTTGTTGCCTGTGAAGCCGGCAAAAGAGGTTAAGATAGAGGTATTTCAAGACCGTTTGAAAGATGGTGGTTTGGGGCCGAAGATGGTATGGATTCCGGCTGGGAGTTTTCGGATGGGTGATATTCAGGGTGGTGGTTATGATAATGAAAAGCCAGTGCATGAGGTAAATATTGATTATCAGTTTGCAATGGGGCAGTTTGAGGTGACTGTTGAGGAATATTTACGTTTTGCTGAGGCAACTGGTGGTAATTTTCCAGAATGGTTAGAGGAAGGTAATCAATATAATATTAAAACTGGAACAGATGACTATTATAAAAAACTTGGTACAGCCTTAACTGATGAAAATCATCCTATTGTTGGTATTTCTTGGGATAATGCTGTGGCTTATACTAAATGGTTAAGTAAACAAACTGGTAGAGAATATCGGCTACCTTCAGAAGCAGAATGGGAATATGCGGCACGGGCTGGAACTGAGACCAAATATTGGTGGGGTGATGATATTGGTAAAAATAACGCTAATTGTAGTGATGATTATTGCGGTGATAAATTTGAATATACATCATCAATAGGTTCTTTTAAGGTTAATCAATTCGGTTTATATGACACTGCCGGTAATATTTGGGAATGGTGTGCTGATGGTTGGCATGACAATTATAAAAATGCTCCAATTGATGGTAGCGTTTGGAAAAAAGATAATGAATACAGAGTGCTGCGTGGCGGTTCATGGTACACTTATGATAACAGTGTTCGTGCTGCTTACCGTGACGGACCCTTCCGAGTCAGTAGGGACTACATCTACGGTTTTCGAGTTGTTGGACTCTTTTTGCTTTTTTAGCCAAGTAGGGTCGGTGTAATGCAATGAAACCGACCAAACATAAATACAATCAATAATTCATGTGTGTTTTATATCGTAATGGTCGCAAACGCTTTGCTTCACCGACCCTACCCTGTTTTTTGTTTTTGAACAAACTCGTAGCTCGTAGGGTGTATAAGTGATAACGTCATACACCAAAATGATGAAGGTGGATGACGCTCCGCTTATCCACCCTACGGGCTACGAGCTGACATTTAATTTTTATGATGTAAGAATTTATATTTATTATCAATACTATACATATCAAATTATCTGTTAGGCAAAAATTACACCTTAAAAAATACTTCAATATTTTTAGTTAATTATTGAGCTACATCATTTTGCTATGCTAAATAGTCAACATTATAACGTATTGATTAATAATCGTTATTTTCTTAACTTAATAGCAGTGACCCGGCTGCTACAGAAAAACAAATTGATTTAACTAATTCATGGTTGATTGGTGATATGAGTCTGTGATATTCTAGCTGGGTATCATGCTAATTGTTAAAGGTTCAATATAAAGTAGGCAATGGTTTGGAAAAATCACCACCATCATACGTCAATTGGTATGAAGCTACAGATTTATCGGCTGCTGCAAATTTAATTTGTCGTTCCAAATAACTTTCACAGGTAATATTATGAATCATCACATTATTTTAACAAGTGGTCGTAGTGGCAGTAATTATTTAACGAACACTTTAAATCAGCATCCAAAAATTGTTAATTATGGGGAAATATTAGCCAGCATGATAATTCCTTATACGCTTTATGATAGATGTAAAAGGTACAAATTATGTAACGGCTCAGTCATTGATTATTTAAATTATGCCTATACCAACAAAAAGTTTTTTTATGCCTCACAAATTTATTCAGCATATTCGCATTTTAGAAAGAAAAAACCAATAAATTTTAAAACGTGGAAAAAAATTAACAATCTCGGTACTAAGGATTTTTTTTTCAATTATCATAATAAAAATGCTGTAGATTTTCTGCTTTCTAATCAAGATATTGCAATTATATATCTATACCGAGAAAATATGTTGCGTCGTTATATATCTGGAGTATTTCTAAATAAAAATCAATTTGCATCTACTGAAAAAAATGTAAAAATACGTAAAGTTAATATTGATTTAGCAAAAATGATGACTAATCTTAACGCCATTAGCAAAGAAGTTGCAGATGAACAAAATATTCTTAAGCAATTACAAAATCATCGTTTAATTACCATAAAATATGAAGATTATTTTGCAGATGAAAAATCAATTCTAGCCCAAAATAAACAGGTATTTGAATTTTTGGATGAGGAACCTATTCATTTGACGAGTAAACATAAAAAAATATTACCTCATAGCTGGCGTGACCAAATTGAAAATTATGATGAATTTTGTGATTGTTTAGCTAATACTGAATATCATCAATATTTAGATTAAAAAAGCCGGGTAGACCATTGTAATACAAAAAATATTAATTGGATTATGTTTGGTCGGTTTCATTGCACCAACCCTACCCGGCTTGTCAAATATCAACTCGTTCCCAATGTCCTCGTTGGGAATGCCTACCATACCGCTCTGCGGTATTCATTAGTAGCCACGCTATTTTCACTAGTGAAAGTGAAGGTGGCATCAGTCAACAAAATCAATTGTAATCATAAATATTTATAAGTATTTTTAATGACAACTCGTGACCAAAAATGGATGTACCGGGCTTTGGAACTTGCCAATAAAGGAGAAGTTCCGGTTGGTGCTATAATAGTGCAAGATGATGTATGTATTGCTGAAGGTTGGAATCAGCCAATTGCTTGTTGCGATCCAACTGCTCATGCGGAAATAATTGCGTTACGACAGGCTGCTAAACAGGTTAATAATTATCGTTTAATCAATGCAACCTTGTATGTTACGCTTGAACCTTGTACTATGTGTGCAGGGGCAATTATTCAGGCTCGTATTAAACGTGTTGTGTTTGGTGCTTATGATGAGAAAGCTGGGGCTGCTGGCAGTCGTTTTGATATTTTGCGAGATACTCGGCATAATCATCAAGTGGAGTGTCTAAGCGGAGTTCTTGCACATGAATGTAAACAGTGTTTGAGTGATTTTTTTATGCAACGGCGTTTAAAAATTTAATTAATGAGGTATTTATTATGGTAGTTAATGTTAGATGGTCAATATGGCTTGTGTTGATTGTTATGTCTTATTTGTTTGTCTCCAGTGTTCAAGCTGGGAGTACTTTGAGTGCTGGAACTGAGCATGTATGTGGTATTAAGGATGATAAAACTTTAATTTGTTGGGGAAACAATGAACATAATCAAACTCAGGCTCCGAGCGGAGAATTTACCCAAGTAGGTGCTGGTTTTTATTTTAATTGTGGTCTTAAAACCGATGGTAATGTGGTTTGTTGGGGACGTGATAATTACGGTGAAACTTCACCACCGCCGGGAAAATTTATCCAAATGGATACTGGTGGTTATCATGCTTGTGCTTTATCTGCTGATGGTAATCCGGTTTGTTGGGGAAGTAATGATAGCGGTCAAGCTTCACCACCATCGGGTGTGTTTACTCAATTGGCGTTAGGTAATTCACATAGTTGTGGTTTAACAACTGATGGTAATGTTAAATGTTGGGGTGATAACTCTAACGAACAGTCCAAAGATATGGCTGATATGACTTATATAACTGCCGGTTATCAAACAACTTGTGGCATTAAAACTGATGGTACAGCTAGTTGTTGGGGTGAAAGTAATGGTTCTTATGGTTATTTGAGTCAGATTGATTTTAGTGTTTATGGAGGTGACAGGATTTCTCCAAATATTGAAAGCTTTTTATTTTGTGGTTTACGAGCTGATTACTCTGTTAGTTGTCCATCTACAACATCTACACCTAGTGGTAAGTTTACTTATGTGACTGTAAGTGCTGATATTAGATATTATAATCCACCCGGTTGCTGTGACTCTGATGCTTATTCTCCCATTCATAGTTTCGCTTGTGGTATCCGTGAAAACGGCTTGGTAGCATGTTGGGGTGAAAACTATAAAGAACGAGCAACTGCTCCAGTTGGAATAAAAATGATGCAACCGGAAGATTTTATACCTGTATCTCCACCCCTTACCCAAGAAGATTTAGATGATGCATATGCAATTGGCATACAAGAGGGTATAGAAGAAGGCAAACAAGTAGGCATAGAAATCTGTAAATCTAATCCTGCTTCTTGTGACATAGCAACCAACAACGATATTTCCGCCATAATAGGTCAAGATTTATCCTTACATGTATCCAAAGCCACATACGAAACTTTATTGGATAGCTCAACTATTTGGGTTGATTTAATATTCGATGGAGAAAATGAAGAAGGTGATTTAACGTGGATATTAGATAAATATGGGGCAGTTGAGTAATTTTTTAGTTTAAGGATAACCATTAAGGAATTTTGGCATCCTTCATATTAACACAAAAATAGTGAACAGTTGTTTCGGGAATGGAGTGAAACGAATTTCCCGAAATTCAATATCTTAGCAATCGTTTCGGGAAATCCACTTCGTTCCATTCCCGAAATAACTGCCAACTGTGGATTGAGACCTGACAGGTTTTGGAAACCTGTCAGGTCTGCCGTCAACAACTATTGAATCCGATTCCTAATAATAACGAAGCAACAGAAGTTTTGGATTAAATATGGTAAAATTAAACTATGGCTAAAAAGCTTATTTCCTCAGTACGAGGAATGAATGATATTCTTCCTGAACAAACTCCCATTTGGCAACATGTGGAAGCCATAATCAAAAAAGTTTTAGATAGTTATGGTTATCAAGAAATTCGTCTGCCAATATTGGAAGCAACCGAGCTATTTAGTCGTTCTATTGGAGAAGTGACTGATATTGTTGAAAAAGAAATGTTCAGCTTTACAGATCGCAATGGTGATAATTTAAGTTTGCGGCCTGAAGGTACGGCTGGTTGTGTGCGAGCAGGAATTCAACGAGGTTTATTTCATAACCAAATTCAACGGTTATGGTATATTGGCCAAATGTTTCGCCATGAGCGTCCCCAACAAGGTCGTTATCGACAATTTCATCAAATCGGGGCTGAAGTTTATGGATTAGACGGTCCAGACATTGATGCAGAAATTATTTTAATGACCGCTAGGTTTTGGCAACAATTAGGTTTGGATAGTTTAGAATTACAAATTAACTCACTTGGTTCAACAGAAGCACGGATTGCTTATAGACAAAAATTGATAGATTATTTTTCTGATTATCAAGAACAGTTAGATGATGATAGTCAAAGGCGTTTGCGTACTAATCCACTACGAATTTTGGACAGTAAAAATCCTCAGATGTTGCCTCTGATAAAAACAGCCCCACAATTATTGGATTGTTTGGATACAGAATCGCAAGAGCATTTTGCCCAACTTCGTGAGTTGCTGGATGAAACTGGAGTTAAATATCAAGTTAATCCTTGTTTAGTTAGGGGTTTAGATTATTATAACCGAACCGTATTTGAATGGATAACTAACGATTTAGGAACTCAAGGAACAATATGTGCCGGAGGTCGTTATGACTCTTTAGTAGAACAAATTGGTGGCAAAACAATTCAGGCTGTTGGATTTGCATTAGGTCTTGAACGGCTTGTGTTAATGTTGTTACAAAGTGAATTACCTAAACCGAATAATGCTCCAGATGCTTATTTTATTATAGCTGGTAATGAACAAGTTACCAAACAAGGTTTACATTTAGCGGAATTATTACGAGATGCTTTACCAAATTTGCGATTACTTGTTAATTGTGGTAAAAGCAGTTTTAAAAGTCAATTTAAACGAGCGGATAAAAGTGGAGCTTCATTAGCCTTGATTTTAGCTGAAGATGAGTTGATTAACCAAAAAATTACGTTAAAATACTTGCGTGAAAAACGTCCTCAGGTTATATTAGAACAATCAGAATTAATTAATTATCTTAAAAATTTAGATTAAAGGAATTATTGTGGCAGTTTACGAAACAGAAGAAGAACAAGTTGAAGCGTTAAAAAAATGGTGGAAAGAAAATGGACTCTCAGTTGTTGGTGGAGTTGCAATAGGGTTTGCATTACTATTTGGTTGGCGTTGGTGGCAAGCATATACTGAACAGCAATCCCATCTTGCTTCTGATGCTTATGAGCATATTTTAATATCATTAGAACAGAAACAAACTCAACGAGCCCATAATACTGCTGATAAATTATTGGCTGAACATAGCAATAGTGCTTATTCAATTTTTGCTGCATTGAACTTGGCTCGTCAAGATGTTGAAGACGGTGAAATTGAGACCGCTCATGCTCGTTTACAATGGATAATAGATCAACAAAGTGGTATATCAGAACTGACTCATATAGCTCGTTTGCGTAAAGCTAAGTTGCTTATATCACAAGATAAACTAGATGATGCTAGTAATTTGATTGCGAATATTAAAACAGAAAAATTCAAAGGTTCCTATACTGAATTACGAGGTGATATTGCAATTAAACAGGGAAAGATGGATGTAGCCCGAACTGCTTATACTGAGGCGGTGAAAAGTGAAAGTTTATCCGCACAGCATCTTGATTGGATACAAATGAAATTAGATGATTTGGGACCGGTGGAACGAATTAATGCTGCTGTTCCAGATGTTTTAGCAACTCCAACAACTGCTGAATTATCAACTGAATTACCAGTTGAACTCGGAACCCCTCAAACAACCCAGAAATAGAATTGTTAATGGTTAATTATTAATTGTTAATGAAAATCAACACCTTAATAATTAACCAGAAGTAGGTTGGGAGTTAGCGACAAACCCAACATCATTGAACATCGGGTAACATTATCTTGCTAAACTCAATTACGTTAACCCGACCCACCTGCTTGAAATTCCACAAACAACTCAAAAATAGAATTGTCAATTATTAAGATGTTGATTTTAATTAACAATTAATAATTAGCAATTAATAATTAAATTCAAGTCTTCTCTTCCCGAATAAATAAGAAGAATAAGAATGCAATTGCTAACATAATAAAAAAGTTAAATATTGATTCTATTTTTGAAGGGTTCAATGGATTAGAAAGTGGCTTGGTCTGTTGGTTTAAAATATTAGCCGCCGGGATTGCAGGGTCCAGTTTTTCATCAATACTTAGCTCCTTATTTAACTGTAAAACTAACGAATCAGATAATGGTTGTACATTAGCAGAAATAACTGTTGCTGGCCCTCTATCACCAATAATAGTGTCAATTGGAGTTGGTCCGGCTAAAACCATTTGAGTGCTAACAGTTTCAATAATACTTGATTGCTGTTCATAAGTATTCATTGGGATTCTTGCTAATCTAAAAAAAGGAAATCTAATCAAATTATTCCCAGTTTTCCAACCAGTTAGTGATAATAATTTAAATATTTCCTGATTCATCATTAACATCAATTCCTCATGACCAACCGGCACCATCAAAAACAACGCATCTAACTCATTATTTTTTAAAGCCTGCACTTGTTTTGATAAATTCTCTTCGTATAACAACTCCATATTGTCCAACTTTTCTAACGAAGTAAATATCATTTCTGCACTGCGAGCCGAAGCCCCATTTTTTACTCCAACTCCCAACTTTTTTATATCCGCCATTGAATTAATATCGCTATTTTGTAGAGTTACAATATGTGCCATTCGATTGCCAATAACTCCAACAGCTTCAATAGTTTTATTTGTTAAAGGTAAAAAATCATCGGTTAAAGTAAAGAACGCTTCAGCACTTAAAATACCCAACCTAGCTTCACCAGATTGAATTGCAGCTAATGGATCGGTAAGTTGCGACACATTAACTCGTCGTCCGGGAAAAGTTTTACGAACTGCTCGAAGAGCTTTACTTATACTACCGCTTACATCATTTAATAAACCAGCGACAATGGTTAATTCCTCAGATTTAGCAGATTTTGCTTTTTGTTTAATTAACTGATGTTTAATCAAAAAATCTCTGGCAACTACTTGATAATCCTGTCCTTCTAATTCCACTTCTCGATTCATCTGCCGCATACTAGTTGTATCAATCAAACCAGTTAATTTTTTTAATATTGGTCTTAATTTAGGATAACGTTCTAAAGTGCTGGCTCGAACTAATGGTGAAGGTTGATAAACTGGAAAAAATTCCAAATCATCTTCCAATACCGTCAAACCAAAATCTTCAATTCGTCCTTCGGTAGAAAAACCTTCTGCAACATCAACTTTCCCATCCAGTAACGCTTGGTAAACAATTGATTTATCATTATCTTTAATTATAGGCAACATACGATTTAAGCCATAGCGACGTTGTAAAGCCGATAATCCATCTAATGGACGAGTTATAAACTCTGGTTCAACTGCTAATTTGATATTGGTAGGTATTTTAGTTAAATCACTTATCTTGGAAATTTTTAATGATAAAGCTCGATCTCGCCGCATAAGTAATACGTAATTATTAGCAAATCCAAGTCGATCTAGCCATTCCAAACCCAACGGTTGAAACAATTTTTTTACTTTCTCAAAAGCCTCATCTCCATCATTAACAGGGGGTTGCCCCAACATGATAAGACCAGTACCATTATATTCAACATATATGTCTAAATCCCCATGTTTAATGGCTTCCAATAAGGAAAAAGTATCTCCATAAGGAAAAGAACGTTTAACTACAATTTTTTCATTTTCAAGTAATTGAGCTACCATTTCTGCCAAAATAAATTGCTCAGTAAAATCTTTAGAACCGATATGCAGAGGTCTAGTTTTTCCGCAACCGATTATTATTATTGCCAATAATAAGTAAGTAAATGTTTTTTTCATGTTTTAATCCTATGTTTCCTGAGTTAACATTATAGCAATTCTTAATTAAATAAGATATAAATATCATATGGTTAATTTATATAAATATTATCTATTTAATTGTACGTATAGTTATTTGTTTAGTCAATACTTAAAACGATATTTTGTTATTCATACTAAATGGACTTTTAAATTATAAGTTAAGAGGCATGGATAGGTGAAGTCAAGTAGGTGGCAACTTGTGTGAGAGTTTAAATTTTTTTGATTGTTTTAATATCTAAAACGGTTTTAACATTGATTCCTTGATTAAATAAATCCATTACCAAGGGAAATAAAAGCAGCATCAATAACTCCTGCAACAAACTGGACATGAATGAGTAGGGGTATAAGTGATAACGTCATACACCGGTACTGGGCTCCAAGTAAAATTAATACTAGCAAAATATTAATTAATAGTTTAAAATAGTATAATGAAAAAACTTAACCAATCAGAAAACTGTCCCTGTTGTAGAAGTTCAGAAATAAAGATAATA